>JAFTSU010000012.1 GCA_017467105.1 Clostridia bacterium
AACCTCTTATATTAGTTGGAATAGAACCTTCAAAGCCTTTTCAAGAGCTTGAATCATCGTAGGATCAACCTTTGCATCTCTATCTGCATGGTCTGCCTTGCTTCTGTCATCATAAAGCGTGAACAGGTCGGAGAAGAAGGACGGATACACCAATGCAGCAATATTCTTACACTACGGGAAAGAATGCCACAGACTCAGCAATGATAATTGATGCTATGGACATTCTTTATGCTGGAAACGTAGATGGATTTTGCCTTGCATCTTCAGACAGCGATTTTACAAGATTGGCTGCAAGATTAAGAGAAGCTGGTATGATTGTAGTAGGAATGGGAAAACAGCAAACGCCACGTCCCTTCGTTACTGCGTGTAGCCAATTTAAGTACATTGATCTTATTAGTGAAGAAACTACAGCGGTAACTGAACCTCAAGAAACTAAAACGTCCACTAAAACATCTTCTACTAAAAAGCAACCCAAAACCAAGCAAAAAGAAACAGACGAGGTTGATTCTGGTGCCACCAAAGATGTTGAAATCCAGGACTATGTTCGAAAGTGCATAGAGGAAAATTCTGAAGAAGATGGATATATGTTAATGAGTGATTTGGGATTACTATTACCCAAAAAATATCCGGATTTTGACCCGAGAAATTTTGGGAAGAAAAAGTTGTCTGACTTGCTAAAAGTATGGGGATTTGAACTTAAAGCAGTACAAGATCCAAACAATAAAAAGAATCCTTCTGGATTAATTATGTATGTGAAATAATTGTATTTGTGCACTCTTTCTCTACGAATGAGTGCACAAATACTATATGCCACTCCGATTTCGGCTGCATAGCAAATCCCTTATACTCCTATGCGGTGCAAACGTGCCGTTTAGTGCTGCGCACTGCGTTCGCAAAATGCGAACTACCGCGGAGCAATCTGCACTCGCTCGCTGACGAACAAGCTCGTCGACTTGCTTCGTTTTATTATCTACCTGCTAGGAACTTTATGAGCGAGTATTTTGACACGAGGTACTTGCGTTCTTGGAGTGTGGCAAAGTGCTCCTCGTCGGTCGCGGGAAACTATTGACTTTCGCACCGTGGCGTAATATAATAGTGATGCGACTACAAAAATCCTAAGTTCTGCGGGAGGCAAAAATGAGCATTAAATTTTACACGCTTGGTACAAGCCATGGCGCGACCGAGGTCGGCAGAAGCTGCTCGGTCAATATGGTAGAGGTGGGTGGCAGCTACTACGTCTTTGACTGCGGAGGAAATATCGAGACCAAGATGAAGGATCTCGGCATGCCGTTTGAGAACCTGAGGGCAGTGTTCATTTCGCATATGCACGAGGATCACGCTGGCTCTCTTACGGCGGTTGTCAAGAGATTTTCCCATTACATAAAAGAGGAACGCTCGGTAAAGATATATATGCCGGAGGCAGACGGCATCGAGGCATTACGCGCCTGGGTTGCCGCGCTTCATACTACAAAAAATCTCCACAGGGTAAGCTATGAGCTTATAAATGCCGGCGAGATCTATCGCGACGAGAAGATCGCTGTCACCGCCATAGCTACAAGACACGTTCTTGGCGGCACTTTTCCGTCCTATGCCTTTATGATTGAGGCAGAAGGGAAGCGCCTTCTTTACACGGGTGATTTGGCGGAAGATTTCTCTGACTATCCGGCAGTGCTTTTTGCAGAGGACTTTGACCTCGTTGTTTCCGAGCTCGTGCACTTCAATCTTGAGAACAATCTAGACACTATAAAAAAGACAAGAACGAAAAAGCTGGTCTTTACCCATATGAATCTGCGCAAAGCTGCGGTAATTCGCGGTATTATCGACGAGTTTTCGTTTGAGGTGCAGGTTGCCGAGGACAACGATTGCTTTGACGTCTGATCTTGAAAACAGTTTGCCCAAAAGGCACGGGTAGCGAAGCGGCGCGAGAGCGTTAGAAAACAACTGATTGTTGTTTTCCCTCGAGCGTGACCGAACCACAGTGAGATCAAGCTCGCTCACCAGTGGCGGAGCGAAAAATCTTCGCCAGAGGCGAATACCTCTCACCCAAGCTAAATCCAGAGGTTTTCTACCTGTTTTATATTGACATTTTTCCATGCGTATGTTATAATTGTTTTAAGTCGGGGACGGCACCCATAACAACAAACAGAAGACTTAGTTTACAGCAAAGGGGATGACACCCATAGAAAAAAACGTAATTGTTGTTGACGAACAAGGAAAAATACTTGAATCGACCTATCCTAAACGGGCAAAAGGTCTTGTAAAAAAAGGCAGGGCACGCTTCATTGCTGAAAACAAAATTTGCCTTGCGTGCCCTCCTAATATTTTTTTGGAGGAAAATAAAATGGAAAACAATATAAAGCAATACAACAAGGAAGAACAGCAGCGTTTCTTTCAAAAAGCTAATGTATATATAATAAAAGGCAACGAAAATATAGTTTTCTTTGTTGATCCTTGTGATAGTGTTTGGCAAAAAACAGAGATTACAGTAATGATTGATGGTAGGTATTACAAAAAGCTTACTCCCACAGATGACACAAACAGGGCCTTTGTGTTAAAAAAGGTAGTGAACGGAATTTATAGCTATATTATTAAGCAGTTTGACTCAAATGATAGTATTCTGTTTGAGCACGAAGAAACATTTGGATATTGTTATGAGGCAAATCTAGGTCCTTTACCAGGAGATATTGGTACTGTTAATGCCTGCTGATACACTCAAATATTTTTTATTTGCTAAGGTTAATATACTTGACAGACAGTCAAAACAAATGTTTTGGCTGTCTGTTTTTAGTTCTATTGTAAATTCTGATTTTCAAAAAATCAGTGTTTCGTAAACCAAGCTATCGCTTTCTCATGCCACTCTGATTTCGGCTGCATAGCAAATCCTTTATACTCCTATGCGGTGCAAGCGTTTCCGCTTGGTGCGATGCACCCACTCGCATTATGCGAACCACCGTGGAGCAATCTGCACTCGCTCGCTGACGAACAAGCTCGTCGACTTGCTTCGTTTTATTATCTACCTGCTAGGAACTTTATGAGCGAGTATTTTGACACGAGGTGCTTGCGGTCTTGCATTGTTGCGAAGAGGTGACGTTTTCTTATACGCATTTATAACTCGCATCTTGACAAATATTCTTTTCAATGATACAATAAGAAAAAATGTTTTCAGGAGAAGACATGAGAATAATTGCATTTCTGGCGGGCATTCTCGCTGTTACGTTTTTCCTGCTTGGATATTTGCAAAAAAAACGTAAATTCATTTTGTTTTTCAATCTTGCATCTCGCTTGCTTTATATAATTCAATACGTGTTGCTGGGAGCTTTCGCCGGTGCAGTATTGGATGTTGCAGGAGCGATTTCCACATTTTTTGCTCAAAATGTCGATCGACCTCAATTTAAAAAATACAAACCGCTTGTGTTCATCATAAACAACATTGTGCTTATTGGCATTGGAATATTGCTTTATAAGAATGTTTTCAGCATCTTTTTGATCATCGGTGTAACGTTACAAACAGATGCTCTTTGGCTGAAAAAAGAGAAGTACATAAGGATCATTTCGCTTATATGCTGTCCGTTCTGCTTTACGTACAATATATCAAGCGGAGCCATAGGATCCTGTATCGGAGATGTTCTTGCATTTGTGTCACTCGGGTACTCTTATATAATGTATGATATCGTACCTAGTTTTCGAAAAAACATCGACAGTAGCAAAGGGAAAGTTAATTCTACGGAAATGTGACTTTTGTCTAAAATGACAACAAGTATTTACGTTTCGTCGTTTTTTTGACGATTGTTGATGAAAATTAACTTTAAAAGTATGATGTTTTATATGCCGTAACGTAAGTTATAATCAAAATGTATAATACAAGGTTGATCCAGACTGAATTATTCCGTTATCCTTTTCCGGAAGGCCGTTTTTATTGTGCCTTTTTCAAAGCTGCTTAATATACGCTGTTCCCGTCTGGACCCCACCATTTGTGACTTGCTTCTATAAACATGGAGGGGTATATACAGGTTTCGCGCTTTTTTATTACCGCACATATTTCACAAACTTAAAATATATTTCATTAACTTTGAAAATAGGACTTGATTTTTACCGAAAAAAAGTGTACAATGTATCTGTTAAAGAAAAATAAGGAGATTAAAGATGGCACTTGTAACAACTAAGGAAATGTTCAAGAAGGCATACGAGGGCGGATACGCGATCGGCGCCTTCAACATTAACAATATGGAGATCATTCAGGCGATCACCGAGGCAGCTGCAGAGGAGAAGTCCCCTGTAATTCTTCAGGTTTCCGCCGGAGCGAGAAAGTATGCAAAGCACGCATACCTTATGGCGCTTGCAAAGGCGGCAGTAGAGGATAGCGGTATCGACCTCGCTCTTCATCTTGACCACGGCGCAGATTTCGACGTTTGTAAGTCCTGCATCGACGGCGGCTTCACCTCCGTTATGATAGACGGATCTCACCACTCCTTCGAGGATAATATCGCTCTCACCAAGAAGGTAGTTGAATACGCCCACGCGCGTGGAGTAGTCGTAGAGGGTGAGCTTGGAGTTCTCGCGGGCGTTGAGGATGACGTAGTAGCAGAGCATTCCTCTTACACAAAGCCCGAAGAGGTAGAGGAGTTCGTAACCAGAACAGGCGTTGACTCTCTCGCTATTTCCATCGGTACCTCTCACGGTGCATACAAGTTCACAGCAAAGCAGTGCACCAGAAACGAGCACGGCGTTCTCGTTCCTCCGCCTCTCAGATTTGACATTCTTGAGGAGGTTGGTAAAAGACTTCCCGGTTTCCCCATCGTTCTTCACGGTGCATCCAGCGTAGCGCACGAATGCGTTTCTGAGATCAACGCTCTCGGCGGCAAGCTTCCCGATGCTGTAGGCATTCCCGAGGAGCAGCTCAGACGCGCGGCTAAGATGGCTGTATGTAAGATCAATATAGACTCAGATATCAGACTTGCTATGACCGCAGGTATCCGTCGCGTATTCGCAGAGAAGCCTGAGGCATTTGACCCCAGAGAGTATCTGAAGGTAGCTCGTGCAGAGGTTAAGAAGATGGTCAGCCATAAGATCGTTAACGTTCTTGGCTCTAAGGGCACTCTTTGATCCTTCTCAAAGATCCGCGCGCAAAGCAGCGCAAATAACATAAAAGAAGCGGTTGCTTTCGCCTATGGCAAAGTGGCCGCTTCTTTATAATTCAGCTTGTGAGGACAAATTATGACACACGCAAAGCTTGAAGATTTGATTTTAGACTATTACAACGTACAGGCAGACTATCCCTTTGAGTATGACCTTCAAACAGCAGTTTTTCGTCACACGGGTACGGGAAAATGGTTTGCTGTAGCTATGAAAATTAGTTGGGAAAAACTTGGCAAAAGAGACAAATCAAAAACTGATATTGTCAATTTTAAATGCTCGCCCGAGATAGTGGAATCGCTGGTAGGGGAAGAGCGGGGCATATATCCCGCGTATCATATGAACAAAGCTCATTGGCTCACGGCAGCCCTTGAGGAATGCGACGTTGACACGGTCTCCTGGCTTTTGTCTATCAGCTATGATTTAACTAAAGGAAAAATGCAAAACAAAAGATAAGCGCTGATCCGGCTCAAGCTCGGTGTATTCACCGATAATTCCGAAGTATACCTTTTTATGAAGCTTTATGGCTTGTATATTTGATACGAGTGACGTTTGCTTGGGATAAGGATCTGCACCCGCATGCTTGAAGAATACGAAAATGTTTCGTTAGAGTATATGTTGACATTTGATCATCACCGTGCTATAATAGGGCAAAACTCGTCTACGCACTCGTGTGTTATAATGCCTTTTTGTTACGAAATATTTCACACGGGTATGGGTATAACGTCAATATTAAGCGTTTTTTCATAAAGGAGGATAACGTATGCTGAACCTATCAATTATGCCCCTTGACACAGAGCATCTTGACTTTTTGATCGAGGATATCATCAATCAGCAGAGAAGCGGAGCAACCACTCACGCTATGTTTATGATGAAATTTAACGCAGAGGGGACGCCGCCCGTCGACAAAGCGACGAAGCAATGCAAAAAGTACGATCTCTATAGATCAGTGCTCGATAAGGTTGGCGCCAAGCACGGTGTTCTTGTTCAAGCGACTCTCGGCCATATAACGACTCCGTCCTCCCCTTATCCATTTCAGCCTGCCGTCAGTCTTGTAACCGGAGAGGAGCGAGTGTCCACCTGCTGCCCTCTGGATCCGGACTTCAGAAAATATATCAAGGGTCAGTTTAGAATTCTTGCGGAGCACAGGCCGTCAATGGTAATGGTCGATGACGACTTAGGTCTTCTTTACAGAAGAGAGAAGGGCTGCGCTTGCAAATATCATATGGCTGAATTCAACAGAAGAGCCGGAACTGATATGACTCGTGAGGAGCTGTATCTACATACTCAGGGAACGTCCGACGAGGATAAGCGATTAACCGATCTGTACGTAGACGTTCAGCGCGATGGCATCGTGGGCTGCGTTAAGGCAATGCGCGAGGGACTTGATGAGGTCGACCCCAAAATACAAGGTATCGTATCCGGTATTTACACCAGCACGTTCTGCGAATTTTCCGATTATACAGCGGAGGCGTTCGCGGGCGAGGGTAATCCCCGTATTATGCGACTCAACGGCGGTCCGTATTCCAATTCTATTTCCAACGGCGGACTCAGATTCTTCACGGATAATCTGTACAGAGCAGCAATATTGAAGGAAACCACCAAGCACAAGGTTGACGTTTTCTTAGCAGAGACCGACACCTGTCCGCAAAACAGATATTCAACCTCCGCATCCCTCCTTCACGCCCACTTTACAGCATCTATATTGGAGGGCGCGACAGGCGCGAAGCATTGGATCACCAGGCTTGCAAGCTACGAGCCGAATTCCGGCATAGCATATAGAAAAAAACTTTCGAAATACTCGAAATTCTATGAAAGGCTTACCGAATTTGCGAAGGATCTTAAGCCCTTCGGATGTAGAATTCCTCTCAGCAAGATCCCTAACTATCAGTTCGTGGAGAGTAGTCACGGAGAAAAGGCTGCGCCATGGGGGTGCTGTGTTCTGGAGCGCCTTGGCTTACCTCTTTACTACTCGAATGAAAAGGGGGGCGCCGTGTTCCTTGACGAATATGAGATCGACCGCTTTGATGACAGCGAAATAGAGGAGTTCCTGTTGGGCACGGCAGTTCTTTCCGCCAAGGCGGCAGAGAAGCT
This sequence comes from Clostridia bacterium, assembly GCA_017467105.1. Lineage (GTDB taxonomy): Bacteria > Bacillota > Clostridia > Oscillospirales > CAG-272 > UBA1740. Next base: position 7,228 of record JAFTSU010000012.1, read on the forward strand.
TGAAAAGCGCGGATTTGTTGAAATGATCGGCGTAAGGGTTGCCGACTGGCAGGGCAAGGTCATATCCCTTGAGATTGTCGATGGCAAAAGTCTTGCTGCCCAGTATGGCAGACAGCAGCTTATACCGATAAAAGACGGCGTCGAGGAGCTGTCCTGGATGGTCCATATAAATGCGGCAACCGGCGAATATGAAAAGCTGTTCCCGGCTGTTACCTCCTTTAAAAATTCCCTCGGTGGAAGGGTGATCGTTTTTTCGGGTACACCCAATATGCCGTTCAAGTATTTTACCGCGTTTTCTCTTCTGTGCGAAACGAGGAAGAAGCAGTTTGTTAATATTCTTGGTGAGGATGATTTATTGCCCGTATATTACACGGAGGACGCCGAGGTGTATCTCAGAGCGGGATACCTTCCGGGCGGAGAAATAATGGCGGCTGTATTCAATCTTTCACTTGACGGGCTGGAGGATATTCCGCTTTATTCAAAGAAAGCTCTGAGAGGTGTAGAATATTTAAATGAGCGAGGCGAGCGCGAGCCTCTGGGCTTCACAGAAAAAGACGGCGTATACCGTATCAAGATGAAGCTTCCCACCGCAACTCCCGCAATTCTTTTTTTGAAGTAAGCGAGATATGATATCATAAGATTGAAAAAATATATGATATCCTTGTAAGCTTTGTTTTTGTGTTACAGCTCCATATTAAGACAACTTACCCTGTTTTTATTATGTACCAATAACTATGTGAGGAAAAATGAAAAGAAAACTAACGATCATCTCCTTGTCAGCACTTTCCGCGCTGTTAGCTGTTGCGGTAGCCGTGATGTCAATTGTGCTGGTTTTAAAGAACAAGGCGGAGGTTACAGATCCGGTTAAGGAATACTATAACAGTCACTGCGCCTCCTTTGCTATTCAGAATCTGAACGCCGCAAAGGGTCAGATCGTGTTTATAGGAGACTCCATAACGGATCTGTACGTCCTGGACGATCACTACGGGGATATACCCTTGGCAACCTATAACAGAGGTATAGGAGGCGATACTACCTCGGGTGTGCTTGGCAGACTGAAGATCTCGGCGTATGATATCTTACCATCCAAGGTCGTCCTAATGATAGGAACGAATGACGTGATCAGCGGTGCGGAGGAAGCTGATATTCTTGACAGATACGAAAAAATTGTCGACGGAATAATGAAGAACATTACGGACGTCGAGCTTTACTGTATGTCAATAATACCTATGAACACCAAGATCGAGGAGTATTCCTCGCTATCGGCGGCGAGATCCAACGCTACGATAATGAGGCTTAATCCGGAGCTGAAGAAAATAGCGGAGTCTCACGGCGCAGTCTATCTTGACCTGTTCTCTCATCTTACGGCGGAGGACGGAACTCTTGATCGCCGTTACAGCGACGACGGACTTCATCTTAACGTGGATGGACTTACGGTGTGGACAAATCTTATCAAGCCATACCTTGATACGACGACAAACGATTCGGAATAAAAAAGTGCGGCATATGTGTTTTTGTTAAGAAAAACGCATGTGCTGCACTTTTTATATATGGTCTAAATACTCGTTTATCTCTTCGTTCGATCTGAAAACGATTGCGTTTTTGTATCTCGCGTCTCGCAGCAGATTGTATATCTTAGGAAGCGATTTTTCAGTAAAAGACCCCGCCCGTGTTAAAAATTCCTCGCAGTTTTCCTCCGAAATAAATGAAATATCATCTCTATGCTTGCCTACTCGAGCCTTAATGGAAGCATTACATACGTCTCTTGGAATATCAGGGAGGATCACATTATAAGAGGCTGCAATTCTCGTCTCCTGGGCCCTTGATGGTTGCCGTCGATTACCCTTTTCCCTTGCCGAAAGCACCGAGAGTCTCTTATTGAACTCCTCTCTTTCAATATGAGCTCCGTCTGGGAGAAACCGGATTTTATCAAGATGGTAAAGGGGCAGATCGAGCTTTAGCGACAGAACCTTTGCAAGAGTGATTTTTCCGCGCCTGGATAACCGATTATCAACACTCTATTCATTACCCCAAAGTCCCTTTTTAAGCGCGTTTACACGTGTCCTTATCGCCTCCCCGGATACCTTCGCTCCGGTGACAACGTCAAAGCCGTGCATCGTACCTACCGTTTTATTTACGGTTACCCTTGCGCCACCCTCGCGTAAAGCATTTGCGTAGTTAAGTCCCTCGTCAGAGAGACAGTCGTACTCCGCTACCTCAACGTAAGCGTCCGGAAGTCCGTCAAATCGGACGGCCTCCATCGGCGAGGCATACTGTATATTGTCAGCGCTCACATCGGGTACGTACCCCTGCCACATCATTTTCGAGAGCCTTGAGTTCCACATTGGTGTGTCAGTATATAACCTATTAGACTCCGTATCCATTCTTCTGTCGGTAACCGGGTATACGAGCATCTGAAATATCGGAGTAGGGAAGCTTCTGTCTCTCGCCATCTGACATACGGCAGCCGCAAGGGCTCCTCCGGCGCTATCTCCTCCTACGCCTATGCGCTTTCTGTCAATATTCAATAGCTCCGCGTTTTCATACACCCACTTGTAAGCGGCATAGCAATCCTCGCTTGGTATTGGATGTGGGTGCTTCGGCGCCAGCCTATACTGGACGAAAACTACCCTTGCTGGTGTGTTTAGCGTATATATTTTAGCCAGATCATAGTGGTGCCAGGACGCACCGAAGAAGAATCCTCCGCCGTGGTAATATATAAGCGTAGGAAGGTCAATGACGTAAGCTTTTGGCTCGTAAATAAGCACCTCGATCGTGCCGTCGCCGTATCCGCTGATCCACTCTCTCCTCACGCAAATCTCAGGATCGCGAAAGATCCTTTTGGGAGTTTTCAAAAGCGAGCCTAAAAAGCCCGCAAGCCTTGGACTTCTTATGGGTGGCGTTATATAGCAGAACGGAGAAAGCTCCTTGTCTATCGGATATTTCATTTCTTTTCCTTTCATAAAAGATGAACGTAAAAAAACAATTTTGTTGGAAAAACAACATACTTTCAAGCTTGATTTTACTATAATTGAGACGTAAAGTCAATAGAGGAGAAAAAATATGATAAGAAAAATTATAAAGATCAACGAAGGAAAATGTAACGGTTGCGGCGCTTGTGCGACAGCCTGTCACGAGGGAGCGATAGAAATGGTAAACGGCAAAGCAAAGCTCACGCGAGAAAGCTATTGCGACGGTCTTGGCGACTGCCTACCGGCTTGTCCCACCGGAGCTATCACCTTTGAGGAGAGGGAGGCGCCCGCATACGACGAGGCGGCGGTGCTTGCTTCCCGGGCTAAGTCACCCTCCTTACCCTGCGGCTGTCCCGGAACCGCATCAAGACAGATAAAGCGCGCCAACGTATCGGCTGCAACGCAGAGCACTCCAAGTCAGCTGCTGCAATGGCCGGTGCAGATAAAGCTGGTGCCGACGAACGCTCCGTATTTTCACGGCGCTAACCTGCTGGTTGCCGCCGATTGCACGGCTTACGCGTACGGAAATTTCCATAACGATTTTATCCGCAACCGTATTACTCTTATAGGCTGTCCCAAGCTTGACGAGGGGGATTATTCCGATAAGCTTACCGCCATTATTTCAAATAGTGATATAAAGAGCGTAACCGTGGTCAGAATGGAGGTTCCTTGCTGCTCCGGAATAGAAAACGCGGTTAAAAAGGCTCTGCTGGCAAGCGGAAAATTCATACCCTGGCGAGTTGTCACAGTTACCACAGACGGAAAGCTGATCGAGTGACCGACATAACGTATAATGTATAGAAAAGCCGCCCTGAAGCGACGAAAACGAGCAAATTTTCAAAGAAAACCCTTGACTGTTTGTGCAATATATGCTATAATACCCTCATAGGAAGCTAGAGGTATAGGCTCGCATCAGGGCGGGCGTTTCTACTAACCACCGCAATATCCGCAATAGCGGATCAATGGTTGACTACCGACGATAGTGTCGCGTCGTCAGCCTTTTTCTTTTCAGGAGGCTTATGGATATTTATCTTGAGATATTTGGATATATCGGCACGGTGCTTGTCGTTATTTCCATGCTTATGACGTCAGTCGTCAGACTCCGCGTGATCAATATGTGCGGAGGAATTATCAGCACCGTATATTCGATTTTCTGCAATGCGTGGCCAATTGTCGTTATGAATGTTATTCTTATTATGATCAATTTCTGTCAGGTGATCATATATTATAAGAACGTGGGTAATCTGACAGCCGTATCAATTGATAAAAGCAACGGAGATCTTATTGATCATTTATGCAGCCGTTCCTTTGCATCCGATATTCGTGATCTCTTAGTGGACTCCGATGCGGTTTACGCCGTAATGTCGGATAGCGAGCTTGCCGCTCTTACGACCGGAGAGGTGCGCGGAAACGTATTTTCGGTTACCGCCCTCGCGGTATCGCCCAAATATAAATCCTCGCCAATATTGGCTACTCTTCTAGGACGTCTGTCTTTAGAGGGTATAACCTATCTTAACGTCGACTCTCGTGGGAAAATATGGGGTACGTCCGGGTTGAAAACGGTGGAAAATAACGGCAACCTGGTGCTTACTCTGCAAGAAGCGCGCACTCCGGAATCGGAGAAAAACACGAGGAACGCGTATAAGGCAAAAAGTGATACGTAGAAACCGATATATAATATGATCTTACGTAAATGAAAGAAAGGAGAAGCTATGAATCTGACCATAGACGGCATTCCCGTAATAGCTGAAACGGGGAAATCGCTGTACGATATACTTGATGGGCTTGGTCGCTTCCACGGCAAGCTCTCAACAGACCCCATAGCCGCTAAAATTGCGGGTAGGGTCTTTACCTTGAACTACGTTCCCGAGAGGGAGAAGGACGTGAACGAGCGCGGATCGGTGCGCCGTGCTGTTGCCGCGAGCGGCGGAGTCATCAAGCTGCTCTATTATTCCGATCCTCAGGGCTGTGACGTCTATCGCAGAACTGCTCAATTCGTTCTGTTTCTTGCTATAAGCAGACGCTGGCCGCGCGCGGTCGCGAAGATGAACTGCACCGTTGGTGACGGACTGTATATTAAGGTCGACGGGGCAGATGACTTCTCCGCTGATGAGCTTCGTCGTGTCGTTGACGGTATTATAGCCGAGGACTTTTCTCTCAACCGCCGCAGGATGCCTACCGAGGAGGCTATTGCATATTTTCTTGGCAAGGGAGAGGATGACAAGGCAGAGCTTCTCACCTACAGAGAGAAGAAGACCATAGATCTATACGAGAGCGGTGATTTCGCCGATTATTACTACGGCGAGACTGCTCCTCGCACAGGCTTCCTTCGCTCCTTTGATATTATAGATGCTCCGGATGGCTTTATATTCATCTTCCCGGACAGAAGAGAGCCGGATCGGGTGTCCCCCTATCACGAAATGCCCAATTTCTTCCAGGTATATACGGAGGGCAAGCGCTGGGGTGAGCTTATGGAGTGTGAGACGGTTGCGGACCTGAACGGACACGTTAAAAACGGTAGCATCAGAGAGCTTATCCGAGTTAACGAGGCGGTGCACGAGCGCAGATTTTCCGGTATTGCGGATATGATATGCGAGAGGGGAGCCAGGGTGGTGCTTCTGGCAGGTCCCAGCTCGTCAGGCAAGACCACCAGCGCAAACAGATTGGCAACGCAGCTTCGCGGTCACGGGAAAATGCCCATACTTATGAGTCTTGACGATTATTATATCGACAGAGACAAGATAGCGCCCGGGCCGGACGGCAAGCTTGATCTTGAGCATATCAACACCATAGATACCGCTCTTTTTGGAGAGCATATCAGCGCGCTTCTTGCGGGGGAGTCGGTAGAGCTTCCATCCTTCAACTTCAAAAAAGGAATGAGAGAGTGGAGCGGCAGACGGCTGAGTCTCGGAGCAAATTCCGTAATCATAGTCGAGGGTATACACGGATTGAATCCAACTCTTGTTCCGGAGAATCTTGATAGGAGCGCAATTTTCAGAATGTACGTAAGCCCTCTATTACCTCTTAATCTTGATAACCATAACAGAATAGCCTCTAGCTATTTGCGTCTTCTCAGACGTACGGTCCGTGATTTCAGAAGCCGCGGCGCCTCTGTAGAGAAAACTCTGGCAATGTGGGATTCAGTCCGCAGGGGAGAGGAGAGATGGATCTTTCCCTTCCAGGAGAACGCTGATGTTATCTTCAACAGCTCCACTCTTTACGAGCTTGCCGTGCTAAAAAAGTACGTGTATCCGTTGCTTCGTGAGATACAGCCCGGCAGCGAATGCTACGATCAGGTTCGCGGCATGGTCAAGATACTGAACTACGTATACGAGGCAGAGGTTGACGATGAAATACCCCCCACCAGCATAGTGCGTGAGTTTATCGGCGGCAACAGCTTTTACAGATGAGCGCGACTTGATAGACGCAGATCAAAAATTCAGAACACCGTTTAAATAAAAAGAACAGCGCTAAGCATATTCTCCCTTCGGGATAGTACGCTTAGCGCTGTCATCTTTTGTTATTCCATACGAAAGACCTCACGCATCAGGGGCTGGGCGTGAGTTACGGGATCCATATCCATAACCATAACGTCCTTCATATATTCGTTCCAACGGTTAACTACCTCGGATTCCGCTTGTACCTTTGCGGCAAATTCTATGCCCTTTTGGCATTCGTAGTAGCCGAAAAGATCGTCTCCAACGTTCCATATGCTGTAGTTAACTATTCCCGCAGAACGCAGCACCTCAACCATCTCCGGCCAGATCTCATCGTGCCTTCTGCAATATTCATCCTTCATACCGGGCAGTATCCTTGCCCTCCAAGCGTATCTTTCCATACTGTTTTCCTTTCGGATTATTTTTATATTAATCTTGTCACTTTGACGAGTGGATAAGAGTAATTGCGATCTTTTTTCTCTGCTCTACGGATAGATCTTTTGCCTTTCTCCCTCACCTCGCGCTCTATAAGCGAGAGAGGTATCAGCATCTGCGACGGAAGATAAAATGCCCACGCAATATCAAAATCAAGCTCCGAAATGAATTTAACCACGGCGCTGTCGGATGAGCTTACGTAATCCGAGAGAAGCACGTTAAGGCCGATAAACGTATCGCATATTACGAAGAGAAGCATTGCGATGGGAAATATCAGGCTTTTCTTGATCTGCCGAAAGGCAAGCACAAGATTAATTATGATATTGGCGTAATAAAACATAGATACAAGGCTCAAGTCGTCAGCGCCGTCCCCGAGCACTAAAAGTGCCAGGAATATAGCGACAAAGGATAAGGTGAGTCTTAGAAAAACTTGACACGCCCCTGCCTTAAGGCTCTTTTGATGGGTAGTCAGCATCAGTCCGTAGGCAATCTGCACGACGGAAAAGCATATCATTCCCTCAAGCTGCAGCAGCGGCTCCTCCATAACGAGAAACCAATCCGCGAAAGCAGTAAAGATAAGTCCCAGCTGTACGAGAAAATAGTCCTTGTTGTATCTGAATAGGAAAATGCAAAAAACGCAAGACAGCACAACCGACGAGAATTTGTATATATTTGCGAGATCGCCGCTGTTGATCTGCAACATATATCCTAAAGCAATTTCCGCCGGCACAAACAGCGCGGCGGAAATTGAAATCATAAGCGATCTTTTATTCATCTGCAAGAGCTCTCGCTTTTCCGGAAAGGGGTCTTTCCTGATTGACCTTAAGTCTGTGAGGTGCAATACCGGTCGACTTAAGGATGAAGGCTCTCAGTACGTAGTACATCAGCGCTGCAACAAGGCTGAAGCCGATAATGTATATAGCCAGGAATACAGGATAGGGAACCAGATCCCAAAATAAGTTCAGCACGGGAAGGGTACAGTCGAAGTGAGGACTGATAAAGAACATATTGAAGGTGTCATCCATACCTAGATTTTGGAATATCTCGTAAACACCGAGGTTCAATACCATCGCGATAAGCACGAGGGCGGAGAACACGAAAATTCCGCGGAAGAAGTAGGCGTGAGTCAGCTTTCTTCTCTGGTGAACCAACACGAATACGCCAAGCATCAGCTGCATACCGTGATGTATCATAGTCTGGATATTTATACCTATGGTGCTGATAAATACGTCGTTGGGGTATAGCATTACTACAAGTCCTGCAAAGAAAGAAAATGAGCCCGTGAACGAGATGAAGGCGTCTCTTGCTTTACCGTCCTTCAAGAAGGCTATAAAGGGAAGGGTATACGCAGGGGAAGAGCAGAATTGGAATGGGAACATATACCAGGCGTAGTCCCAGACCGCAGCTCCGTCTACGTTTTCAAATGAAAAGGCAAGCACAACGTAAAGCTCACCTATAACGTTAATGATCCAACTCCATAAAATAAAGCGGCGGAAGGTCTTGTCCGTCCAATTTCTTCCGACAGCACAGAGAAGCACCGTCAGAAAAATTATGATAGACAGCATCATAATGTGAAACCAACCGTAGTTTCCGGGAGTCTCCATTGAGGCGGTAAGCTTATCAGCCAGCCTTTCAAACCAATTCATAAAATCCTCACAAATAAAAATTTGTCATAAATCGACAATTTTATTATACAGTAATTTAAAATAAACGCAAGCGTTTCTTGCTCGATTTAATAAAATATAATAAATAAAATAAATACGCCTGGGACTGAGCGCAGGCGTAAAGAAAAACAAATTAAAACTGTGTGAGTCAAAAAATCGACACGGATAAGGGCTAAATGCTATTTTCCGAGCTTTTTGGTCTTTTCGTAAGCGGCTATAACGGCGCCCTGAACGGTAGAACGGAGCGCACCGTCCTCAAGGGCGCGTACACCCTCAATGGTGCTTCCTCCGGGGCTGCACACCTCGTCCTTCAGCTGTCCGGGATGCTTTCCCGTGCGCAACATCATTAGAGCCGCCCCTTTGATAGTTTCCGCAGCATAGCGCATAGCCTTATCCCGCGGTAAGCCGCAGCTGACTCCGCCATCAGCCAGAGCCTCTGCAAACATATACACGAACGCTGGTCCGCATCCCGAAAGGGCGCTGGCGGCATCAATAAGTTCCTCGGTTATCTTATCGAGCGATCCGGCCTTATCCATCAGACTGACAAAGCAGTTAAGCTCGGATTCGGAGCAACCGCTCTCGCACCAGGTGATCATTCCGTACCCCACGCTTACGGGAGTGTTAGGCATTATACGTATAACCTTGCGGTCGTTGCCTATTACAGCCTTTACGGAATCTATGGCAACACCGGCAGCCATAGTGACGACAACAGCATCGTTTTTCTTAAGATCATCTGAAATATCGGATAAAACCTCTCTTACGGTATTTGGCTTTACACCTAAGAATACGAATTTGCACTCTCTCGTGATATCTCTGTTTGAGCTGACGCTCGCGCCAATCTCTTCTGCGAGAAGCCTTGCTTTTTCCGTCGAATAATCGGAGAGATAAATTTCACAAAGTCCCGTTCGGCTGAGAGCGCGTGCAATGGCTCCGCCCATATTTCCGCAGCCTATAAATCCTACCTTCATTTTTTCTCCTTCTTCACGAAAACGGAGCTTAGTCCACCCCCGTGTTGCGTTTTTTGTTGTTTTTGAGCCTTGATAGGCGTATTTATCGCATTCAGCGTATCTGACCGTTACCCCTGATGATATACTTGTACGTAGTCAATTCTCTTATTCCAAGGGGCCCCCTCGCGTGTAGCTTCTGGGTAGATATACCCATTTCGCATCCAAGTCCGAATTCTCCACCGTCGGTAAATCTTGTGGAGGCGTTAACGTATACTGCCGCCGAGTCAACGTGGCACGTGAAGTAATCGGCAGCACCCGCATTTTCCGTTACGATGGCCTCGCTGTGATTTGTTGAGTGGCGGCTGATATGCTCTACAGCATCCTCTATTCCGTCAACCACCGAAACGGCAAGCACATAGTCAAGAAACTCCGTATCGAAATCTGCCTCAGTCGCTTCGGTTCCCTCTATAAAATCCTGTGCCCGAGAGTCAAGCCGTAGCTCCACAGGCACCTCACCGCTTATCTTGCGTTCGTCTGCAAGTGCCCTCTTCAGCATAGGAAGAACGTCTCCCGCGACGTCTTTATGCACCAGGCAAACCTCTGCCGCGTTACATACGGAGGGCCTTGAGGTCTTGGCGTTTTTTACTATCTGAACCGCCTTGTCTAAATCAGCGTCCTTATCGATATAAATATGGCAAATACCCGTTCCGGTTTCCAAGCAGGGAACCGTCGCGTTCTCAACGCAGGCGCGAATAAGTCCTGCACCGCCTCTGGGAATAAGCATATCAACAAGTCCGTTTGCGCGCATAAGCTCGTTTGCGCCTGCTCGCGTCGTATCGTTTATCAGATTGACTGAGTCCACAGGCAGCCCCGCCTTCGTCAAGCCTCTCTTCAGCGCGTCGACGATCGCTTTAGCGGAGCGGTACGCTTCCTTCCCGCTCTTAAGAATACATACGTTTCCACTCTTCAGAGCGAGCGCCGCGGCGTCTGAGGTTACGTTAGGGCGGCTCTCGTAGATTATCCCGATCACGCCGATTGGTACGCTGACTCTCTCTATCTGTAATCCGTTCGGTCTCTCCGTTCTTTCAAGGACGCGTCCGAGCGGAGAGGGGAGCTTAGCGATCTGCCGTATTCCATCCGCCATAGCCTCTATTCTTGAAGCGCTCAGCGACAGACGGTCTATCATTACCTCGGAGATCTGACCTCTCGCCGCCTCTACGTCGCACAAGTTTTGCGCGAGTATCTCATCCGTGCCCTCGATCAGCTCATCCGCCATAGCCAGAAGTGCCGCGTTTATTTTTTCATCGCTGATACCGCCAAATTCACGTGATACAGCCTTAGCTCTTTCACATATCAGTATAGTTTCACTTTTCATTTCTTTTTCCGCCTGCATAGAAGGTCGTTCCTGCTCCTTTGCCGTCCATTACCTCGTACAGCCTCTCGGGATACGCGCCGTTTATAATAACCATATCGCATCCGCTCTCGGTTGCTATCCTTGCCGCTTTCAGCTTGGTTATCATACCGCCCGTGCCTCGCTTCGTTCCCGCGTCTCCGCCAAATGACTCGACCATCTTAAGATCAAACACCTCAGAGATGAGCGTAGCCTTTGGATCGTTTCTCGGGTCAGCTGTATAAAGGCCGTCAATATCCGAGAGCAATATGAGCATATCCGCTCCAACGCTAACGGCAACTCTGGCTGCAAGGGTATCGTTGTCGCCAAATTCTATTTCCTCGGTAGCAACGGTATCGTTTTCGTTGATTATCGGAAGCACCCCGTAGTCAAGAAGCCACTTCATAGTGTTCACAAATTTCGGAAGCCTGTCGTCGCATGAGAGATCGGGCGCCGTCAGGAGTATCTGCGCCACGGTGTGATTGTATTCCGCGAACAGCTTATCGTACGTATACATCAGCTCGCACTGTCCGACTGCGGCGCATGCCTGCTTGCCGGCGATATCGTGGGGCTTGTCTGACAGATGAAGCTTTCCCACACCCATACCTATAGCGCCGGAAGAAACAAGTATGACCTCGTGTCCGCTATTCTTAATATCGCTGACAATTTTACACAGCGATTCTATTCTGCGTATATTTACGCATCCGTTGTCATACGTCAGGGTTGACGTACCTATTTTTATTACGATCTTCATATTATCTCCGATCAGGCCGTCTTCTCTTAGTTCCGGAAGCACGGCGTATAATTAATCCCCTTTATTATAGCATAACAAAACGGAAGTTTCAACATACAAAAACAAAATCTTTAAAACAAAATGAAGAGAAAGCCGCGGAATGAAATAAGTGACGAAAGAGTAAGCTGAAAATCAAAACCAAGAGTTTAAAAACAGCCGGAAATATTGACAAAAAATAATCCATCTGCTATAATACACTCGTGCAGGGGCAATTGCCCACGTTAATCACTTATAAAGGATGGAAATATATAATGCTTCACTCTACTACAACCCACGTAATTCAGTCAAAGCTGTCACTTGAGGATACTATACGCGGTCTTGCTAAGGCAGGCTTTCCCGCAATAGATCTCAATATGTGTGGGGAATACGATTACGTTCTCGCGGATGATTATAAGGAAACGGCAGCAAAGCTTCGCGCCCTTGCCGACGAGCTTGGAGTTATCTTCAACCAGACTCACGCCCCATTTGCGAAATATGAGAAGTACGTAAACGAGATGGTTCCCAATATGCCGAGATTTGTGGAATTCTCAGGTCTTATCGGCGCCAAGACTATTGTAATTCATCCGATCCAGCGCTCGACTCACCACTATAGGTATAGTGAGGAGCTTTTCCACGAGAATATGGCTTTCTATTCATCCCTCGCTCCCACAGCCAAGAAATTTGGTATTAAGATAGGTATCGAAAATATGTGGCAGTGCCGTCCGGTATCAAATATAATTGACGATTCTGCTTGCGCGGATCCTGTGGAATTCAACAGATATTACGATACTCTGAATGATCCGGAGGCATTTACCGTCTGCCTTGATATAGGTCACGTTCCTCTCTGCGGCAGAGATCCGGTTGACGTTATTCACGCCCTTGGCTCGCGCATCGGTGCGCTTCACGTTCACGACGTTGATTTCGTTGATGATACACACACGCTTCCCGGACTTGGCAATATCGAATGGGATGGAGTATGCCGCGCTCTTGCGGACGTTGGATACAGCGGTGATTTCACACTTGAATCCACCAGATTTCCGCAGCATTACGAGGCTGATTTTATGCCCTCGGTCCTGAAATTTATGAATGACGTTGCTGCGTATTACGCGGCAAAGGTAGAGGCTTACAAGGCAGCCAAGTGATCTGTCACCGTTAGGCTTACATTATAAAAGCTCAGAAGGAGAGAGCGCTTCGTCGCTCTCTCCTTCTTTTAAGCCGTTGGCTGTATTAAACTCAGTTCATTAGCTGTAAGATCGGCGCAGCTGACGGGAGATCCCCGTATGACTATACCGTTTTCTCCGCATCGTTTGTCGACAGACAGATTTCCCGATATTTCTCTTTCAGATATTTTTTTGATAAAACGTAGTCTTCTCCGTGTCTTGAGACGTCGCAGAATATCACGTCAAGAAGCTCCATGGTTTTCGGGTTTCCCAAAACCTTGCATCCGTATCTTCTCCAATGCTCGAGAGGCAGCTCCTTGTTGTAATTCTTGCCGGCGTATGTCTTTGTTGCGGCAAGCTTGTCGCATACGCACTCAACCAGATATTTGTAGGGCATAAGGGGCTGTACCGCGCATTCTCCGTCTGTCCAATATTCAATATGATGCTTGTTTCTTCCCTTGTGGTGAAGCCAGGCCAGACTCATACCCGTCGCCCGCCTTGCCGCGCCTATGGGCGAGCGATTTCCCTGATAGTATTTCACGCTTTCGAAAAATTCCTCCGGCGAGAATTTTGATAGATCATGCACTATTCCGCGCCAGATAAGACCGCACCTCACGCAGTTTTTGAACACCGCCCATTTGTGCCTTGTGACCAGTGATATATGAGAAAAAAATTTGCTCATAGCCGCCCCCTCGCTTTTTCTCTGAATATTATACTACCGAAGGGGTGCCTTTGTCAACCGCGTGAAAAAATAAAATGTTGTAAAAGCTTTAAAATTAAATGTTATTAAAAAAACGTTTTTTTGGGTTGACAAATTTCAAAAATATGATAAAATGTATATACCGAAAAACACTCTCCTTTGGAGAGAGCGGAAATTTTATTCTAAGGAGAAACTGAAATGAAAAAGACTTTATCCATGATCCTTCTTGTTTGTGTGCTCGCGCTTTCCGTGCTGACTCTCGCATCCTGCGGACTTTCAGGCGAATACGTTGACGAGGCTACGAGTTCAACGACGCTTAAGTTTTCAGGCAAGAACGTGACTATAACCACACAGGTCGGAGCTGCTACCCTTACTTATAACGCTCAGTATGAGATCACCGAGGAGGATGATCAGAAGTACATCACCTTCAGCTACGAGGAGGGTGAGGAAGTCAACCACCTCTTTAATGGTAAGAAGTCCTTCTCTGAAGGAAAGGTGGACGGCAAGGCGTTTATCGAGATAGGTATATCAAAGTTTATCAAAAAATAATCTCGTATCCTGACGGATCATTAGGGGAGCCGATATCGGCTCCCCTTTTTTGTAAATTTTTGGAATGTAGGTCCTTGACACTTGATTTTTTAAGGCGGCTGTTGTATAATTGAATATAAAACGCGCCTTGTGCGCGACCTTTTACGTAAGGCGGTATGAAATGATAAAGAAAAAGACGGTCTCACGCATTATTGCGCTGCTATTGACGCTGGGTACTCTTGTCTCGGTATTCTCGATTCTCGCAAACGGTGCGGAGAGTGATAAGCTTGATTATTCACGTCCGGGCTCTCAGTATACCAAAACAATGAAGGCGCCGGATATAATAGAGCATATTCTGAATACGGAAATATCCGAGGAGGAGCGGGCGTATCTGCTTTCCTATTCGGATACGGAGATATATTACGACGACGGTATTCCGACCTCCTCGGTCCTTACCGATTATAAGGACGGTAAGTTGTCCGTTTCCGCATACGAGTACACGTATTACACAGAGGACGGATCTGCTGTGGTCTGGGTTCCCAAGGCGGCAGAGCTGGACGGCGCGAGGCGCGAGCTTACCAAATCCTCAAGGAATTCTTATGACGCATCCTTTGATTCGGTGTCTGACGCGGACGATAGCGCTGTTATAGTTATCACCTATCAGCTCAGAATAGAGATATCCGCAGGTCTTGCCAACAGCCTCGTTAACAAGGCGTATCATGACGGCACCGCGCTTTCTGATGAGGCGGAGCAGAGAAGAGTAGAGTATGAGCAGGCGTACGCGGAATATCTTCTGTTGAAGGCGGCGCACGAGAGCTACGTTCTGGCTCTCGATAAGCACGAGGATGATAAGGCACTGTTTCTCAGCTATCTGAGCACCAAGCGCAGCTATGACGAGGCTCTTAAAAAGCATAACGATTATCTGGTCGCCAAGGTGGCGTTTGACAGCGCGCTCAAGGCGCACAATAAATACCTTGAGGATATGAAGGTATTTAACGAGGAGTACGCGCTATTCACAGCCTATTTAAGTGAGCTTCGCGAATACGAGCAGGCAGTAGAGCTTCAGGCGCCCGACGTTGCGAATAAGGCACTCTGCGACAATCAGCTCAATATCATTGATACGACGAAAACTCCGATGACCGCCCTTAACCGAACGGTCTACAGTGCAGTAGTAAACAGCACTCTCGTTGATTACGTTATCTCTCAGCGCGATCTCTACTCATCCAGCCTTGTCGGTATGTCCGAGGAGGTCGTTGACTTAGCGGAGAGCAGCACGGCATTGCTTCGCTCCCTTCTTCCGGATTTCTTTACTTTGCAGACGGATGCGGCAAGATACAATTATTATTCAGCCAATTACGACAAATTCTGCCAAGGATTTTTAGGCCTTTTCCAATCTTTGTACTATATGGCGCAGAACAAGATGATTATCGCCGGTATAGTGGAGATGAAGGGAATGGAGATGCTTGATAAGTTTGAGATACTTGTGGCGCAACTCTACCTTGTGTGCGACGCGCTCGTGGACGGTAACGTAAAGAGCGTGCCGGCAAAGTACGTAAGCAGCGCCGACAAAAAGTACAAGCAGATCAATGTTACCTACGATAATTTCAAGATCAGAAGATCCTATTCGCAGATTATGGGCTCTACCGTTTATCTTTCAGATACGGACAAGGCAAAGCCTATAGACGGCGGTTATCCAACTATAGTTGAGCTGGTTCCTCCCACACCTGTTATAGAGCCTACTATGCCCGAGTACGTGAAGAAGCCCACCGAGCCTACCTTCTACGCTCATCCCGGCGATCCTCCTGCTGTTGTTGAGGATCCGGGCGATCCTCCTGAATTTGTCCCCGAGCCTACCGCTCCCGAGAAGGTAGAGCTTGAAAGCGTTATATCCAACCTTATTGATGCTCTGGGAACGAAGGTCACGGACAGGGGAGAGTTGTTTGACTCGCCCGTTACGGTGACAGCCGAAACCACGGTGTCTAAGAAATTTCTCAACGTTTCAACGGCTACAGTTAAGTTTTACGCGACGGGTGCCTCTGACCCGGACTACACTGTAGAGGTCGATACCGGAACCTTTGCGGATTACATAGGTCCCGTGCCTCACAAGCCGGAGGACGCCTCGGCGGTATACCGGTTCTCAGGCTGGCAAACGGAGAGCGGGGAGCTCGTTGATCTTTCCTCCGTTGATGGAGATCTGATACTGTATCCGTTCTTTACTCCAATTACAAAATACTACAATATTACGTGGCAGATTGATGATTTCACCTTGTCGGAGGGATTACCGTACGGCGCGACTCCTCATTATGCGGGAGTTCCGAAAAAACAGTCTGACGGAGTATACAGCTACACCTTTGCAGGCTGGTCGCCCGAAATACAGACGGTCACCACTGACGCCACCTACGTGGCTGTCTTCGACAGACGTGAGCTGATCGGCAGCGTTCCGGGCGTAGTTATATCTCCTACCGACGAGGGCGGATACGTTTTCGACGCAACAGGCTCCTTCGTTTCCGACTTTGATCTTACAGACGTTCTTGCGATCAGGGAGGAGGGAACTGACTTAACCGTAAAAACCAGATTTGGAGAGGCGTACGCTTGCGGTGAGAGTCTTGACGCTATGATTGATATGGGCATCACTTCTTTAAGCATCACCTCCACTTCATACGGAAATTTGGTAAGCAGATATACCGTAAGTACGTATGATTATAATGGAAGTTTAGTTCTCTGCCCAGATATATCCATTGAATTCTCTGCTTTTGCCGGTGGATTTGATTCATCAAGAGTAAGTCTTCGCGGAACTCTGCAGGACGGAAGCTACATTTATCCCGTCTATTCATCAGTTAACGGCGTTATCAGGTTTGCGGCAACCCCGTGCGTAGAATACGCCATAGGCAACGAGTACATTGTCAATCCGGTCTCCAACGAATTCGTCAGTCTTTCTACTGTTGCGGGCGGATACTTTGTGGGTGAGTCGGTTACCGTAGACGTGACTCTGTCTCCGGGTAAGAGCCTTACCAAGCTTTATTACCGCGACTCCCAGGGTAATACTACTGCTATACGTGGCAAGACATTTAATATGCCCAAGGGCGATATAACGGTCATAGCCGTTACGGATACGTCCTTCCACACTGTCAGATTTATAAGCGATGGCAAGGTCGTTACCTCCTACCGTCTGGCGTACGGAAAGCTTCCTACTCCTCCCGTCGAAGCTCCCAAAAAGCCATCTGACGGCACGTACAAGTATACCTTCAGAGAATGGTCTCCCGAGATCAGCGAGGTGACCGGTGACGTAACGTATACCGCCGTGTTTGATGCCTCGCCCGTGGAGATAAACGACGTTGATAAGCCCGTGTCGATTTACAACGTGCTTCTTATCGTCTTCGCATCGGTATTCGGCATACTGGGAGTGGGAGTCATTGTCGTACTTGTGTTGTTTATCAAGCGTATGACGGAAAAATAACCCATACCCCGTGTTAAATTATAACTAAAATACCATAATTTTCCTTTATATCGGCGATTTTTGCAAAAAATGCTAAAAAAATGCAAAAATCGCCGATATTTTTTTCTAAAAAAGGTTGCAATTGACAAAAGTAAATGGTATAATGTTAGTATCATTTATTATATACGCGCGGTATGTGCGTATTATATGATAATTTGTAGTTTTTAATTTAAGCATTATATGCAAAGGAGTAAGACTATGAGACAAACTCACAAGCGTTTGAGTGCAGTGCTATCACTTCTGATAGCTTGTATCATGGTTCTCTGTTCGGTGCTTCCCACTGCGGCTTCCGTCGCTGAGGGAGCTGCCGCTTTTGCGACAGTTAAGGAGATCGAGAGCGATAAGCTTCTCTCGTCCCCTGCCGAAGAGGAGAGCGTAGATACCGGCTGGTTGGAAATAGCATACGGCACCGACGAGAACGGTAGAAAATACGTTAGCGTCGTTCTCAAACCTACAAAGGAGGAGCTTAAGTCAGCCAGCGCAGCTGAGGTCAAGGCGATCTTGCGAGCAGCGGTTGATGCGGCAAAGGCTCTTCTCATCGAGCAGGTAAAGGATCAGATAATGAGTATGATCGGTTCATCCGACAACTCCGGCTCCGCATCCTTGATCGAGATTGGCGAATCGCCTCTCATGGCACCTGCTATCAGTCTCCCCGGCAATGTTGATTTTGGTAGTATCGACATTTCTGCCGGCAGCGACGTATGGGAGATGCTCCTCGGTATGTACGTACAGAATAAGTACGACGGCACCGACGCTACCCATTACGAGCAGTTCTTTGATGACATCGTCAACAGCGAGACCAAGCTTGACGATCTTACCGACTACGTTGATGAGGTTGTAAACATCGCCGTAGGCTCCGGTATTATTGCCAAGGAGGACCTTCCTGATATCGGTAGCATCTCTCAGGAGACTATCGACAAGGTGGTTACCGATCTCGTTGACAAGCACGTTACCGACCCAGTTCTTAAGGAGCAGGTAACGGAGAAGCTTCCCGACGTTGTTGATAAGATCACAACCGACTATGAGGAAACCAAGGAAAAGGTTGAGCAGAATCCTCCGTCTATATCTTATTTAGATCTCGTGCTCGCGCTCGAGGCTATTGAGATTGACGGAAACGTTATCTTTAACGGCGACCTTCAGATGAGCGGTATCAAGGCTATCGTAGCCGATCTTCCTACCATCTACGAGCTCTCTCAGATGGGAGATGACGAGATGTATCTTGATTGGACCGTAGGTATTGATACTAAGTATGCTGACATTGAGTTCGACGTCAGCGTTTCTCTCGAGACCTGTCAGGATCTCGTCAGACGCGCCGCAACCTTTATCTGCGATCACGTAGACGCATCCTTCGTTAACGGCGAGCTTACCGTTGACGTCAGAATGCCCGAGATCGTTACCGATATTCTTCTCAAGGCAGTAGAGTCCGATAGGATCAGCGACGAGCTTAAGAATAAGCTTATGAAGCTGCTCACAGCAGACGTAGACGATTTCTACGGCTACTACGAGGCTCTTACCGAGCTCACCTTTGATGATTTTATCACTATTCTCGAGAAGCTTGAGGACTATATCGATAAGATCATAGACAGCAAGTACTACGCATTCTTCGAGAAGTATGCGGAGAAGATCACTATCCCCAGTCTTGACAAGATTCCCGACGGCGGATACCTTGATCCTCTCGACAAGTACGCAGGTCAGAAGGTAGAAATCCCTGACTTCACAGCTCGCGACCTTATCAACAAGGTTAAGGAGTACGAGCACGTATTCAACAAGGTTAAGTCTTACGCTATGACCGTTGTTGAAAAGGCGTACAATGCAATCCCCGATCGTTTCCATGACAATAACTTCATAGGCAGCTTCTACGAGGGCAACGGTATGCTCGGCGCCGAGTTCGGTGTTGACGTTGTAGTTGACGACATCGTATGGAAGCTTGTTGAAAAGTTCCCCGATCACGCAAGTAAGATCCTTGTTATCGCAGATCTTATCAACATCGACGAGATCAACGTTGACTTTGACCTGAGCCTTTACGTTCCCGGTCTTTCCAAGGTCGATTACGCAGTCGGTGAAGAGATCTATAAGACACTCCTTCTTCCCGAGGGCGCAGATCTTTCCAGATTTATAGAGATCTCCACCTACAAGGGCAGAGTGATCAAGGGCTGGGTAGACGAAAATGGTGATTCCATTTCCACAATGCCGGCTTACGATACCGTAGTTACCGCCGTTCTTGACGATAGCGTTCCGGTTCTTGTTGAGTCTACCGACGGCTTCTACGATATTCATAGCGGCATCTACACCTTCGTATACGACGGTGACTCCCGCTTCATCAAGGTCGTAGTAAATCCCGACGGTCCTATCAGCGACTACAGCGTTGCTGTTGAGTGGTATAAGGACGGTAAGCTTGTTTACACGGGCGATACTCTCAATATCACCAACGTATCCGACAGCGGTGAGTACACCTATAAGGTTATTCTTCCCGCGTCCGCTTCTTACGAGCCTAAGGAGATCGTCAGCGATCCTATCAAAGTCGTAGTTGACTCTCCAATTGACGAGAGTGACGTTTCTGTTGACGTTATCGTTAAGGATGGCGAGGGCAACGTTATCTCCGCTGACGCAAACGGCAATTACGTTATCTACTATGCAAACGGTGAGACGTATACTCTTACCGCTGACGCAGCAGTTGACGCTCCCAATACTCTTGCATATACTCTTTCATATAAATGGTACTACAAGTCTGCCTTGGATGCTGACGCATCCTTTGTATCCGAGGGTGTATCTATTACGCTCGACGATTTTAGCGACAGCGGCTATTACTACTGTGTAGCATCCGTGGCATTTGGAGGCACATCCGTTGACGTAACCGGCGCAGCAGTATCCATCGGACTCTGGTCCGTTATTGATTCCGCGCTCCTTTGGTCCGACGTTACCTCCGTTGAGTACGACGGTGCAGCACACAGCATCGTGCTTTCCGATTATGCTAAGCAGCTTATCGCCGCAGGTATCATTGAGGTTAAGGATCATCAGGCGATAGCCGCAGATACATACGTAGCTAAGGTTGAGCTTCTCAACTCTGATGACTACGTTATCATCGGCAACGCTACCCAGCGTCCCTGGACTATCACGCACGTTGAGATCAACACATCTGAGCTTTGGAACAGTGTTTCTGTTGGTTACACAGGCAGTCCGATCAACGTTCTTGATCAGCTCCTTACCGATTACGCTAAGGCTCTTAAGACCTCCGGTATCATTAACGTTACCGGATACGAGCAGACCGACGCGGGCGCGCATACCGCTACCGTTGAGGTTATCAATTCTAACTACGTTCTCGTAGGCGAGGCTACTAAGACCTGGATAATCACAGAGAAGACTATCGCGGCGGAAACTCTTTGGAACGCTATAGCTCCTGTTTATACAGGTGAGGAGATCGACCTGCTTCTCAGCAATGACGCTCGCGGATATATCGCAAACGGCATTATCAGCATTACTGGTCATAAGGGCACCGATGCAGGTAATTACACCGCTACCGTTACTGTTATTAATCCGAACTACGTTCTCGTAGGTGAGGCTACTAAGGCATGGACGATTGCAAAGCAGCAATTAAACGCTTCTGATTTCTGGGAGAACATCACCTCCGTAGAGTATAACTCCAAGTCTTACGAGGTTCTTTCCACTCTAGCACTTAAGCTGAAGGCGGACGGCATCATCACCGTTACAGGCGTTCACAATGCGAAAAACGCCTCTAACTACAACGTAAGCATCGCACTTGCCGATACTGAAAACTATGAGTTCGTTGGTACGAAGCTTACTCACAGCTGGTCTATTACTCCTGTCAAGATAGACGCCGTTGGCTTCATCACCGATAAGACGGTCAAGTCTACTTACAGCGTAGATAATCCTACCTTCAAGCCCCAATTCACCAAGGATATGTTCAATATCGCCGACGTTCTTCGCGTTAAGTTCGAGGGCGACGTCCTTGATATTGAAATCAGCTACACCGAGGTTGTTGCAACGGTTCCTACCGACACCTCCTCTAAGGTAACTGTTAAGCTTACTCTTACCGGTGACAGCAAGGCAAACTACGTTCTGACCAACACCGAGGTTGACGCGCTTTACCACTTTGAGAAGGGTAAATTCGATCACGGTCTTGTTCAGTGGTTCTACGGTAACGGCACACTCTACGAGGTAGAGGAGCTTCCGTTCACCGGAAAGAATTACACCGTATATCTTAACAATCTTCCCACAAACGTTGAGGCAGTTTATACCAGTGATTCCGTCCGTACCGCTAAGGCACCCGGCAAGTACACGGTAAAGCTTGATAAGTTCGTTATCAAGGGAACGGGCGAGGACGTTTCTAAGTATTATAATGAAGTAAACGTTAATAACAATACAGGATATAACCCCGTATTCGTATGGAAGATCGGCGATCTTGTTATTGAGGACGCTGAGTCAGGCGTAAGAGTAGAGGACGAATCCGGTATACTTCGCGGATACACTCCTAATATCAGCACTCCTACTCTTGATTACGAGATCTTCGAGTGCGATGGCAAGTGGTATAAGATCTACGCAGTATACAGCATCGTATTCCAGGATCCCGACGGATACGCTCCCGATTACAGCCGTGTAAACGGCGAGCCCTTCAAGGTAACCTTTAAGGTTCCGAACGAAGCAAGAGACGAGTTCCTTAAGGTATTCTATCTTGACGAAGAGGGCAACGCAACCAAGTGCACCATCGTTGGCGGATACTACGAGGAGGATGAGATCACCTTCCGTACAAGTCACTTCTCCTTCTATGCGCTTGCGCTTGAGACCGAAGCTCCGGGCGGTGAAGGACCTGATGGTCCCGATGGCCCCGGTGGTGAAGGCGGCGGTGAGCCCGGCGGACCCGGTGAGGGTGGCGATGGACCCGATGGTCCTGACGGCCCCGGCGGTGGCAACGATCCTGAAGGTCCCGGCGGTGAGGGCGGCTCCGGTGAGGGCGGCTCCGATGACGGAGAAGGCGGATCAGGCTCCGGTGGATCCGGATTAGGCATCAAGATTGATCCCGCAATTCTTCTCGCAATTGGCATAGTTCTTCTTGTTATAGTTCTTATAGTCCTTCTCGTTATGCTGAAGAAGGGCGGCAAGTACAAGGCTGCCAAGAGAGTTAAGGCTGTTAACAACATTGATCTTTACGACGATCTCAGAAGTCACGAGTGGAGAGTTGAAGAGACTGTTAAGCTCAAGGCTCAGGAGCCCGACGCAGAGATACTCCGTGATCAGCCCACTAAGTTCACTAACAGAACTTCTATTAATAAGACCATCATCGTTACAGAGAAGGCAGCACCTGCTCCTAAGTATGGCGTAGCATCTGAGGCAACTCCCGTATCCAGAAGGTCTAACGTTAAGGAACAGCCCGTAGCTGTTAAGCCTATCGTTGAGAGAACGATAAATGAAACCGCAGGCGACAAGATCGCAGTCGTAAGCGTACCCGCTAAGGCAGCGAAGCCCGCACCTGAGGCACCCAAGGCAGTAGCACCCGAGGCACCCAAGACAGTAGTAGCACCTGAGGCACCCAAGACTGTGGTAGCTCCCGTTGTCGTACCTGTTGTAGGCGGTGCAACCAAGGCAACTCCTGCAGCCGCAGAGGTTTCTGAGTACACATCCGTAATCAAGCCTATAGATATTCCTGAAGCTCCTATCGCTCCGGTAATTGTCAAGAAGGCAGAGCCCATTGTTGTGAGCGAGCCCGTTTCTGCAGAACCCGAGATAGTAGAAGAGCCTGTGGTTGAGACCGTAGAAGAGCCTGTGGTTGAGACCGTAGAGGAGAAGATCGTCGTAGCAGAGCCTGCAGTAGAGCCCGCACCTGTTATCGATGTCGAGCCCGAGCCTCATCCCATAGCAACTGAGCTTAAGTTTATCAAGATATTCGACGACGAGCCTGTGATCGAGGAGGTTGCAGAGGATATCGTTGAGGCTGCTCCCGTAGAGGAAGAGCCTGTTATTGAGGTTGTTGAGATAACACCCGTTGAGGAAGCTCCCGTTGAGGAAGCTCCCGTTGAGGAAGCTCCCGTTGAGGAAGCTCCCGTTGAGGAAGCTCCCGTTGAGGAAGCTCCCGTTGAGGAAGCTCCCGTTGAGGAAGAGCCCGTCGAGGAAGCACCTGTCGAGGAAGAGCCCGTCGAGGAAGCACCCGTTGAGGAAGCACCTGTCGAGGAAGAGCCCGTTGAGGAAGCACCCGTTGAGGAAGCTCCCGTTGAGGAAGCTCCCGTTGAGGAAGCTCCCGTTGAGGAAGCACCCGTCGAGGAGGTTATCGAAGAGGTTGTTGAAGAGCCTACTCTCATCGTAGAGGAGGAGACAGCCGCAGAGGAAGCACCCGTCGAGGAAGAGCCCGTTGAGGAAGCACCTGTTGAGGAAGAGCCCGTCGAGGAAGCACCTGCAGAGGAGGCACCTGTAGAGGAAGCACCTGCAGAGGAGGTACCTGTAGAGGAAGCTCCCGCAGAAGAGACTCCCGTAGAGGAAGCTCCTGCTCAGTTCATCACAGCAGAAGCAATTCCCGTAGAGGTTCCCGGCCTTGCCGAGAACGAGGGCGCAAGACTCATCAACGGTGAGATCGTGCTTGTTCACTACAGAAGCTCGTTCATGTCACGTCTGATTCAGGCGGAGGGCAACATTCAGGATTACTACACAGTGATCAAGAACGTTCTTCTCTCCTATAAGGGCGTTAAGGCTAGAGCAAGCTGGAGCTGCGAGTCCTTCAACAAGGCTAGAATCCAGTGCGCTAAGATTAATATCAAGGGTAGAACACTTACACTTTATCTTGCGCTTGATCCTAAGGAATACGCGGATAGCAAGTATCACTTCACCGACGTATCCGGCAAGCCCAAGTTCGATAAGGTTCCTATGCTCGTTAAGGTAAGATCTGACAGAGCGCTTAAGTACGCTGTTGAACTTATCGAGGAAATGATGAGAAAGCTCGAAATTCCTCAGGGCGAGATACCCACGGTTGATTACCATATGCCTTATGAGACCACTGAGGAGCTTGTATCCCGCGATCTTGTAAAGGTTATCCTTCCCGCCGGTATGTCTCTTGATGAGAACGCAAACGTTGTTAAGATCAACGTAGGCGAGCTTATTGAAAACGCTAAGGCAGACGCTGCAGTGAATGCAGAGAATTCCGAAGCTGCAGAGGCAACCAACGAGACCGCAGTTGAAGAAACTGCTCCTGAAGCGGTTGAAGAGGTTATCGAGGAGGTAGTCGAAGAGGCTGCACCCGAGGTAGTCGAAGATGCTGCTCCTGAGGTAGCTGAAGAAGCTGCTCCCGAGGTAGTCGAAGAGGCTGCTCCTGAGGTATTCGAAGAGGCTGCTCCCGAGGTAGTTGAAGAGGCTGCTCCTGAGATAGCTGAAGAAGCTGCTCCTGAGGTAGTCGAAGAGGCTGCTCCTGAGATAGTCGAAGAGGCTGCTCCCGAGGTAGTTGAAGAGGCTGCACCTGAGGTAGTCGAAGAAACTGCTCCTGAGGTAGTCGAAGAGGCTGCTCCCGAGGTAGTTGAAGAGGTTGCTCCCGAGGTAGTTGAAGAGGCTGCTCCCGAGGTAGTTGAAGAGGTTGCTCCCGAGGTAGTTGAAGAGGCTGCTCCTGAGGTAGCTGAAGAAGCTGCTCCTGAGGTAGCTGAAGAAGCTGCTCCTGAGGTAGCTGAAGAAGCTGCTCCCGAGGTAGTCGAAGAGGCTGCACCTGAGGTAGTCGAAGAAACTGCTCCCGAAGCTCCTTCGGAAGAAATAGTTGCCGATGAGGAGGGTCGCGTTCACGTTGACGCAATCCACGCCGACGTGCTGGTAACCGACGAAGAGGCAGAACAGAGAATAGAGATCGTTAAGTCCACCGATAAGAGGGGCGGCAAGATGTGCGAGATTAACCTTGACACAATCTGCGAGAACTTCGAGGACGGTGATACTGTAGATCTTGCGGCACTGAAGAAGATGAAGCTTATTCCCGCAAACGCAGGAAGGCTTAAGGTTCTTGCTCGTGGTATAATGACCAAGAACAATCTGAATATCAAGGCTGATAAGTTCTCACTCTCCGCTGTAAAGATGATCACCCTTGCAGGCGGTCACGCTGAACAGCAGAAGTAATCACGAAAGATCCGCCCGCCACCCGAAAGGGTGACGGACGGAGAAAATAAAGAAACGAGTCGTTGCTTCAACGACTCGTTTTCTTATATTATATTAATGTAGGAAATTCACTCCGCCAAGTGCCGTCACAGCGTTTCCGTGAACTCAAGCGAATAGACGGCCTCACCGTTCGAGACAGACTTCTTTGCGATTATTCCGTGTATCTTTACTACTTGCTCCTCACTTTCAATAATCGAGCATATCTGCTCTTTATCAAACCCGAAGAAAGAGAGCACTCTTCGAACAGCGCTCATACCGCCGACAGCAACGTCACGGTATAAATTTGCGTACCTTGCGCCTTGATCCTTTGCCCAGTCGAGCATAGGGGCGTCATCGTATCCAAACAGCTCTACCTTTATTTTGCGTCTTCTTTTAAGAGTCAGCGAGAGTATCTTACCCTTGCTTATGACCGCTCTGTCCTTAGACGAGAACGGACCGAAGGATCTGACCTCCTCGTAGCCTATTACTACAGCGCGTAAAAGATATATGAAAATGAATATGATTATAGCGCCGCAAGCTATGATAAGAGGGTATAGCTTTAATAACCCTTCAGCACCGCTGTTAAAATATATAGCAGCCCACATCAGAAATATTATGGGTATTTCTGTCAGATACATTGCCGCCTTCGTGGATAGAAGAATTATACTCTTCATAGAGATCCCTTTCTTTTAGATTAGTCGTCTCAATCGCATAATTACCTCTGCGATTCTTTCTGAGTTAACCTTTGTGTGTCTTCTGTCATAGGTGATCAGACCGTTAGTCTCGTCCTCAACGTCGGATAGCTGTGTGTACACAAGTCCGCTGATACCGAGTGGAATAAGTGGCGCTATCTCATCTGCAAAAAGTGAGATCACAGCATCCTCAAGCTCGCCTTCGGATTGGAAGAGCTTGTATCCGTAATATCTGTCCCCGTATACGTGGCAGGGCATTCTGTACGCATATCCACCAAATTCACTTATAACAATAGGCTTTTCAGTTCTTCTGCCTAACTTTATTTTCTTGAAGTAAACGTGCCTTGAGTCAACGTCACTCTTTTTTGCCGTGAACCAGCCGGACGTTGAGTCGATGATTCTTGTTGGATCCCACGCCTTGAATTTTTCGTAGGCGTTGTCGGCGCAGAACTGACCCCAGCCCTCGTTGAATATCGTATAGTATACGACAGACGGGAAGGAGTAGAGATGCTCAACGGTTGCCCTTGCATGCTCAAGGAATATTCGTCTTGATTCCTTGTTTCTGTGTCTGTGCTTATCACATAGCCTCTTCAGACCAAGGGTAGGGAGTGCGGTGTCAATCAAGAATGAATACCCGGAATTGTTGACCATATCCTGAAATACGGCAATTCCGAGCTTATCACAGAGATAGTAGAATATCTCCGGCTCAACCTTTATATGCTTACGTAGCATATTAAAGCCCATGGCCTTCATATTCAGTATATCGTCAGCATATCCCTCGCTCGTGGGGGGAAGAAAAATGCCGTCGGGGAAGTACCCTTGATCCAGAGGTCCTACGAACAGATATGGCTCTCCGTTCAGCGTAAGCCTTGGTATCCCGTCTTTAACCGCGGTACCAACATTACGAAGCGCAAAATAGGAGCGAACCTTATCATTTCCTGACTCCAGAGTATAATGATAAAGGGTTGGAGAATCGGGTGTCCAGAGCTTAGGCTCGTCTATTTCTATCTCAGTACTGTCACCGCTCCATTCGTACACTTTACCGTCATCCAGTGTCAGTCTGTAGCTACCATTGCCGCCAACAACCTTGACCTTTACGCTGTGGAGAGTAGGGGTAGTGAGTATCTTTTCTATACGACCTGTGCACACGGACTCCAGCCAAACACTCTGCCAGATACCGCTGACAGGCGTGTACCACATACCGCCCCTGTCACGCTTTTGCTTTCCGTAAGGATATTTCTTGTCAAGGTCGTCGCGTACATGCACCTCAACTACGTTTTCTCCCTGCTTCAAAAGCTCTGTAATATCAGCGTAGAACGGAAGATAGCCGCCCTCGTGGCAGATAGCCTTCGCACCGTTTACGTATACACAGCATAGGGTATCGACTGCGCCAAAATGCAGCAGCACTCTGTCCCTTACAAAACCCTCGGGCAGTGTGAAGGAGCGCCTGTAATAAATGACTGTACCCGAAGGAATTGATCTTTCTATGCCTGAGAGCAGGCTCTCCGGAGGAAAAGGCACTAGGATCTTCTCGTTGAAGTCGGGGGCGTTACCCTCTGCCTCCGTAGCGAAATCCCACTTTCCGTTAAGCGAGAGATAGGAGTCACGCACCATGCTGGGACGCGGATAATCCGTCCAGGGAATGCTTCCCTCAAGCCTCTCCATATAGGGCGTAGTCATAGTATCGTGCTTAGTGTATTTCATTAAGTGGACCTCTATTTTTTGTTTTAAATGTGACACGGGTATAGGCTTAAATGACCTCAAGTATCATTCTTGCTATATCCTCAGCCAGCGTGGGAAAGGTATTAAGAGCGATCGTCAGAATGCTGAAGAGAAGGAAGAGAATAAATCCGAAATTGAAGAAAAATGCTCTGAAGCGCGTATACCGGGGCAGCTTTACCATGCATCCGCTTGGGAACTTATACTTGCGTGATGCGGTCAGCACGATAAACAGAATAAAGCCTACGATGGCAAAGCCGTATTGCATAGCAGCTACCAGTAGTGTCTCAAGAGACACCTGCATCTCAAAGAGCGCGTCAGCACCCGTGAGAGCCTCCCCCTCACCAAGCGCGGCATACATTTCATCAAGCTTCTCAACCTTCGGCATCAGCATAGCTGAGGGCACGCTTCCGATGAAGTTTATCAGCATATGCATAAGGATGGGATATATTACGTTTCGGGTACGGGTGTACAGATATCCGAGAATAATACCCAGACCGGTTGCGTATATCAGCTGGTTTATATTGCCGTGGAAAAGACCGAAGCTTATTGCCGAGACCGCAATAGCAAGTCTGTCACCGTATACGCTTAGTCTGTCAAGTAATATCTTTCTGAAGATCAGCTCCTCGAATATTGGGCCGATAATTACAACGACCAGAATAAGTAACCAGATCGGAGTTCCCACAACAGCTGCGTTCAGGGTATTATCCGGAATGTCTCCTGTATATAGCGTAACGATTAGGCTTATCAGCTGAGAAATAAGAGAGCCGATTATCATAACCGCACAGGATATGAAGAATGTAGCGGTAAACTCGCTGAACTTAAGCTTTTTTCTCTCATACAGCGGTCGCTGCAGTCCTCTCGTGCAGATAAAATATATCGGAAAAGCGATAACGTACATGCATAGGACCTGCAGACCCCAAAGCACGTATGGGTTTGCAATTATTTCAGCCGTCTTTTCTTTAGAAAAGAGGATAGTAAGTACCTCGACTATGGCATAGGTCGCCAACGAGGCAACAGATGTATAGATAAGCAGAGCGAGGTGAGTACGCGAGCCTGCCTTAATAGCATTTTTTCTGTGTCTTTTGGAGGCTCTTCTGGGTGGCACACTGTATTCGCCGTAAACCGTTTTTTCCATTTTGTTCTCCTTTTTATATGTAGGTCCTTCTATTTTACCATTTTTGTCCGACTAATACAACATATTTTCGTAAATATTTACTATGATTTAAAAATTTATGTATTATGAACAAAAAAACACTGTTTTTTTCTACCACAAAAAAGGTCTTAAATACTTGAAAAGCGTATCCTTCTGTGGTAAAATATCCTTGTTGTTTTGTGAGCGCCCTCTGCGCTCAAAGTAAAAGGATAGGAAGGAGTGTGATCAAATGTTCAAGGTAGGCTTTGATAACGATAAGTATCTTAAGCTTCAATCCGGCAAGATCAAGGAGAGAATATCGCTCTTCGGTGAGCGACTGTATATAGAGTTTGGAGGCAAGCTCTTCGATGATTTCCACGCGGCGAGAGTCCTTCCGGGATTTGCTCCGGACAGTAAGATACGTATGCTCGCTGAGCTGAAGGACGAGGCTGAGATCATTATTGCTATAAACGCATCCGATATAGAGAAGAATAAGGTCAGAGGCGATATCGGCATAACGTACGATCTTGATGTTCTTCGTCTTATCGATGCCTTTCGCGGCTGGGGTCTTTACGTAGGCTCTGTCGTTATGACTCGCTATAAGTCCAGCCCGGCGGCAGATACCTTCAAGCAGAAGCTTCAGAATCTTGGCATTAAGGTGTATAAGCACTACGATATAGACGGCTATCCCCATAACGTTCCTCTTATCGTTTCAGACGAAGGCTTTGGCAGAAACGAGTATGCGGAAACAACACGCTCCATAGTTATAGTTACAGGACCCGGTCCGGGCTCCGGAAAGATGGCGACATGCCTCTCCCAGATCTATCACGAGAGCAAAATGGGAAGAAAATCTGGATACGCTAAGTTCGAGACCTTCCCGGTATGGAACGTTCCTCTGAATCATCCCGTAAACCTGGCATACGAGGCAGCAACAGCCGATCTTAACGATATGAATATGATCGACCCGTTCCACCTTGACGCGTACGGCGTTCCGGTAGTAAATTACAACAGAGACGTAGAGGTATTTCCCGTTCTCAGATCTATGCTTGAGGGCATACTCGGCGAGTGCCCCTACAAGTCACCCACGGATATGGGTGTAAATATGGCAGGCTATTGTATTTTTGACGACGAGGCTGTCAGATATGCGGCAAAGCACGAGATCATCCGCCGCTACTACAACGCACTTTGCAGCATTCGTAAGGGTGGTGGCAGCGAGATAGAGCGGGGTAAAATAGAGCTTCTTATGCAGAAGCTTTCCTGCAGCTGCAGAGACCGTCTTTCCGTCAAGCCTGCGCTTGACAAGGCAGAAAGCACAGGCGCTCCTGCCGTTAGCATAGAGCTAAATGACGGAAGGATAGTGACCGGAAAAACGTCTTCAGTTCTCGGAGCATCCAGCGCTGCGTTGCTGAACGCGTTGAAGACTCTTGCCGGAATAGATAATTCAATCGACGTAATCTCTCCGGAAATACTGGAGCCTATCCAGCGGCTAAAGGTCGACCACCTTGGCAACCACAACCCCAGGCTTCATACGGACGAGGTGCTTATCGCGCTGTCTATCTCCGCGGTAAACGACCCGAATTCGAAAAGGGCGATGGAGGCAATTCCGGCACTCAGATATGCGGAGGTTCACTCCACGGTTATTCTCTCCCAGGTGGACGCATCAACCTTCCGCAAGCTTGGTGTTAACCTCACCTGCGAGCCTATGTATCAGACGAAGAAGCTCTTCCATTCGTGATTTTTAAAACAAAAAAGCACCGAAAAGTTGACACGGGTACCCCCGTTTGTTCTTTTTCGGTGCTTAAATTATTATACTTGAGCCCAAACGCCAAGACCCATAAGCTTAACAAGATCGTCGGCAATCTGCTCAGCGCCGTTTATCCTCTTATCGAAGAACTTAAGATTTTCCCGTAGCGTATCCATCTGCTCTCCGTCTCTTGACAGCTCATCGACTTTAGAGCGAATATCCTTTGTATTTTTTATGTAATATCCGCATTTCTTTGTGTCAATAAATAGCCTCTTGGTAGCCTTCTCAATAGGTGAGCCGTAATAGTCGGCAATAATTGGCGTCCCCATCATTACACTGTCTAAAATCGCGTTTGGACCTGACTTTGTAATAAAGAGATCGCACGCGCCGTAGAGCTGGGGCGCGTCTTTAACGAAGCCAAAGGGTATAAGCGTGATATTCGGCTTTACCTTATCCTTCAGCTCGCAAAGCTCCTTGTAAAGCTCCTCATTCTTGCCGGCGATCGGACATACGGTGAGCGGAATATCCGATTTCAGTAGCTCGTACGTTACCTTCTTGGTTTTTGCCTTAGCATATACTCCGTCAGCGATAACCACGGCAAATTTGTCCTGAGGAATGCCAAATTTCTCACGGTAATATTCCTTTGACTCATTCGATTCGGATACTGCCTTACGCGTAGGGTAGAACACCTCGCAAATATTTTCCTTCGGGAACTTATAATGCAGAGCATCAGCTGTTGCCAAGGGATTGTTGGTATACAGACGGTCAA
Source organism: Clostridia bacterium (assembly GCA_017467105.1). GTDB lineage: Bacteria > Bacillota > Clostridia > Oscillospirales > CAG-272 > UBA1740. The sequence continues at coordinate 38,900 of JAFTSU010000012.1, forward strand.
CCCGGTTATCCCACCAGCCGTGAACGTTATTATCAGGGCAATACAGCACGATCTTGCAGGAGGGTTTGTACTTGTTTCGGTACTCAATTCCCGCATACAGAGTGAAATAATGAGTGAATACTATAAGGTCCGGGTCGAGCGCGCGAAACTCCTCAATAACCGCAGCCGTTTCCTTGCGATATACGCCGCTGTGTACGATTCGGAGAGAATTCTTTACGCCGCCGATATGCATAGCGGTCATCTGCAGCTTGCTGTATCCGGGTATCGCGGAATGCATCTTTACCTGGTTAACTAAGAACCGCTCATATTTCGGAAGACAAGGAAATTTGCTGTCACGCAGGGTGTATTTGTCTACGATTTCAAAGAGATCTCCGTATTTTTCTCTAAGCGCGTCGGAGATGGCCTGCGCTGTAACGATGTGACCCATACCGGCTTCAATAAAATCAATAACCGCCAGGGGCTTGTTTCTGATAGACACGGTTTACTCCTTCCATAAAGTAACTTTTTTCTCATTTTAACATAGCAAAAATAAAAAGTAAATATATTTACTAAATTTTTAATAATTTTTAGGCTTATTTAAGTCTGCATATCGCTATACAATACGCGAAGGATGCTTATCCTCTTTTTAATAAGAGTAAATAAAATAGAAGCAACATACGGCTGCGTTCTTGACAAAGCGTTACAGCGGTGGTATAATATTTACGTACTATTGGTGATGAAATAGTGCTATAGACAAAAGATTTGGACCACAATGCGATATACGACGGTTGCTTTATTTGTAGCATTTTTGGTGCATTTATTCTTTTAAATCTTGTCTAAATGTAAACAATACTTTTCAAAAAGGAGTAAATATATGAAAACTGTAAAGGATAAATATCTGGTAGTAGGCGCTGATTTTGCAGGTTATCCGCTCAAGGAGGCTGTTGTGGCGCATCTCAAGGAGAAGGGCTGGAAGATCACAGACCTTGGCGTTACTGCCGACAGCGATCCTGACGACACCGAGAATATGTTCCACAGAGTAGGACTTCGCGTAGGAGCACAAATCTCAGAGGGAAATTTTGAGCGCGCTCTTCTTTTCTGTGGCACGGGTATGGGTATACACATAGCCGCAAGCAAGTGCCCCCACGTTCATGCGGGCGTTGTTGAGAGCGTTCCGGCGGCTCTTCGCTCTATAACAGGTAACGGAGTTAACGCTCTTGCTATGGGCGCGTTCTATGTTGCTCCCGCAATGGGATGCGATATAGCAGACGCCTATCTTAACGCGGATCTCGGTACCGGCTACGAGTGGTGGTACAATTTCTACGAGTTTCATAAGCTTGCAATTGACGAATTGGAGGCGTTTGATTACGAAGAGTATAAGAAGAACGGCTTCAAAATGGAGCATCTCGGTGACTATCCCCTCAAGCTTGAGAAAAAGCCCGAAGCATAATCCGTCGATGTATAAGACACCTGCGTATCTGTTGCGCAGGTGCTTTTATTTAAAATAAAAATTTCCTTTGTCGAAAAAGATTGACAAACGCCACGTTTTATTTTATAATATATTATGTAAGTTTATGCGCGTATTATTTTTGGGGGCGTTATGGTCGACTTTCGTATAAAAATAGCCGATACGGTTATAGAGGTCCACGCGGTGTATGAAAGCACGGCGTGTTTTTGCCGTGATTTTATCACGGATTCCTCGCCCGATTTTTCGGTACTTCTTGACGAGGACGATATATCCTCTGAGAGCGCCCGCTCGGACCGTGAGCGTGAGTACGAGGGCCTTCCCGAGCTTCATTTTTCGAGAGGCTACCTTGAGACGCTCGCCCTTTATCGCAAGATCTCATCCGCGCTTCTGGACCGAGGCGTTGTGCTGTTTCACGGCTCGTCTCTTATGATGGACGGTCGGGCGTACGTCTTCACCGCGAAGAGCGGAACGGGCAAATCCACCCATTCTGCCGTTTGGCGCAGAGTGTTTGGGGACCGTGTTGCAATGATCAACGACGACAAGCCCCTTATTCGCATCACAGACGGCGGTGCTATTGCTTACGGTACGCCTTGGAACGGAAAGCACTGCATCGGCTCCAATATATCCGCACCCATAGCCGCCATCTGCTCGATACATAGGTCGCCGACAAACGTTATAAAGTCCGTAAGTCCCCAGGACGCGCTCCCTATTGTTTTGGGACAGATATACAGACCCACAGAGCCGCAGAAGCTCAGGACCACTCTCATCTTAGCAGATAAGCTGACGCGTGCCGTGCCGTTTTACAGCTTAGGATGTAATATGGAGGATGAGGCGGCGCTTGTAGCATACGGGGCAATGAAAGGAGATACACCGTGAAACTCAAGGAAAGCTTTATAAAGTACAATACCGGCTCCGAGCAGATAATGGTCTCCGGTGACGGTGATTTCAACGGAATGGTCCGCAGCAACAGGACTGCCGCGTTCATTATTGATCTTCTATCACGGGATATTACCCGTGACGGTATAATATCAGCTATGCTGGAGAAGTACGACGCGCCCCGTGATATGATAGAGCGTGACGTAGATAAGATACTCCTCGCCCTTCGCGGCATCGGTGCGATAGATGAGTAATTATTCCACCTTTGAGGAGCAGCTTGAAATACACGGAGAAATACTCTATAGAAGCGTTGGCGACAGTATGAACCCTTTCATAGTAGAGGGTAGGGATATGCTGGTTATTCGTCGTCCGGAGGGAAAGCTCTCCAAGTACGACGTCCCTTTATACAAGCGTGAGAGCGGTCAGTACGTCCTTCACAGAATACACAGAGTCACAAGCGACGGCTATGTCATTTGCGGAGATAACCGTATTTCGCTCGAACGCGGAGTTACAGACGGTATGATCATAGGTGTTCTTCACAGCGTTATCAGAGAGGGCAGGGAGATATCTCTCGGCACTCTTCGCTATAGGCTCTATTGCTTCTGGATTTGTGATCTGTTCTTTATCCGTTGGCTACGCTTTAAATTCAGAGCCGCCCTTCGCCTGATAGGCAAGACTTTTCGGAGGTAAGCAGCAGATGTCCACAGGTTCTGCATTCACTGACGCTCGCCGTGGGATGATATACGCCATTGCCTGTGAGCTGGCGGACACGTCTCCCGAGCTTTTGACCGACTCCTCACCGGAGGAGATATTCAAGTCCGCCGCAGAGTTCGGCGTCAGCGCTATGGTTGCTGCCTCGCTTTCCAGGGTGGGTCTTGCTACCGATTCTATGCGAGCAGCTCTTAATATGTCGATAAGGCGCGCTATTTTAATGGATCACGAGAGAAGGAGGGTCTCGGACGTTCTTACGTCTTTGGGAATCCGCCACGCCTTTTTAAAGGGAACGGTGCTTAAGGATCTTTATCCATCGGTCGGACTTCGCGAGATGACCGATTGCGACGTTCTTTTCGATCATACCTTCCGCTCGTCCCTCAGAGATGCTATGGTATCTCTCGGATATACGGTTGGGGAATACGGCTCCGGCTGTCACGACATATATATTAAGGAGCCTGTATATAATTTTGAGATGCACGTATCTCTATTCAGTCCGCTTGAGAGTCAGATCCTCTACGATTATTTCGAGGGTGCGCTTGACCGTGCGGCTGCGACGGAGGGTTCGGCTCTTTGCGTCTTTTCCCCCGAGGATCAGTATGTATACGTAAAAGCGCACGAGTACAAGCATTACTCTTTAGGCGGAACGGGTATCAGATCCCTTCTTGACACCTACGTTTACGCGGAGGCGCTTGGCGACAGCCTTGATAACGAATACGTAGAGAGGGAGCTTTCAAAGCTTGGGATATCCGATTTTTGCCGGCGCACTCTCGCGCTCTCACGAAAGCTCTTTTCTCTGAGCTCGGCGCGTAGCTTTTATACGGGTGAGCTTCAGCTGACACCGGATGAGGAGAGTATGCTCTCTTACTATTTTGGCTCCGGTCTTTACGGTAATATAGAGAACAAGGTGGCTAACGCCTTGTCGGATAAGGGCGGTAGATTTCCGAAGATCAGATACCTTCTTCGCAGAATTTTTCCGCCTATGGAGTGGTATAAGGTCAACGCCCCGTTTTACTATAAATACAGAATATTAATTCCCGTCTTTGTGGTTAAGCGCGCTGTAGTCAGACTGTTTAAGTCTCCGCGCAAGCATATAGGCGAGCTTAACGCTTTAATCAAAACCGAAGGAAATACAAGAAATGAATCAGACCTACAGAAAAAAGGATAGGCATGCCCCTCGCGGCAGCAGAATGCCGGACGAGCATAGATCCGCTCCCGTAGAGGTTGACGAAACGGTAGTCAGCGGCAGAAATGCTGTCAGAGAGCTGCTGACGGGCGGCAGAGATATAGAAAAAATATACATTCAGTCCGGTGACCGTGAGGGATCTATCAATCTTCTCATAGGTATGGCGACAGAGCGCAGGATAAGGATCGAGGAGGCAGACCGCAGAAAACTTGACGACATATCCGGCGGAGCGCGCCACCAGGGCATAGTAGCCATAGCCGCAGAGCGTAATTATTACTCCGTGGACGATATTTTAGCTTACGCGGAGGAGAAGGGCGAGAAGCCGCTGATAGTTATGCTTGACGGTGTTGAGGATCCTCATAACCTTGGCGCGATCATCAGATCTGCCGAGTGCTGCGGAGCCCACGGCGTCATTATTCCTAAACGCCGCGCCGTTGGACTTACCACCACCGTGGCCAAGGCGTCCGCGGGAGCTATAGAGCATATGCGCGTCGCTAAGGTAACGAACCTTTCTATGACCATAGAGCAGCTCAAGGAAAGGGGCCTTTGGTTCTACCTTGCCGATATGGGCGGCGAGAGCTATGCTTCAGTAGATATGAGAGGACCTGCGGTCATAGTCCTTGGCAGTGAGGGCTTTGGAGCGTCACGTCTTGTTAAGGAAAAATGTGACTTCACCGTTTCTATTCCTCTATATGGAAACGTTAATTCTATGAACGTGTCCTGCGCGGCGTCGGTTATTCTTGCCGAGGCGGCCAGACAGAGAAATTCGTAAAGGAGGCTGATAACTTGGAAAACGGAAAGAAAATCGAGAAGATCATCGAATCGATGAATCAAATTCCCGACTCCACTCTCGTCAGTAAAAACGACAGCTCTCACGAGTATGAATTTATTAACGAGAATGTCGGCGGCGGATTGATATTTGAATATGGCACTCCTATTGAGACCGATGATAATTCAGCCGCGTCAGAGAAGGCGGAAGAGTCTGTCTCAGCCGTTATTACCTCTGAGAGCGATCAAAGCAAAAAGTCGGATAGGGAAGAGGAGAAGGCAAAGCCTAAGAGAGTACCTCCCGTCAGACGCAGGGAGGAGCCCGCATCGGACGAGTTCCATATTCCCGACGTTTTCTCAGTGGATGAGAGATACGATACTCCCGCAACTCCCGACACACCCTCGCGTATCTGGACGACCTACGTTCCCAGATTTACAGAGGCGAGTGAGAAATACCGTATGAACGGTGATCCCCGTCCTCGTCCCGAGGAGCCCTCGGAAAATGAAAAGACCGTAGTTAAGGTTGTAGAGAGGGACGAGAGCTCCGCGCCGACAGAGACGTCGGTTGACGTTGACCCAACCGCAGAGCTTGACGAGCAGGCAGAGGGCGTTGTGGTAAATATGTATCGTCCCACCGAGGATGAGGATTCGAGCAAGCTCAGCGTCTTCAAGTTCAGCGATAAGGAGAATTCAGAAGAAGCCGAGACTGTTCGTGAGAGAACCGTAGAGGATGAGCTCAGAGACATAGACAATCTTATCTCCCCTCCGGAGAGGAATGCTCCCGCAGAGATCGTAGAGGAGGAGAGTGAGACCTATGAGGAGGTGGTAGAGTCCGAGCCGCCTAAAATCTACACCATACCCGATCCGGACAGTGACGATATGCCTGTCGTCGACTACAATGAAGGCACCCGTGTTAAGAAAAACACCGTACCTTCTCCTGAGGGCGTCGGTACTATCCCGTCAGACGTTCCGAAGAAGCTCTCCGGCGAGTTTACTCATCAGATACAGCGCGATGGCTTCAAGGACAGATTCCTTGATATTGTAATGTCACAGAAGATCCGCCTGGTTGCATCGGCAATCTTCCTTCTCGTGCTTATTACCTACGAGACGTTGGTTGCCTTCTCGGCGTTGCCAAGCACTCCCGTAATAGCATCCACGTTTGCGGGCGCTTACGCGACGTACGACCTTTTGTTCGTGGTTTGTCTTTTTGCGTTTGCCCTTCCTGAGACTGTCAGAGCGTTCAGATCGCTCTTCTCGGGTAAGGTCGTATCGGATCTTTCGCTTACCGCGTCTCTCCTTGTTGTTACGGCGTATTCCGTGATCGTTATATTATGTGAATTTACCGATTACGCCCTTTTCGGCGGACTGTTCGGCGTTCACGCGGTTCTTTCGATCCTTTCGTCCTACTGTCGCACGGACGCTGATTTTACCGCGTTTAAGCTTATCTCACAGAACAAAGAAAAGCGCATATTAGATAAGAAAATGACGCGTATGCTTCCCGAGGAGAATATTGCTCTCGACGGACTTGTAGACGAGTACAGATCCAGAACGGCAAGACTCTTCAGAGCAGGCTTCATTACAGATTTCTTCAAGCGCTCGTCACGCACGTCAGAAAAGAGCGAGCATACGCTGCTCATTCTTGGCGTCAGCTTCGGCGTCGCTTTAGTTGTGGGCGGTGTGTCCTTCTTCCTGGTTGACGGCTTGATATCCGCTATATCGTCTATCACTCTTGTATTCCTGCTGGGTATTCCGGCATTTACCGTTCTTACTCACAAGCTTTCCTATTTTGACGCTCAAAGGTGCGCTCAAGGGGAAAATACAACGGTTATAGGTGAGCAGTCATACCTTGATTTCTCCGACATTGACGTTATAGCCTTTGAGGATACCGAGATATTTGGTCCGGATGACGTAAACCTCAAGAGATTTATGCTCTACGGTGACAGAGATAATATGGAGCGCGCGATGCGTCAGATGTGCTCGCTGTTCTCGGTTATCGGAGGACCTCTTCACTTTATATTTACCAATTCTCTTGACAAGAGAGTGCGCTACAGCCCCGCAACCGACGTTACCGTCGAGGAGGACGGACTTTCCGGAAATATCTCGGGTGTCCGCATCTCCGCCGGAACGGAGGACTATATGCGTCGCCACGGCGTTGCTATTCCCGAGGGAGCATTACGCGCCGAGAGCGGTATTGATACTACCAAGATAATGTACGCCTCCGAGGATGGCGAGGTCTACGCCAAGTTCTACGTAAGATACTCGTTCTCGGAGGAGTTTACCATGGTGCTTCCTATGCTCAAGGAGCAGAAGGTAGTGCCCCTCATCTACACTCGCGACCCTAACGTTTCCAACGAGCTTCTCAGAACTCTCTCTGCGGGAAGCGACTGTATGAGAGTTATGAAGCGCCTTCGTCCTGGAACCGATGAGGATGTGCTTTACAGTCACGTGAGCGCCGGTGTGGTTACCTACGGTGATAAGATTAACGCTATCGACGTAGTTCTTCTCACCAAGCAGTATAGGAAATTTATTGATAAGATCAACCGTATCGAGCTTTACTCGATGGGAGCCGGTGTGGCTATTGCAGCGGTGCTTTCTCTTGCGAAACTCGGTGCGCTCGCCGCGCTTGCCGGTATTGTCTGGCAGCTTGGATGGTCGGTGGCTCTCAGAGTAGCCTCCTATCTTTCCTTTAAGCAGGGCAAAGGTTAATAACAAAGCTTACGTGCCCCCGGCTTATTGCGTGGGGGCACGCAATTGATTTATGCCGCCGCCTTTCGCGGCGGTCAGTTAAAGGTGTCGAAGAGACACCCGATAAGGAAGGACTGAAAATGCAAAATAAAAATATATCCTCCGTGCTTAAGTCGGTGCAGAAGCCCGGCAGATACATAGGCGGCGAATATAACAGTGTTATAAAAAGCAAGGAGGCAGTGAAGTGCCGCTTCGCCTTCTGCTTCCCGGATACCTACGAGATAGGTATGTCGAATCTCGGTGTGCGTATACTTTATGACGTGATTAACCGCGATCCTGACGTCTGGTGCGAGCGAGTATATGCTCCTTGGACGGATATGAAGGAAAAAATGGAGCAGTATGACATTCCTCTTGCTGCCGTTGAGAGTGGAGATCCGCTTACCGACTTCGATATGGTAGCCTTTTCTCTACAGTACGAGCTTTGCTATACGACGGCGCTCGCGATGCTTAAGATGGCTGGGATTCCCATCTATTCCCGTGACAGAACAGAGGATACCCCTATAGTCATAGGCGGAGGTCCTTGCGTATACAACGCCGAGCCGGTAGCTGATTTCTTCGATCTTATCAACGTAGGTGAGGGCGAGGAGGTGCTGCTGGAGATATGCCATCTTTATAACGAAATGCGGGATAATGGCACCTACAAAAGAGCCGCCTTTCTCCGCGAGGCATCTCATATCGAGGGCGTGTATATTCCCTCGCTCTACGAGGTGAGCTATAATGATGACGGCACTATCCGTGAGTACAAGCCGCTTTATGAGGACGTGCCAAAGAAGGTAAGAAAGCGTATAGTGTCTGATCTAGATAAGGCTCCATATCCCGAAAAGCTTGTTATGCCGTATATAGAAACAGTCCATGACCGTATAGTGCTTGAGGTCTACAGGGGCTGTATCAGGGGCTGTAGATTTTGCCAGGCAGGAATGGTATACAGACCTATCAGAGAGAAATCTCCCGAGACTCTTTGTAAGCAGGCTAAGTGCCTTTTTGACAACTCGGGCTATGACGAAATTTCCCTTATTTCGCTGTCTATCAGCGATTATTCCGAGCTGCCAAGACTAACTGACGATCTGCTTTCCTGGACAGATCCCGCCAGAGTCAGCCTGTCGCTGCCGTCGCTTCGTATCGACAGCTTCTCCGAGGAGCTGATGCAGAAGGTATCATCCGTCAGAACGGGTGGAATCACCTTCGCCCCCGAGGCAGGAACTCAGCGCCTTCGCGACGTTATCAACAAGAACGTGTCCGAGGAGGACCTTATGCGCTCGGTAGGTATCGCGTTCAGAGGCGGAAAGAGTAACGTAAAGCTGTATTTTATGAATGGACTTCCCACCGAGACTATGGAGGATATAGAGGGCATCTCCCAGCTTGCCTCTAAGGTGATAAGTGAGTACTTTAAGCTTCCTAAGCCTCAGCGTCCCAGAGGAATCGGTGTCACCATCAGCGTTGCCTGCTTTGTTCCCAAGCCCTTCACTCCTTTCCAATGGGAGAAGCAGGATAGCCTTGAGTCGTTAGAGGAGAAGCAGAAGCATTTGAAGGAGGTCATAACCGACCGCCGTATTAAGTATAACTATCACGATTCCAGAGTATCGCGTATAGAGGCAGTGCTTGCCAGGGGAGATCGCCGTCTTGCCCCCGCTATCGCTCTTGCGGTAGAGGAGGGCGCAATGCTCGACGCCTGGGATGAGTTCTTCGATTATGACAGATGGGTCAGCGTGATGGAGAGATGCGGAGTCGACCCCGACTTCTATACCACCCGCGGCTTTGGACTTGACGAGGTTCTGCCCTGGGATATCATTGATATAGGTGTGACCAAGGCGTTTCTGCTGCGCGAGCGCGAGCGCGCTTACGAGGGAAAAACCACTCCCTCATGTGCGGAGAAATGCTCAGGCTGCGGAGCAAATAAGCTGGGAGGTAAAAACAGATGGTGCAAGTGAACAGCGACAGACTTACCGTCCGTCTGAAATTCAGAAAAACCGGAAGCCTCCAGTACGTATCGCATCTGGATCTTGTGCGTACTATGCATAAGATCATAATCAGAGCCAAGCTTCCGCTATATTATTCCGAGGGCTTTAATCCAAAGCCCAAGATGGTTTTCGCCGCACCACTTTCCATTGGTACGGAGAGCTTAGCCGAGTTTATGGATCTTCGCCTCTCGGAGTACGTAGATCCCACGCTCGTTATGGAGAGACTCAACTCCAATATGACAAGTGAGATGCAGATAACGGAGGCGTATTATCCAACTGCAAAATTTACAGATCTCAAGTGGATGACCTACTCTATAAGCATCAAAACGGCAGGGGCGTGTCTTGAATACGCGCACAAATGCAGAGATATTCTACTTTCTGACAGCGTCGAGGTCACGAAAAATACCAAGAGCGGAGAGAAGAGCGTTGACATCAGATCTCTTATCAAGTCCGTCGCGTCTGATTTTGATGGCGAGTATATGACTCTACGCGCAGTTCTTTCGGCGGATCAGTCGGCATTTCTTAATCCCGAGCTTATCATTAAGGTGCTTCGCGAGAAGGCGGGCATACTAGCAGACCCCGATCTTACTCGGGAATACTATTCTATTATGAGGATATCCGCTCACAACGGAGATATGACTGAGTTCAGATAAGCAGAGAGTTATATTATTGAATCTATATTTACTCCCGAAAGCCGTCTGAGGTGCCCGAGTGCATCTATCAGGCGGCTTTTTATTGCCTTTCCATCATCCCTCATTCCGACCGACAGACAGGCTACCAGCTCGCTCATCAGCGATTCAATCTCTGTCAGATCGTTATGGTTTACAGTCGTGCTGATGTACGTCTCCTTTTCCTTGAAATTATCAAACATTTCCCTGGCTCTTGCGGCATTATCCGCGTCGTCTTCTCCTATTACGAAACTCTCGACATCGCTGGTTATTTTCGAAATCGTCTTGTCCAGATAGAGCGCGTTCGCTATAACCCCCACAAGAAGTCCGATCAGTATGATAACCGCGGCAATTTTCGACTTCATAGCTTGTCCTCCCGTTCCTTTTTTACCGTTCGAACCTCACCGCTATCATCTACAGTCATAAGAAATACGTCCTCCAGTCGCTTACCATCCTTCTTCAAGGCGAAATTAAGCCATTTATCGTTGAGCCCCAAGCGTTTCACCGTCTGTTCGATTACCGTCCCGTCGATCACCACAGCGTGTGCCATATTGCTTTTGTTCTTTTCCAGCACCGAAAGTCCTCCGTTTTGTTCAAGTATCGCGTACTCTATTTCAGAGAGATCTCCGATTCCTTGCGCTCTTGCCGATGCCATCAGCTCGTTTACAGAGATCCTGGTGTCACGGAGCGCCTTTTGAGAAAGTCTTCCTTTATATATTATAAATACGTTTCCGCCGTCAAGCACGTGCTTCAGCTTTTCGGATTTATTTTTCAGGGTGGAAGCTATTATCTCGATAGATAATATAAATAGTATAGGAACCACAGCGTTTAACAGCGGAATGTCCGGATCGTCGATCGGGATCGCGGCAAGCTCTGACATAAGAAGGGTGGAGACCAGATCTCCAACGTCCAATTCACCGAGCTGCCTTTTACCCATAATACGCAGTGTAAAAGTAAGCAGAAAATAGATTATTAAGGTTCTTATAAGAATAGATACCATAAATACCTCCCTTTATTACTAGTTATTTATCAATTTTGCACAATAATTCAAAAAAAGAAAAATTTTTGAAAAAAAGGCTTGACTTTTTAAATCCTCTGTGTTAGAATATATAAGCTCGCATCTCGAGCGGGCACTTGATCATTGAAAATTGAACAACACGAAATAAAAGCACAAATTGTGCAAATCTCGTTAATGAAAGAAACACATTGAGAAACTCGAACGAGTAAATAAAGCTAAGATTAATTAGCTCTAAAGAAGGTATTAAGTCCG
>JAFTSU010000004.1 GCA_017467105.1 Clostridia bacterium
CCAGACCACAATTACGATTGGTGATACAACCGCCGTTATGGTAAAGGACGACGCTATAAATCTTGGCGAGGTCGACAGAATACTGTTCGGCGTTCAGGGCGCTACGATCCACGATACTATCTACGATAACATCGTATGTAAGATGATCTGTAAGGCTGCCGACTGATTCCGAACGGAGATACCTCTTGCAAATAATCAATTTTTCACACCCGTGTGCTTCGGTACACGGGTGTTTTCTTGCTCAAAGGATATTTTTTCAGCGGAAGTCATTAAGAAAGGAGCGTTATGTGTCAAATATAGAAGCGTTTTTTTGTACAATTTGTACACCAAAAAAATAATTTTTCAAAATAATAATAAAATAAGGTTGAATTGTGGATTTTTTAAAGGTTATAATTGAACAACGATACGATAATGGCGATTGACGAATGAAGGAGGAGACTATGATCAAAAAACACAGATTTAAGAAAGCGTTGCTCTCACTTTTGCTCATACTGCTCTTACTTTCGTCCTGCTCCGCAGGGAGCGGCGATAACAACGGAAATGAAAACGGAGGAGAAGAAATGAACGGAAGAGAAACTCTGTATGACAAGTCCTGCGAGATAATGCTCATACCTTCTCAAGATCCCGGAAGCCGAGCGGCAGCGCACAGTCTTGCCAAGGCTTTGAATGACGGTATTCTTGACACGGGTCGGGCGTTTGTCGGCAATTTGTACATAGACGGTAATTATCCGTATCAGATAATTATGGGATACGTTCCGGAGAGAGAGGCATCAGTGGAGGCGTACAGACTGCTTTCCGAGATGCCGACTCCGGACAGCGTGAGCGATGCGAGATGTCTTATATACGCTGATAGCGGTACGGTCGCTTTTGCCTATGACACCAATGAAAGCTCCAGCTATCAGCCCGTTGAGCGTATAGTTGAGGACTTCGTTTCCGGATACGTTACGGGTAAGGAGCAGATAAGCCTCGAGCACGGTGTAGTGATGACCACCACCTACGACGTTAACGCTTTACAGGCTGAGGCTGACCGCAGAAGGTCGGAGGAGATGTGGGAGGTCCTCAGTCAAGTGATAGAGGATAAGGACGTCGTTAGCTCGCTGAGAGCATTCTTTGAAAATATGTTCGACGATAGGGTGATGACCCTTATAGGAAATCTGTATGATCCCGCCTCGGGTCTGTTCTATGCCTCGACATCGGGTAAGAGGGCGGAGGGAATATATCCCAACCCGGAGGCATCAAATCAGGCGCTTGGGTATCTTGAGAGCGTTTTGGATATACCCGGCAAGCTGAAGGATTATCTGCCCGATATCGTTGGATATAAGATAATCTACTACGTGAAGAGTATACAGGATGAGGACGGAGATTTTTATATTCCACAGATCAAGAAGAACGATATACTGCCGAACAGACTTGGCGGAGACCGCTCCTCGTGCCTCGGACTTTTGTCGAGATTTGGCGGCGCTCCCACCTATTCCGTGGGAAGCGTCAAGGGTGACGGAATAACAGCGGAGCAGTATTGGGCGTCCCTTGTGGCAGAGGGTCTGGTTACCGATGGGGAGAAGCCGATTATTTATTGGGCGGATCTTGACCGTCGGACAGGAACGGCAAGCCTTTCAGCCTCAAAGGAGTCTATGGTTTCCAGCGCGGTATCCGCATCCGAGGCGGTGACTGTATCCGCTACCGCACCGTTTATGAGTCACGAGTCCTTCGTTGTGTGGCTTCTCGAAAGAGACGGCTATAACGACCCCTACACCGCAATGAGCAATACTCTGTCCTCGGGCAGTCTTATCTCCGATTTCAGCAAGAAGCTTGGGGGCTACGAGGGTGAAAACAAGACGGTGACCGCTCATGGCAGAAGCTATGAGATAAAGACGGGCGAGACCCTGTACGATATACTGATTAATTGGACGAACAGTTACATAAACGACGCGGGACTTTTTGGAAAGATCACCGAGAATTACGTGAAGGACGAAAACGGAAAATACGATCTCGTGGCTGGAAAATACGTGCTCGCGGATGACGGTGACGGCGAATACAGTCCGGTCCTTGACGGATTCTATGGGGGCTGGGGATATCAGAACTCCAACGGCTTCCATAAGGCTATAGCAAGATACAGCAATATAGGAATGGCGTTTCCAAAGCCGAGAGAGGCGGCTGAGAGTCTTCTTAAGGGAATAAACTCAGACGAGCCGATCGGCTCGAACATTCTGGTCATTCTCAACGTGTGGACCTCTCTCGGCGCACTCAGGACAAACGTTGAGAGGTATTATACCGGTGAGGATAAATACGAGATCCTCTATATGATAGAGGACACCTTGTGGAGCAAGATAACCGACGACAGAACCGGAGAGACCCGTACGTACGCAGCGTTAGCCATAGACAAGTGCCTCTCAAAGCTTTTGACGTTCAAGAAATCGGACGGCGGCTTCGGTCACTCCGCAACAGCGGGAACTGCCGGCTGGCAGGGAAATCTGCCCGTGGGAATAGCGTCTGATAACCTCAGCGATATGAACGCTATAGCCTGTACCGCAAGCGAGCTTGGCAAAAGGATATGCACGGTTCTTGGATTTGATATGAAGCTGGTGCCTCTTCATATGGAGGCGGATCTTAAGCTGTTTTTAGACGCCTTCAACTCTCAGCCCTACGTTGTAAAGACTCTGCCGATCACGGTGCCGGACGGGAAACCTGCGGAAAAGGAGACCTTTGATGCGCAGAGCGGATGGGTAAAATACGGAATGGGAAACGGCTCTTCGTATGAGCTCACGAAGCTTTCGGGTGAGAGCGTGCTCCATATCAGCAAAAATATAGGCTCCTCCTACTTCGTATACGAGGGTGTGGGAATTGCCGATGAGAACGCCACGGTAACGGTTATCGGCATGAGATTGCTGATTGATAATCTCACGGAGTACAGCGGCATAGAGATATACCCACGTATCAGCGGAAATAACGTATTTTTACCTTATCTGTCTATCAGCGGAGCGGTTGCGGGATCGGCGGTAACGGTATACGATCACAGCTCAGGCGAGCCCGCCGTTGATTCCGGCATCCGAGTCGGTGAATGGGCAGCTCTGGAGATAAGATACTATCCTGAGCAGAAAAAGTACGATCTCTACGTAAATGAGGAATACGTTATGAGCGGATCGTATTTAAGATACGGAACGGAATATCCGTCCGCCTCTGAGATAGACGGAGTTCTGGTAGGAATAAATAATAAGAACGTCGGTGATTTTTACTTTGACGACGTGTACGTTTGGCAGATAAATGAAGGAAAGGATTGACCTTGATTACAGAGTGAGACGATAACACTCGTTTGATAGGTGATTAAGCAAGATGCGAGGGCGGCACACCCTTCCCACAAGCTCATATAAAGAGGATTGAAAATGAAGAAAATTATACTGTTAACTATGCTTTTATGCATCGCCACAGCGCTCCTTGCCGGGTGCAAGATAGTTATTCCCGGCGGTCAGACATCCGGAGGGGATTCCGGTGAGACGGGCGTCTCCGGCGATGAAACGGGCGGCGGCAGCGGTGGCTCGTCCGACTCCGAGGATGAGCGTGAGGACGAGTCGCAAAACGGCGAGACCTTTTACTACGGCGGCTCGGAGATTATGTTTATTACCTCCGGAGACTACAGCAGCAGACTTGCCGCGGAGAATATTATCACCGCTCTGAAGGAGAGTATTCTCGACACGGGTCGGGCGTTTCTTGGAAATATCTACTTGGATGTTGACTTTTCCAAGGAGGTGGTCGTCGGTTACGTGCCCGAGAGGGAGATATCCGTCAAGGCGTATGAGCTTCTTGATGAAATAGCGACTGATCCCGATAAAAATGAGTCAAGATACGTTATATACGCGGACAGCGGAAAAATCTGTATAGCATATGAGGAAAACGTAAGATCCAGCTTTCAGCCTATTGAGAAGCTGGTGTCCGAATTTATCGAGGAGTATATTGCGGGACGTGATCAGCTACTCTTGGAGCAAGGAGTGGTCAAGTCCGGAGCATACGACGTAGACGTTCTTCAGGCTGAGGCGGATTTGAAATACACCAATGAAAAGTGGGCGCATATAGCGTCGCTGATCAATAACGACGAGGTGACAGCTTCTCTTCGCGACTTCTTCGAGAATATGTATGACAAGAGGCTAGTGACTCTGATAGGCTCTTGGTACGACCCGGCAACGGGACTGTTCTACGCATCCACCTCGGGCAAGAGAGCGGAGGGTATATATCCGATACCCGAGGCTACGAATCAGGCGTTGACCTTCCTCACGTCAGTTTTGGATATTCCTCAGTCCCTTTATTCTTATTTTCCTGATATCGTCGGATATAAGATAGTATACTACGTAAAGAGTATTCAGGCATCTGACGGAGAATTTTACGTCTCACAGATGAAGAAATCATCTATTGACTCAAACAGGCTTGGCAGAGACAGATCGGCGTGTATCACTCTGTTGTCAAGATTCGGCGCTCAACCCACCTATACCGTAGGCTCGTCTCGAGGAGACGGCATCACCGCGGAGCAGTATTGGCAGGGACTCGTGGACGAGGGACTCGTTACCGAGGAGGATAAGCCGATAATCTACTGGGGCGATTCTGACCCCTCTATCAGAGTGAGCAGCCTGTCGGAATCTATGGTGGTGGCTGTATCAAGAGCTGTGGGCGCGTCGGACGTTGTAGCGGCGGCAAGCACGTCGCAGTTCCAGAGCCACGAGGCGTTCGTTAAATGGCTTCTTGCCAAGGACGGTTATAACAACCCCTACACCGCAATGAGTAATACCTCATCTGCCGCTGGCATTATTTCCACCTGGTCGACAAGGCTTGGAGGATATAAGGGAGCGAACAAGACGGTCACCTACGGCGGCAGAAGCTATGAGCTGAAGACCGGTGAAACTCTCAATAATATTCTGATCAATTGGATGAACAGCTACATAAACGAGGCGGGCCTTTTCGGTAAGGTTACGAACAGCTACGTTAAGGATGCTGACGGAGAGTACGATCTGGTTGACGGCAAGTACGTTCTTGCCGAGGACGGAGACGGAGATTACAGCCCGAAGTACGATGGCTTCTTTGGCGGCTGGGGATATCAGAATTCCAACGGCTTTCTTAAGGCTATAGGCAGATACGGAAGCATGGGTCTCGCGTATCCTAAGCCAAGGGAGGCGGCTGAGAGTCTGTTGAAGGGTATCGCGAGCGACGAGACTATCGGCGGTAATATCCTTGTTATCTACAACGTGTGGTCATCGCTTGGAAGTCTGAGGTCGAATATCAAGAGCTTATACAAGGGCGAGGATAAGCAGGAGATCCTAGATATGATAGAGGATACTCTGTGGGGCAAGGTCACGGACAGACGCACAGGTGAGACCCGTACGTATGCGGCTCTTGCAATAGATAAGTGCCTTGCCAAGCTTATGGCGTTCAAGAAGGTGGACGGTGGCTTCGGCCATAGCATCAGCGCGGGAACGGCAAGCTGGCAGGGAGGTCTAAAGGTTGCCATACCATCGGATAATCTCAGCGATATGGACGCCATCAGCTGTACAACCAACGGGCTGGGATCCTCTATTTGCTCCGCTCTGGGTATAAGCATGAGCAACGTGCCGTTATTTATGCAGGGTGATCTTACAGCGCTGCTTGACGTGATGAATGCGCAGCCCTACGTTACCAAGACGCCGCCCGTAAAGCCTAAGCCTACTGACCCCGCACCCAAGACGGAGAGCTTTGATGCGCTGTCTGATTGGTTCGTTTTCGGAATGGGTGGCGGCTCTACCTACGAGTTAAAGGAAAAGGATGGAGATCAGGCGCTTTACGTAAAGAAGAAAATCGGTTTTACAAGCTTCACCTACACGGGCATCGGAATAAAAGAAGAGACCCCGACGGTTACGGTCATCGGTCTTGATCTTCTTATTGAAAATCTGACGGAGGTCAGCGGTATAGAAATATATCCTCAGTGCGACGGAGTCAGCGTATTCTTACCGTATCTTGCTATTACGGGTACGTCGAATGGCTCCTCGCTTACGGTTCACGATCACAGCTCCGGAGCTAAAGATATAGCGTCGGGTATTAAGGTCGGTGAATGGGCGAGCCTGCAGATCAGGTACTACGAGCGGGAGCAAAAGTACGATTTTTACGTTAACGGCTCCTATGTAATGAGCGGTAATTATCTCAGAAAGGTCGACTCGTATCCTACTGCGGAGGAGCTGAACGGAGTTATGGTCGCGATGAACAACGGTAATGCGGGAGACTTCTATTTTGATAATCTGTATATCAGTCAGCTGAAGCAGTAGACTAAGGAAAACACAAAGGCGGATCTAGGGAGAATACTATATCTGCGGAATAGATGAACAAACGGGCTTGCGATGTAAATTTCAAGCCCGTTTGTTAAATAAAGACTAAACATAAAAAGAGCAAAATTAACAAAGATGACAACTATAGTAGTCAATAGTGCTGTTATTGTCTGAATTTAAGTAAAAATAAAGGATCGTACAAAAAGCAAATTGACAATTCAATTTATTGATTTGCTGCTCCGGTCCCGACTAATAGCGTTAAGATGGAATATCTTTTTTTCGTTGAGAGGAAAACTCATATTTCCGCGTTAAATTACAATGTGTGGTTTTTGATATTCCACTCCGATCAAAAATTAAAAGCAAAATGCACAAAAAAATATAATTTTTTTGGTAAAAAAGACAATTGACGGAAAAATATGCTGATGCTATAATGAATTAACGATTTTCTTTAAAATTAATCGCGCACAAATATTATGGAAGCGAGATGAAGCTATGAAAAAAATAATAATTATGACTGCGCTGTTTTGTCTTCTTATATTCACGGTCACTTCTTGTGTTATAGGTGTTCCGGGCGGCTCCGGTGACAATGAAGGTGGCTCCGGTGACAATGAAGGTGGCTCCGGCGATAACGAAGGCGGCTCCGGTGACAATGAAGGCGGTTCCGGCGAAAACGAAGGTGGTTCCGGTGACAATGAAGGCGGTTCCGGCGACAACGAAGGCGGCTCGGGCGAAAACGAAGGCGACTCCGGCGATAACGAAGGTGGTTCCGGCGATAACGAA
>JAFTSU010000013.1 GCA_017467105.1 Clostridia bacterium
GAAGAGCCGGCACAAATGCTTCGACTGCTCATAAAGCGAATCGTCCTGTTTGATGATAAAATCGAAATCTACTACAACACAACAGAAAGAAGAAGACCTGATGAGGAAGATGCTCATCAGGCCTTTTGCTTTTATTCAGAAAATTTCCGTTACGAAAATCTGGCTTGGTGGTTTCACGTAAAAGGTGGCGGCGAATTCGAAATTGAAGTGTCGCTTTTCATCTGAACACGAAAGCGCCAAAATGCAAGTTTATCTCAAAATACCACAAGGCATTTAATAAGTATGCTAAAAAAGGGGCATTTTCGCCCCTTTTTGGCTCTTCCGCAGACATCAAAAAAGAGGCATTTCGCCCCCTAAAAACACAAAATTCACACCCAAAAACGCCCCTAAAAAAGAAAAGTTCCTATTACATAGTAATAGGAAAACACTCAAATCACGAGGCGTTCAAACGGGGTTGTGTGCCTTAGACCATATCGAGTGTTCATAACAGATTTCAGTTATGGACACTCGATATTTTTATGCTGCATTTGTTTGGAGTAGCGTTTGGCTACAAAAACTACTATCATATTGATCTATTTAACAAAAAACAATTGTTCTATCATACAGAATAATTGTTTAGATTTTTCGCTGCATAGATGTTGAAATTAGCTGATTTGTGTGATATAATTGAGTCACAAGTCAGAGATCGGAAATCTATAACTTGGTTTTTTAAGAATTAAAGTGATGTAAGGAGCGCCGAGAATAAAAGAAATTTCTTTAAACGGAAACGATTGGAAATTAATATATGTAAAAAACTCCGTGCTTAATGGTAGTGGCATACGATGATTTTGAAGGATTTGATAAATGAGCTATATCGTTGGATTTGATGTCGGTGGCACAAAATGTGCGGTAACACTCGCAGAAACAGTTACAGAAGGTACACCAAAAATACTCTGCAAGAAAAAATTCGATACCGAGGCTGACAAGCCATACGATGTGCTTGCTCGATTTATGACCGAGCTTGACACTGTGTTATCCGAATTTTCGCTTAGCTACTCCAAAATACCGGGAATAGGCATCAGCTGTGGAGGCCCCTTAAACTCAGAAAAAGGAATAATTATGTCCCCGCCCAACCTGCCAAGGTGGGATAATATTGAAATATGCAAATATTTTTATGAGCGTACAGGTATCGATTGTCATCTACAAAACGATGCCAATGCCTGTGCTGTTGCCGAATGGAAATACGGTGCGGGAAAAGGCCTTAACAGTATCGTTTTTCTTACATTTGGTACAGGGCTTGGCGCAGGACTTATTCTTGACGGCAGACTGTACAGAGGAAAAAACGACAACGCAGGCGAAATAGGTCATGTACGCCTGGAGCAAAACGGTCCTATCGGATACGGAAAGCCCGGCTCATGTGAGGGATTTTGCTCCGGTGGCGGTATATCGCAGATGGGTGTATCCGCACTATCGAAATGCACCCCCTCATCAAGACTTTATGAAGCCTGTGCAGGAGAGCCGAACAAAATAACCGCAAAGCTCATAGCCGATCTTGCTCACCAAGGCGATGAAATGTGCCGTGAAATTTATCGTACCTGTGCTAAAAAATTGGGTATGACGTTATCCATATTGTGTGATGTGCTTGACCCTGATGCTATCATTATTGGTGGAATTTTTATGCGCAGTGACGATCTGCTTATAGACGGCATTGCGAAGGTAATGAGAGAAGAGGCGCTTATACCGTGCCCTGTTTTAAAGGCGGGGCTTGGTGAAAATGTGGGCGACTATGCCGCACTGTCAATAGCAGAAGACAACTATTAAATTGAAGCATCCGTTTCTTAAGTGTCAAACAGCGCATTCAGAAAACAGGAAAGGAATGATCTTATGGAAAAGCTGATCGCGCGTTATCCTGCGCTTAATGAGGTAAAAAAGGAAATCATCGCAACGGTCGATCTGTTATGCGCCACGTATGAGTGTGGCGGAAAGCTTCTGCTTTGCGGAAACGGAGGCAGTGCCGCCGACTGTGACCACATTGTAGGCGAGCTGATGAAATCATTCAAGATGAAACGCCCTATATCCAACGAGCTCTACTCTGCCCTTAACAGTATGGGAGAAGACGGTCAGTTTATCGCTCCGCTTCTCGAACGACCTATGACGGCTATTTCGCTCTGTGAGCATAACAGTCTTTCCACCGCATACGGAAACGACCGTTGTTCTGATGCGGTTTTTGCTCAGCAGCTTCTCGGTTACGGCAACGAGGGTGATGTGCTTTTAGCTCTAACCACGTCCGGAAATTCAAAAAATTGTGTATATGCGGCTACACTGGCTAAAGCTATGGGCATACGTATGGTTTCTATAACAGGCTCTGAAGGCGGTAAGATCGCAGCGCTTTCGGATATTTCTATCAAGCTTCCGGAAAAAGAAACATATCTTGTTCAAGAGCTTACCTTGCCGATATATCACTATATTTGTGCTGAGCTTGAAAAACACTTTTTTAGTCCAAAGGAATAAAAGCATACACGACGGCTACGCGGCGAGAAAAAGTAATCGCATTTTGTTTGTAGATAACGATGTATAGCACCGTCTTGACTGTCGTATCCAAATTATAAACAATATTCAAAAATCCGTCAATATCAATAGATTTTGACGGATTTTTCTTTGTTTTTGTGCATTTCGCCATGCTTTTGCGGCATTATCGCCCCGAATATGAACTAATTTTGAGTTTTGCAAACAAACCTCAATTTTGACCGGCAAACTCTGACCCTAACCGCTACCTTTTGACCGTCAATTTTCCCTTATTTTTTTACATCATCATCGGTCTTGTACTTATACTTTTTAAGGGCGAAACACTCAACCGGGCTATGACTATTGCAGGCATAATCTTTGTTGTTTCCGGAGCTCTCGAGCTTGTTAAGAAGCATTATCACGGCGGTGCTGTCAGCCTTATTATAGGTATTGCGATACTTGTACTCGGTTGGGTTCTTCCTATAATTGTTCTTGCTGTTCTCGGCGTTATGATCGCACTCAAGGGAATTGTTGCGCTTCTCGATGCTCTTAAGGGCAAGCCCAACGCACTTGACATAGTTTATCCTGCGCTTACTATTGCGCTTGGTGTTTTGATTGCTCTCGGAGAGACCGTCGATGTTCTTATCATCATCGCAGGCGCGCTTCTCGTTATTGACGGCGCCCTCGGTCTCCTTGCAGAATTCAAGAAAAAGTAAATTAATATTGTCATTTTGCAAGAAAAACAGACCTTTTTTTAAAAGGTCTGTTTTTCTTTTGTTGTTTTTCAACACAAAATACTAACATAAAATTCTTTCATGAAAGAATCAAAACCAGTGGGTACATTGGCATAAGCTCGGTTTTAACCTTTACTTTGCCGCCTTCATCAAGGACAAAAACGAGCTTTATTTCTCTGCCATCGGGATCAAGGTATGAAATCTCTGTGGGAGCAAAGTCTGTTACAATGTCAAGCTCCTCAAGCGGGTCGTATCCAAGATTTATAAATGCCGCAAGGAGTCTGCCGTCCTTAATTCTTCCTGTGCGTACAAGCACCTCCTCGTCACCTTCGTAATAAATAGGCAATGCCCCGGCACGTGAGAGAACATCTACAAACTGGCGCTTGCGTGACTCGTTAAGGAAAGAGAAGCCCTCCATATAGTTATGCTCAGCATTGGGTGTCCCGGCATAGACTACCGTAATTCCCCCCTCCCCTCTATCGAGAAGAGTCACGGCGGGAGAGAGCTTTTTCTTTTCGCCGTCTATTAGTCTATATGACCAGGAAAGCACCTCGACCCGACTGTCCTTAACCTCTATCATTTTACGATTCTTTTGCGCTGTGCAGGTAGCCGATGGATCAAACTCAAAGAATTCACCCTTGGCAGGTATACCTTCCCAATCCTTTACGGAAACACCAATAAGCTCGCCAAATCCACGGTCTATAAGATCTGACGCAACCTGTCCTGTCACAAACACACTGCCCCGGAATGCCGCCTTTATTTCCTCATCGGTCATATGAGTTACAATGCAGTCCTCGAGGAATGTAGCCTTAGCTCCCGAGGCAACCTCAGCGAAGTAAAACGGAAGTCCCAAGCGCTCAAAGCACTTTGAGCCCCAAAAGTTTTCGTGATACTTCCACATATTTTCAAGGGTATAGTCGTGCAGCTCCTGGATAAGAAATGCTGAATTTGCGCCAACCCATTTAATTCCGTCGACATAATCCGCAAGAGCCTCGTAAAAGTCCTTATGCTCCGCGAGAATATCTCTGAACGCCTTACCCGACTTTGGCTCCCAAGCGGAGATACGGGTTATCCAGTGCTTTGCGCCTCTAACACCTTCAAGGATTGCCGCAGTATAGTGGCTGTGAAGATATCTTGCGTTCTTTCCGTAGCGGTTAAAGGGAATGGTATCGGTCTCACCTAGAATAACCTCTATTCCGCCTTTTTTGAGCTTTGCGGTACATACTGCAGCTCTGCGCATTATGTCACTAAACTCCCTCACCGATATAGGAGCATAGGTTCCGCATGGAACTCTTACCATTGTGGGGTTGCCCTTGCCCGCAAAGTGAGGAGCTGTGTACACAACCGAGTCGCAGATGTCTCCGGAGGTGCAGTTTACTCCCTGAATTGCGGGATCAACCTCGTCTATTCCCTCTCTGAATACCTTTATCGCCTCCACAAGGGAGTCGGTCTGCATTTTTATAAATTCCACGGTCAGCGGATCGTTTGCGGGGTGGCTCTCAATATGAGCCCACATTTGGTCTCGGTTCCACTTTTTGCCGGTTCTTCGCTCAAACTCTGCCATATGGAGCTTGCAGGCACAGCCATTTCCGGGACGCATCATTATTCTGAAATCGTCGTCAAGCATTATGACTTTAGGATGCTCGCCTGCAATCCTCTTCATAACCCCCTTGAAGTGAGAAAGAAACTCCTTGTCATAAGGACAGTAAACGTTTCGCTCCACCCCATCTTTCACACCGAAAAAACGCGTAAATGGAGCAAGATTTATGTCATAGCCGTGACCGAGAGATGCCTGGATAAGCACACCCGACGGCACACCATCGCTAGCAAGCTCGTCACGGAATCTTGCGTAACTTTTGCACTTATCCCCGACCTTATCCCAAACAGGCTCACCCTCCGGAACAAGAGTCATAATAAAAAGTGGGCAGGTTGTAATTCCTCTATTATACTGGTCCTTAATGTCGGCACATATCTCGTCAAAATGAGCAACATTAAGCGGCATCATTGAAAAGTTGTACATAGCTTTTTCACCTTTTGGGTTGTCTTGACTCTAGCTTTCTTAACAGAGCAACCCGCGCCCCGAAAAGAAAAATGACAACGAGCTACTCCTGACGAACAATCGTTTTTTATTGTTTATACATCTATTCTACCATTGGTGCATTTTGTTGCTATATTTCAATAACCTTTTAATTAAACGCAAGGTATGTCGTAGAATTTATTATTGATTGCAGATTTTTCTGCCAATAGGCATATTTGTGCGCTAAGTATTCCTGCACTGAGAGGTGTATTTGACTTTTCGGTACCTGCCATTACACCAATAAAGTTTCTTGCTAGCATCTCGTCACCGCCAAAGTGATCACCTCCGATAGTCAATTTGTGTTCCGCAGTAACGTTTTCAAGATGCTTATATACCTTAACCACGTTTGTATAGAAGTCAAATTCTACTGTTCCAAAAGCACAAATGATGCGTGCGCCTCTTCTGCCCGCTCCGTATTTAGCGACAAAATCTTGTGTGTAATTTACATGCATTCCGCCATCGTATTTCACGATAAAACTTCCGCTATCCTGATTTCCCGTATCGGTAGCAAAGCAACACATAAGATCGCCTTTGTAATTATCGCCGTAAGCGGAGTCAAGCTTTTTAAGATTTTCAATGCTCTCCTCGCATGTAAAGCGTTTGTCGCAATCCTTGCACTTTTTATTTTCGGGATTATCGCCCTTATAGTACATCTTTGATGACATAGCACAAATATTTACAGGTTTTTTCTCTCCTATCAAATAGCTGATGTAATCAATATCATGAGTCGCCTTCTGCAAGAACAAGTCTCCGGTTATACTGTCATCCCTATACCATTTATGATAATATCCGCGAGCATACGGCACGTTGTTGAAAGCTTGAACTTGACATATTTCTCCAAGTTCTCCACTGTCAAGTATTCTCTTCACGTAATCGGTTATTTTGCTGACTCTGAGAGGAAATGACACAACCACTTTGTCGTTAATTTCCTTAAGTTCACGAAGAAGATCCAAGTCCCTATCATTTATTGCAACAGGTTTTTCAAGAAATATCGGAATACCATATTTTGCGATTTTAGACATATAAGCAGCATGAAGCGAGCAACGAGTGCCTATGCAGATTCCATCAAGCCGTTCATTATTTATCATCTCTTCAGCATCTGTGTATTGCTTAACACCAAAATGTCCGTTTTCCTCAAGATACTCTTTTTTATCCACAATGTCGGTTACAGCTACAAGCTCTGCACCACCGACCATATCTACGGTGCTGATAAAGCTATTCAATCTACTTCCGTACCCAATTACACCTATTCTGAACATAACGCTCTCCTATCAATTACTGTTTTACTTTTTCAACGAAAAAGCACTCATCTTCTTTGAGCTTTTCAATGCCTCTTTTCCACAGTTCTGATGCACCTATAAGAAAGCTCTTTGCTCCGTGAACAGCCCCTACGGAAACAAAACTATCATCAAAAAAGGACTCTGCTCTTTCATAATGCTGACTAAATCCGTTTTGGGTAATATGATGACGGTAAAAGTCTATTGTATAGGTTCTGTCCGGAAGAATAATAGTGTATGCCGAAGGGGTCTTTGGCAAAAGGTAAGAAGCACCCGCCGCCTCCTCGATTCCGTGACAAGAGGTATTCGGTCCGAGCCCGCAGCCGAGCATAAGTATCTTTCCCCCATGCTCCTTCAACTTAAAGAAAGGCGAATTTTGTCCTATTGGAGTTCGGTCTATCTCGTGGCCAGCCGCGAAATAATCCCTTTTCGCACCTATAACGGAGCATGAATGAGTAGGATGTATGCTCCTCTTTGAGTCGGGATGAAGTCTAACGTATTCACTGACCGCCCCTACGCAGGAAGGCGTATTTATATAGTCGAACACCGGATGATCAACCGAAACATCTCTGTACGTTAAAGTCGGAGCGATAAGTGTACCGCTGTCGCCTATCACCGCCAGTATAGCATCAATAAGAGATTCAATACCTCCGTGAACATACCCGAGAGATTTAAAAGAAGAATGAATTAGGACACTATCACCTTTTTTCAGTCCTAAATCCGATAAGTCAGAGCATATTGAAAGATAATCGCTGTTCATAAAAAATTACATATCAACCTTTCTCATATATCCTATTCCATCGACAGAAGTCTCAAGTTTCATTACAAAATTAAACCTATCGAGATCGGTACACATATAAAAATCCTCTTCGGGAAAAACATCGCTTTGAGTTTTATCGAAGAACTTAGCCCCCGACGTATAGCGAAGCAAATCAATACCCGATTTCATATCTATATCGGTGTTCTCAAGAATTGCCTTTATATATTCGGCACAAAGAGTATCTTCCTCCGTCGGAGCAAGTGCCTCAAGTCCCATACAAACAAGCGAAATGGTTTCCGCCCCACTTTTTCTAAGATATTCCGCAGTTGCTCGAGCATTTACAAGGCTACATCCGAGTATTTCATCAGCATTCTTGGCATTAGCTATTCCTTGGGTTCCGGCACTTGTGGTATGAACTACGGTCTTGCCGCCGAGATCAAGAAGATGAAGAAGCGAGGGAGCGTTTCCCGTATCGAATCCTTCAAGTATCTTACCGTGTCTTTCACCTGCAAGAATATACTGCGGGTTTTCCCTCTTCATCATATATGCATCATCAACCGAGCCTATCGGAATAATTTTCTCAACCCCCATAGAAAACAGATACGCCTCGAGCGAAAAGGCTCTGAAAACATCAATTACCACAGTGGTTCCCCGAGCTTGTTTCGCACCTTCAACAAGTTGAAGTATTTTGACATCCATACCTCTATTACCTTATTACCTTTCTCTGTAAGAAATAATTTCCCTTGCAGCACCGATAAGATAATCAGCGAAGGGATCACGAAGATCTTTAGGAATTCTTTTCGTTTCTATCTCGTAATTGAAAAGACCTGTAAAACCAATTTCAGAAAGCCCCTTCATTGCATCTCTCCAATCAATGTTTCCGATAAAAGGGGGAAGATGATCATCATCCGCTCTCGTATTATCGTTGACATGCAGAACCTTCAATCTCTTGCCGAGATATCCAATTGCCTCCGACTGACAGAGTCCGCCTATATTCGCATGTCCGAAATCCCAACATACGGCGGCGCCCAACGCATCGGCAATCTCGCAGAGCTCGTCCGGATCCTGACAGTATCTGTGCGTTGGATAGCTCTTATGTACCACCCTCATATTTTCAACGGCAATTTTAACTCCAACCCTATCGCCATATTCGATGAAAGGGGAAAGATGGTTCATTACCGAATCGTAGCTCTTTTTTCTGTCAAAAGTTTCAAGAGGAACCGTTATTGTATTCGGATGAATTACGGCAAAATCGACTCCCAACATCCTTGATGCATCTATAGCATTAAAAACATCCTTTTCAAACTTAGGTAGAAACGAGGGATCGGTTGCAGTCTTCATATTGAATGGTAGGTGACTTATTTCAAAACGGATACCGAGCTTTTCGGTTTCCAAAACAGCCTTTTCAATGCATTCCCGCCAGCTGTCTCCAAGCGGCTCAATGAGCTTCATGGTAAAATCGGCAGCGTCAAAGCCCTTGCTTTTCAGATAAGAAAGTCCGCTTCTTATTTTTTCATCCAACGTTTTATTTTCGTTATAATCAAGGTTTATTCTCGAGCAGATTCTCATATTAATCTCCAATCATTCATAAGAGCAAATCAAACATTTCGATATCGCGCCATGTGCGGCGTTTCGATATAAAACCACAATCAGAAAGTTTTCAGTCGTGATGACCGCGAGCATAAAACGGCTGTTGTATAGCTTTCACTCCAAGATGTTTTCTTAAAATACTGTTTTACATATTTACTTTTTGAAGGAATTATGATATACTTAAAAACGGTTGAATAAATTATATCACGACCGGAGATTTTTTTCAAGTCGTAAAGCAAATTCCTTTTAATTTTAAAGAACGAACAGACAAAAATCAATAAAAAGAAAGTTGTTATTATGAAACTGCTAATTGCGTCAGATGTTCACGGAGATTTTGAAAGTGCCGAGATGGTTATCAACAAATTTAAAGAAGAAGACTTTGACAGGATTCTTTTTCTCGGAGATATTCTCTATCACGGTCCGAGAAACGATCTCCCCTCTACCTACGCCCCAAAAAAGGTGATCGCACTTCTCAACGAACATAAAGATAAGATCCTCGCGGTAAGAGGCAATTGCGATACCGAAGTTGACCAGATGGTCTTGGAGTTTCCCATACTCGCAGACTATGCTCTACTGTCCTTAGACGGGCTCACGATATTTGCGACTCATGGTCATCATCACAACACTCAAACACCGCCGCCTCTGTCATTCGGCGACATTCTCCTTCACGGACACACACATGTACTCACATGCGAAGAATTCGGGAACAAAAACACATACCTCAACCCGGGCTCGGTGGCGCTCCCAAAGGAAGGCAATCCGAGAACCTATATGGCTTACGAAGACAGATGTTTTAGAATAAAAACCTTTGACGGAAAGGTAATCTTAGAAAAGCGATTTGATAAGTAAAAGGCTAATCCATGCATACGAATGTGTATAAATACTATCAAAACAAGATTTGTACCTTGCAAGCAAGACGTGTGAAAAAGGAGTACGAACAAAATCGCTCGTACTCCTTTTGCTTTTTGGTAGGTAAAACCTGCTTTATGGAAGGCGCCCCTTCGGGCGTCCTTTTTCTTTTTCTCTCTACGAAAACTTTTCGTAGAGGTGTCTCTTTACTTTTCTGACGGCAAGTGCTATAATAAGTCGAACAAAAAATCAGGAGTTCTACTTATGAAAAAATATTACGTCTACGCCGCGGTCTCGATCCTCGGCTGGTCAACGGTAGCAACCGTCGTGAAGCTCCTTCTCGGATCGCTCAACAGCTTTCAGGTTCTCTCGATCAGCTCGCTCTTCGCCGCCACCTTTCTTCTGGTGGTGAATATTGCCACGGGGAACATTAAAAAGCTCAAAAGCTATACCGCCAAGGATTATCTGACCTCGGTTCTGATCGGCCTGCCCGGCGCGTTTCTTTACTACGTGTTCTATTACACGGGCACGTCCTTTATGCCCGCCTCTCAGGCGTTTATCGTCAATTACCTCTGGCCCATTATGAGCGTACTCTTTGCCTGCATCATTCTGAAGGAAAAGATGACCGCCGTCAAGATCATTGCCCTTCTCTGCTCCTTCGCGGGTGTGATCATCGTGGTGGGCAAGGACCTCTTTGGCTTTGAATGGCAAACCCTCATCGGCGCGGGCTTTTGCGCTCTGGGTGCCGTCTCCTACGGTATCTTTACCGCCCTCAACCAGAAGAGCAGCTATGACAAGCGAAATTCTCTGATGATCGCATTTTTCAGCACCTTTGTCCTGACGACCGCCATCAACTTAGCATCGGGCAATATGCCCTCTCTGTCGGGTGTTCAGGTTCTGGGCATCGCCTGGAACGGCATCGTGACCATCGGTATCGCCAACACCTCCTGGCAGCTTGCGCTGGAGTCGAAGGATACCGCCAAGATCTCTAATCTCGCCTACATCACCCCCTTCCTGTCCCTGATCTGGACGTGGCTGATCCTGAAGGAACAAATCAGTGTATTTTCTCTCATCGGACTTGCGGTGATCATGCTGGGGATCCTGATCCAGATCAAATTCGGAAAAAAGAAAGACGAAAAAAGAGACGAGCCTGCCGCAAAAACGCTTGATAAGGCAACGGATCTGTGATAAAATAGACCGTAGCATGCGGGTGTGGCGGAATTGGCAAACGCGCAAGATTTAGGATCTTGTGTCTATTCGTGCAGGTTCAAGTCTTGTCACTCAGACCAAAACGAGGGTTCATAACGAACCCTCGTTTTTCTTTTATTTTCTCACATAATCTCTTGAAATCTCGCGTTTTTGCAATACAAAAAATGGGCTTATTCTTCCCTGCTTTAAGGGTTGAACTAGCCCATTTTTCGCACTTGACCACATGTTTGACCACTTGCGGAGATTTTTGGCTCATTTTAGCTTGATTTTTGATTGTTTTTAGGCGGTTATTGCGAGTTGCGATTGTCGCTTTTGGTTTCGTACCAATGTTGTGTAAATATTATTTTCTGTCACGACGAGAGCATTTATAGCAAACTCCAAGATTTACGTGGTTTGTACCACCGTATGAGCCAAACTCTGACTCTGGTTTTATTTCACTACACAGCTCACACTGAATCCATCTTCTACCTGAGGAATCACGAATCTGAAATTCTTGCTGAGTAAACTTATCCATAACCTCGTTGTAACTATTAGCATAATGCATTTCAGCAATTTGTTTTTGACGCTCCCGCTTTAATTCAAGAGCTTTCTCACGCTCTTTTCTCAATTCTTCTTGCCTAATTTGTTCCCGAAGTATGCGTTCTTGCTCCGCGCGTTTACGCATATTCTCGATGCGTATTTGTTCCTGCGCTTCATAAGCTCGTCTACGTTTATCTTCTTTCTCTTTTCCTCTGAGCAATTTATACTCGGGGAAAATTTGGTCTATAAAGGTACTTTCTCTGCCTTTTATGGCAAATAGACTCAATCTGTTTTTTGCTCTCGTGATGCCAACATAGAACAATCGACGTTCTTCTTGTTCACCATCCGCGTTATCCTTGGAGCGACTAAAGATATTAGGTCTAGATGACGGAAAACGTCCGTCGTACACATCGACCATATATACGCAGTCATATTCCAAGCCTTTACTCGAATGTATGGTAGAAAGAATTACGGCATTGTTTGCTTTAGAGTAAAAACCTTTTTGAATTAGACTTTCCAATTCTATTAATCTATCTAAGAATTTTTGAATGTCCGGTTCTTGCTTGGCAAGGATCGACAGAATTTCCACCTTTCCGCTATCAAGATGATTCTTCCTTAAATAATCCTCATAGCCATTATTCATCAAAATAGATATTGCATCATATGTTTTGGACTTTCCAACTCTGCTCATTACACTTCTGAAATCGTCAGCTCTATCTCTTTGTCTTTCCTTGAGATATTGCATCTGCCCTTCAACAGCATCGTAAACAGATATGCGTTTATATTTGCAATTTTTAATAGCATAATCCTTCTGTTGGTTCTTCAAATATATGATGCCCTTATTACATATTTGAGAAAATGAATTTGTGTCGTTCTCATTCAATGCAAGAGAAAGATATGCTACAATATCTTTTACTACACGATTACCGAAAAAGTTCATTTCGGGCTTTCTCAATCTGAAAGGAACACCATTCCTCAAGAATAGGTCAATAAGAATAACTGAGCTTTCATTGTCACGATACAAGAATGCCGTTTCTCTGTCCGCAGTCTTTGCTATTTCAAGCAGACGCATATATTGCATTTTTCTGGAATCTACTTGCTCAAACATAACTGCTTCGCCATCGCCGCGCTCAGCGGTCATATTCTTCTCATATCGTCCTTTATTTTGAGAAATAAAGGATTGCGCCTTATCAACGATTTGCGCTGTAGACCTGTAATTGCGTTCCATGCGCAAGATGTATGGATTCAGATAATCATATCTAAAATTCAATAAGGCTTTAGGATAAGCCGCCCTGAAACCGTAAATGCTTTGGTCTTCGTCCCCCACCATAAAAAGATTGTTGCCCTGGGCGAGAAGCTTAATAATTTCATGCTGAATCTTTGATGTGTCCTGAGCTTCATCTACGCAAATGTACTTATACCGCGCTCTTAGTGCAGAGATGATTTCATCATCATTTTGCAATATCCGAAGAGCAAATACCATTTGGTCGTCAAAATCCATCTGGTAGTTATCCTTCAGTGCCTTCTGATAAGATTCATACATTTCATTTAAATGCGGATATTCAGACTCGATCTCGCGTATTTGCTCATCCGTGAGCATCA
Organism: Clostridia bacterium; assembly: GCA_017467105.1. GTDB lineage: Bacteria > Bacillota > Clostridia > Oscillospirales > CAG-272 > UBA1740. Next base: position 13,102 of record JAFTSU010000013.1, read on the forward strand.
TGTTTTTGATGTATGTGATAGCAGAAGAAAGTTCAAGAATATCATTTTCCGCCGCATACTCATCATTATGCTGCTTGAACACCTCTCCAAGCAAACGGCGTCTTTCGTCATCTTGAATCAATTTCCTTTGCGGTCTATTGGTTTTACGGCAATAATCCGAATATACCTTAAGAGCCAAACTATTTATGGTGCGAAAATCAATTTGCTTTCCATATCGCTCTCCGAATTGAGCTGAAAATCTGCTCTCCATTTCCTCTGTAGCGGCAGTATTATATGTAATAGCGAGAATGCTTTGCGGTGGAATATTTTTGTTAATTACCATATGCCCCAATCGTTCTACTAACACCGTGGTTTTTCCTGAACCGGGAACCGCTAACAACAAATTCGAACCTTCAACCGCAAGCAACGCACGCTCCTGTTGCTTATTTAGACAGATATTATACTTCTCCTTAAATGCACAATACTGCTCGTTATTCTCGATGTCTTCCCTGCACGGAAGTAAGCAATGTCCGTCTTTTAAGCCAACATAGGTCAGAAAATCGTCTTTGTCAATGAACTTAGATGTGTAAAAACATTCAAAACCATTTGCAGACACATCGGTAACTCTCACAATACCTACATTGGGTTCTGCTTTTAACTGAAAGAATAAATCTATACAACCACTTTGGATATCGTAATTATTGAAAGCCTTTTTAGGATTGCGCCAATGGAACTCTAAACAATCGCCTGTTTCTTTGTAAAACAGTTGATCTTCTAATAGATCTGATAAATCAAACAGCCATATAACTTTGTTTCCTAAATTGAAATAGAAATTGTTTCGATCATCAAAAGCCTTCACGGGCATAATGCTGTGCTGAAATTCAATAACCGTACGGTCAATCATAACATCAGCACGATGCTTAGTATCTCCCAGCGACAGTTTTACCTCTTGATTTTCTTTTGGGAAAAGTGATTGCCAGTCATTGTGCCAAGGAGATATATCGTAGCTATGGCTACGCTCCCAAGTATCAGAACACAGGTGGTTTTGCTTATGAGCAAAATGATGCTGTCGAATTTCTCCCTTTTTGGTAGTCAGAGGTGCGCCACAATAGGGGCAATAATATTCTTGATTGCTATGTGTTTCGTCAATATGTACTCGATTGTCATTATAATCGTAAGCAAAAAGCACCCTATCACTCCTTTTATTCTCAATTACTGCTGATTCTTATATATTTCGACCATACCATAATCAATATCGTAATATTTACAATTAAAATACCGACAAACATCTTCAAGTTCTTCAAACTCTATATCATAATAAATGCAAACCTTCTCCTTGGGAGAAATCTGCCCATCAGATTGCAACTCTTCTTCGAGTTGCATCTCATAACAGCCTCTAATCAATCGTTCGGGTGGGATTTCTAGTTTTTCAGCCAAATCTGCTATTTCATAGCAAATATCAATGTCAAATCCAAACTCATCCGATGCGAATTCCAAGTAGCCAAAAAGTTCCCAATTTTGCGGAGAAAGTGTTCCCTTAGTCTCTAAGTCATGCAAGATACGTTGTGTTCGAGTATTCGTTGATTCTTTGTTTTTTTCGCACAAGTCCCTAAGATTATATCGGTTATCGGAAATAGTCTTCTTCCCTTTTTGAATATCTTTCGGAGTACATCCAAAGTACCGTTTAATATCGCGAGAAAAAGAAGATTGTTCCGAATAACCAAATTCCATCGCAATATCACCTATGGTTTTATCTTTGTCTATAATCAATTCCTGAGCTGCCAAAAATGCCCTTCTTTCATTAATGTAATGAAATAGTGTCTTATTCGTTAAAATAGAAAAACAGTTACCGAACGTATTGCTGTTATAACCTATTTCATTATAGATGCCTTTTTTGATATTGTCAGTTTCTTCAGTGATGTTTGCATCGATATAATCCATTACTGTGTCAAATTTGTTTTGTTTCATATACATGCTATGCTCCTTCTTGTTTTTGTGATGTAACAATTATAGCATACATATTCTCGTACGTCTTGACAATTCTATCTTAGGATTTGTCAAATCTATAATCAAAACTCCACCGCGACCTTAATCACTCCGTCGCGCTTATGTTCAAACAGCTCATACGCCTCGTCGATTTTCGATAGCGGATAGGTATGCGTAATCAGCGGCTCGGTATTGAGCTTGCCCTCGGCAATGAGCTTTAGCGTTTCCTCGCAGTCGCAACCGTCAACGCCGCCGGTTTTGAAGGTCAGATTCTTGCCGTACATATCGGGCAGAGGCAAGGTCTGCGCCTTGTCGTAAAGCGCCACCACTGTGACGATCGCATTCGGGCGTGCACACTGCCATGCAAGCTCAAAGGTGTTCTCTGCTCCGGCAACCTCCAGCACCACGTCCGCACCGCCGTGATCGCTGTTCTTACAAACAAAATCAAGACATTCTTCGGGTGTAATTGTCAACACGTTTGAATAATGCTCATTCACGAACTTGATGCGATTCTCGTCCTTCTCGCACATGATGATGCGCCCCGGATTCTTCAGCATCACGCAAAGGAGCGTGCAGATTCCCGTGGGGCCTGCGCCAATGATGAGAACGGTATCGTCCTCGGTGATCTCGGAGATCTTCGCCGCGGCAATAACCGAGAAGAAAGGCGTGATAATTTTCAGTCCCCTTGCCCAAGGACTTCTCACGGGAAGATATCTTAACGGAATTTCGAAAGACAGCCGAGTAAAAACCGACGGCAGATTCTTGAAGGAGAGCAGTATTACGGATGAGGTTTTAGCCAAAATACGAAAGCTCAACAAAATTGCAGAAAACCGCGGTCAATCTCTTGCGCAAATGGCTCTTTCCTGGGTTTACAGCCACGAAGGCGTGACGAGTGTTCTCATCGGAACATCAAAGCCCGAGCAGATAACAGAAAACCTCAAAATGACCGAAAATACACACTTCACAAAAGAAGAGCTTGAAGAGATCGACTATATCGCATTAAACAATTGATTTTTCGGCGGCATTTACAAAAGCCTTATCGTGATTTTCACTTTCAAAAAAGACGACTTTATGTTAAAATGAAGAAAAACGGCTTGAAAGGACATAATATGGCTACTTTACACGAAAAATTATGGCTTATGGGAGAAGACCCCGACGGACACTATTCCGATGACGGAGAAACCGGACTCCCAAACCAATACAATCTTCCCGGTCATTCAAGAATGACGGCAATCGAGGGTCTTTACTACCTTGATATTCCAAATATGTGCCGCGTACGCATAAAAGGGAGCCCAATGCCTCCATACGATCAGCACAGCGAGGCTATGCGCCCATGCCGTGAGGTAACCTGGTCACTTCTTGGCGCGGGCGGAGAACCCGCTCTTGGCTGGACAGACACCGACGAGGTTATACGACAGGCTAATATGTACGAAAATATTACGGGCGGATTTTACGACGACTTCTTTGGTGAGAAAAGACGCACCTACTATACACCGGAAAAGCTCCGCGAAATACGCAAAAGATGTGATGATGGCGTAAAGGGCAGAAAGCTCGATATGTGGGTCACACTATACGAATATAATTTGGAGCAAATTCCCAATGTCAAAGAATGGCTTGACGAATTTGACGTCATTACCCTTTGGATATGGAGAGCATCAAATCTTCCTAAAATCAAGGAATATTACAAACAGCTTCGCGAGATTGCCCCAAACAAGCGCATCGTAGCAGGTATGTTTATGTGGAACTACGGCGAAAGACGCCCCATGACCGTCTCGGATATGGAATTCCAAGCGGACTTCTATCTTCGTAGTATGAAAGATGGTTGGCTCGATGGAATTATGGTCTGCGGCAACCCCGTATGCGATCTTGGTCTTGACAGCGTTGAGTGGACGAGAAACTGGATACAGGCTCACAAAAACGATGTTTTCAACTGATTTTGCAAACATCTGTTTACATAGTATGCATTTTTAAATATAATGATAAACATAAAGCAGTTTTTAGGCGACAGAATTTTTTATAGGAATGTACTGAAAATTTCCCTGCCGATAATGATACAAAGCGGATTTACAAACGCTGTCAGTATGTTAGACAACGTGATGGTCGGCTCTATCGGAACGGAGGCGATGTCTGGCGTTTCTATAGTCAATCAGCTTCTCTTTGTATTTTCAATGGTAATATTCGGCGCAGGGGCAGCTATTGGCATTTTCACATCTCAATATCACGGTGCAGGAGATGTTCAAGGCGTTCGCTACACCTTCAGATTGAAAATTTGCACAGGCTTCGTTATAACTATTATAACCGTGCTCTGTCTTGTGCTCTTTGACCGTGAGGCAATATCACTCTTTCTCCACGAAACAGATTCAACGGCAGATATAGAAAAAACGCTCATCTACGGCAGGCAATACCTTAAGATCATGCTTGTCGGACTTCTGCCATACGCACTTTCTCAGGCATATGCATCCACGCTCCGCGAGTCTGCCGAGGTAAAAATTCCCTTATACTCCGGAATTTTCGCTATTATCTGTAACGTTATGCTGAATTTCTTACTGATATTCGGTCTTTTCGGTTTTCCCGCTCTTGGTGTGGTGGGAGCGGCGATCGCAACCGTGGTTTCACGCTTTGCGGAGTTGTTTATCGTCGCGTATTTCGTGCATAAGCGCCGCCGTCTCTACGAGTTCATCCTCGGAGCATACTCATCCTTCAAAATTCCTCGATCGCTGCTTCTCGATATCCTAAAAAAAGGATTCCCACTTTTATTCAACGAGCTGCTATGGTCTCTCGCTATAACAGTGAGAAACCAATGCATATCTACTGCGGGGCTTGATGCCGTGGCGGCATTTAACATTCAAACCACAGTGACAAACGTTTTGAACATAACCTATATCGCGCTCGGCAGCTCTATAGCGATAATCGTCGGAAATGCCCTTGGCGCAGGAGAGCTTGATCGTGCGAAGAATGAGAATAAAAAGCTCCTTACTTTCTCAGCGCTCGTGGGCCTCGGAATGGGACTGTTGCAGATCTCCCTCTCTGAAATCTTCCCACTTCTCTATAATGTTTCCTCGGTCACGCGAGAACTTGCAACCTATATGCTTATTATATCCGGCATTTCCCTTCCCGCAAATGCTTTAGCAGTGTCATCCTACTACACTCTGCGCTCGGGAGGGCTGACCCTTCTTACGATGCTCTTCGACTGCGTCTATGCTTGGGTGATCACGGTACCCGTCGCAGTTATCCTTTCATATCTGACGGATGCCGGAATCCATTTACTATTTGCCGGTGTAATCTTTATAGAAAGTGCGAAATGCATACTCGGCATCATACTTATTGCAAAAGTCAAGTGGGCACGAAAGCTTACTTAAAAACAGAAAACGTAATTTGCGAGCACGTTTTATCAAAGTGCTTTTATCGCAAATTGCGTTTTTTTATTCGCCCCTATATTCTCCCGGAGTCATCTTCAACTCGCGCTTGAATACGGTATATAAAGCTTTAACATCGCCAAACCCCGATTCCGAGGCGATCTCGGACACTGTTAGCTCGGTATCGCGAAGAAGCCTTTTCGCTTCGTCAAGCCGAAGCTTTGTAAGATATGATCCGATCGGCATACCCATAAGCTCGCGGAAAATGCGGTTTAAGTAATCCTTGCTGAAGAATATTCTCGAAGCAAGCTCCTCAAGTGTGACGTGACGGCGAAAATTCGCGTCAAGATAGCTGACCGTACTGTGAACGGCAAGACGCAATCTCTCGGAAAGTCTGGAGCTGTCTTCACTCTCAAGCCTTCTGAAAACATTTATTATCATCTCGGCGGTATAGGCGCGCACAAGGTCAAGATAGCCGCTTCTCTTACCGTAAAACTCGGTATAGACCTTATGAAACAGTTCACCGATACCGACAGCACCATTAAGGTGGATATCTGAAATTGCGTTCTCGGTTTTACAGAAAAGAGTTGCGCACATCTCGCTAAAAGCATCACTAAGGCAAAATCCGCTTTCAAAAAAGCTCTCAGTGAACATCATATCGTAAGCAACGAATGGCTCTGCTTGATTTTTCGGGCGGAAGGTGTGGGGAGCGAATCGACCGATAACGATAACGTCTCCACGGCAAACCGAATAGCGTACATCGCCAACCTCGTGCTCCGCCTCTCCCGAAATGATGTATGACACCTCGACGAACTCGTGCATGTGAAGCTTATCGCCGTATTCTAAGCAATCGGTGGAAAGATGTATGAAAAAATGCGGATTACCCTTGAAAAAATCCTTCGCCGTAATTAGGGGTATATTATTCCCTGACACAAAACGCCCTACCTTTCTTAAATTCCTTGAAAAACGTTATGAGTGATCATATACGCTCCCGATCTCCATTTGCCATAACCGATGTTTATCCCCTCGGGAGGCAGAATCTCCTCGGAAAGCTCGGGGATTTCTGATATTCGTCCCTCGATATAGTCGATAAGCCTTGCTCTGCAGGATTTTACGCGCTGAATCACTCCGCCTATGCGAATGTCCTGAAGGTCGAAGCCGAAGGGCTTGTTTTCCTTATCCCAGCTTACGCGAAAGGCTTCAAGATATTCGGGAATAAGCTCCAGAAGCGGAGTATAGAACTCGTCTACAAGGCGTTGAAGCTCTCTTAAATCGTTTTCTTTATATGCCCGTCTTGTTTTAAGTCCAAGGGCGTATTTTTTCATAAGCACTTTTGCAAAGCTTTCCGCAAGCAAAAGCTGATCTCTCCACTGTGGATATTTCTCCGCCGAAAGCGAAAGCTTATCCGCAATAACCTCGAATTCTCTCTCTCCCTCTTCTGTAACAAAGCAATCCTTAAATCCCATAAACAGGTCGGAGTAGAACATAAAACGCGAGGGATTATAGTCACGCTTTCCGAAGCTTGGATTGTCGGGACGGTTAAGCTCTTCTATCATATTAAATGTGTCATACGGTATGCCGAAGCGCTCTTCGAATCCGCGCTTTATTTCATCCATATCCCGAACGCCGCTTGCATACTTTGCTACAAACCACAGCGCAGGAAGCTCAAAGTAGCGAGAGCACTCGTTGCCGTCGTCGCCCCAAAGGCACATTATAATATTCTCCGTGCCGTTTTTCTCACAGGCATCAAGAGCAGGAGTCATCGTATTTACGGTATAGGTGTTATAAGGTATCATACCGCGCCATCCCCATATTCCGCCCGCAAACCATCCTTCTTCCGTTATTTGCTTATGGTTTGAGAGCATAGCATCGTAGCGGTTATAATCCATAGAATAATAATCCCAATATACAGGCACAACACTTTTTGGCACGGACTCAGCCACTTCATTCGGTACCTCGGTCTTCTCTATCCAGTATTTTCCGCCGTTCCACTCGGTAAAGAACATATCCGACCAACACAGAATGGTGTACCCGTACTTTTCGGATATATCACACACCCTTTTAAGATGCTTTTTAATAATGGACACTGCGGACTCGTATTTATAACCGTTCTGCTTCAAAAGCTCTCCTGTACCGAGACCGAATGCCTCGTCCATACCTATATGGATACGCCTTGACTTTATGCATTCCGAAAGAGAAGAAAAAGCGCGGTCAATAAACTCATAAGTTCGCTCGTCACCCGGCAAAATTATATCTCTCGATTCCGTAGGCAGAAAGTCCCATTTCAGCGCCATCTCCAAATGTCCGAGTGTTTGAATACAGGGAATAAGCTCCATGCCGATGGACTCACAAAACATATCTATCTCCCGAAGCTCGTCAGAGGAATACCTACCGCGCAAATAACCCATATAAGGATATTCCTTTATCTCGTATGTATCCTCGGTGTATAACATCACCGCATTGTAGCCCATATCCTTTAGGATGGGTAAAAATTTCTTTAGCGCGGTAACGGTCATTACCGCATTTCTTGAGCAATCTATCATAGCGCAAAGTGTTTTTAGCTTCATTTTTCCACATCCTTTTTTTCTTCCATTTTACATTTACGGTCGAAAAAAGTAAATACCTTACCGCGAAAAAAGTTTTGTAAATGACGACACTTTTTCTCTAATAAAACGTTTACTTATATTAAAATTTAAAACGTTTACTTATATTAAAATTTGTGTTATGATGTAAAAAAGTTATTCAAGAAGACATCCTATGAAAGATTTTCCTTCAGGAGTACGCACGAAGCTCATATGATCACCTAGCCAGCTTTCCATACGGCGACGCTCGTCATCATAAGTCCTGGTGCTCTTACTCTTATAATCTTCTTGGCTCTTTATGCCGTAAACATAGAACTCACGCATATAGGCGCGAATCTTTTCAAAGTTTTTTATAAGCTCGCTGTATGATGACATCTCTTTACTCCTTTCCGCATTATATCATATTCTATAGTACGTCCGTCGCACCGATTTATCCGCGCGATTATAAATTCAGCCCTCAGCATCCTCCGCTACGCACACCCGAAATGCACCGAGAGTGCAGGTGTTTGTTGTATCAGAGAGATCTACTGAGGGCTGTTTTTTTAATCTGCGATCTAATCAAGATACTCTCCGCAGATACATTTTTCCTTGCCGCCGAAGAGCATAATGAAGAAGTTGCAGATCGCGTTCCAAAGCTCCTCAAAGAAGCTTCCCTCGCACTTTGTGTGGTCCTTATCCGGCTGTGCGCTGCCGCCCGGTGTATCGCCGTCCGGATTTTCGCCGGGGTTCTGATTATCTCCGGATGCGCCGGGGTTCTGTTCACCGCCCGGAGCTTCGTCCTCCGGAAGCTTGTCACCCTCGGTTATTCCGCAGCGATCGCATCTCTTAGGGGATTCGGTAGTTGCTGCGATCCAGCTATGTCCGAGCGCTGTTCCCTCGGTTGCGCCGCAGTCAGCGCAGGTCTTCGGTGTATCGCAGTCCGCATCTCTGAAGCTGTGAGCTTTTACAGATATGACCTGCCCTTCGCTGAGTGTCTCGTCGCAATCAAGGCAAACCGTCTTTCCCGTGTGTCCCTCCTTGGCGCAGGTAGGAGCGAGAGCTCCCTGTACCGTCACGTTAGCGTGAGGGCACTCCGCGGTTTCTGCTCCCGTACCGTATACGGTTATATCGTACGCTCTGCACTGAGCGGAAAGGCTCGTATACGTTACTGAATCAACAGCGGATGCAAAGGTAACGGTAATAACGCCGCCGTTATTCGTAGCCGTGGAGCCGCTTGGAGCATTGAGCCAGCCGCTCACGTACTTATCCGCGAGTCCCTTGCAGTTTATCTCTATCCTCGTTATTCCGGGATATTCGATAGTTACGCTTGAGCCCTTGTAGAAGCGCGCGGGATTGCTGTAGTCAGCAACATCGCTCTGTGAGCTTGCCTTTTCATTCGTTACCGTGATGCCGTTCTGAGTCCAAATCTGCAGGGAGCTTGTAAACTGCGTGCGGTTAGACGTACCGGCGAAGCTGATGCTCGCCTTGGTGTCGGCAACCTTTTCCGCTCCGCACACAGAGCATTTCTCACCCACAAAGCTATGTCCCGACGGCTCTACTCTGTCACTAACGTAGCTGTCCGCGCAAAGAGAGCAGGTGTAGGTAGTAAAGCCTCCAACCAGGCAACCCGGAGCAGTAACCACCGCGACGTAGCTATGCTCGCAGACGTCCTCATCCGGCAGATCCTCGCCACCACCGAACTCATACATACGCGCTACGTAATCGGTGTCCTTATATTGCGACGAGCGAAGCACGCCCACCGTTACGTATTCTCCATAGGTTCCTATATAGCACTTCTCGCCCGAAACGGTGGTTGAAAATGTGTACTTTGCCGTGTCCCAGGCAAATACCGAGACAGCGCTTGCGTCATAGGTGAAGTTGAAGTGCGTGTCGTTTTTAACGAGATTTATATATTGCTTTTTACCGCTCTGATCATTGAAATACAGGTGATAGCCGCCCGATACGCTCTCAGCGTAAACGTCAACGGCGTTTTGGTAGTTTGTATCCGTCGCGCCGTAGTAGCCGGACATTGCGCCGTTAAAGTAATATTCCGTTTTCTTAGAGGAGGAGTATAATCCCAGCTTGTACGCTTTGCCCGTTACGATCTCGGTAGCGTAGGTAGGCTTTTCGGGCTCGCTAGGCTCTGCCTCGCCGCATACCGTGCAGAAGCCGGAGGAGTACTTATGCCCATTCGCGTCCTCTATATTGCCCTTGTAGCTATAGCCGCAGCCCTGTGTCTGACAGGTGTAAAGAGTATAGCCTTTTTCGGTGCAGGTAGCCAAAAAGACGGTACCCGTGTCAAAATTTCCGTGTCCGCAGTCACCGTTTCCATAACCCGAGGGGGTCGTCATATCGTCGGGAATCTTCTCACCGAAGAGAAGGAACGCAAGCTCGGGATAATCAACGAAAACGTTACGGGTTCCCGTAATAGACTCAACAGAATCGTTTCTGCCAAGCTCCCAGGTATCGACCGGGTCTTCCTCGATCCATTCAAGCAGAACGTCAACACTCTCCATTACACCGCCGGAGCCCCACGCAGTGCTTCCTACGTTGCCCCAACGAACGTAAACGTAGAGGAAAATTCGGGCAACGTCACCGCGCAGATCGTAATTTCCACCCGACTCGCTGTTCGGATGATAGTAGCCGGTGCTCTCTCCGTATGCGGTATTGCCTCTGGACGAGTTCTCGCTGGTGGAGGTGGGTCTGAGCATCATAATATCGTCTTCATCGCTGCCGCCAAGTCCCTTGCTGTTTGGCCAGGTATGCTCACGGTTCCAGGATGATCCGCCATCCCAGCCGGGACCTATCTTCTTGCCGGAATAGAAGGAAGATATCTTCCCTCCGCTGTCCTCGCAGTCGGTATATTGGAAGAGGCTCCTGGTGGCGTTATAGCTCGTAACGTATGAGTGCGCGCCCACCATCACGTCCTTCAGAGCCCTGTACATCGCGCTGTTGGGCGCGTCAGATTTGCCCGTGCCGCCGGAATACGCGGAAAGCTCGTCGTATGAAAGGTTACTGTCGTAGAATTTCTCCGCATTCGGAGATAAGAAGTTAGCCACCTCACCTCGCGTGCCCCAGTTGTATACGGTTTCACCGTCGTATACGTATGAGACATCCGCAGCAGAGGCGCTAACGCTGACCGCGGGAATGAAGCATATGCACGAGGCGAGCACTAAAAGCATCGCTATCGCGCGTTTCATCAAATTGCTCATATAATTCTCCTTGTTCTTTCGTTTGATATGGGATAAAAATACCAAAAAACGCGTTGCGCTTATCAAATCCGCAGATACGTAGGAAACGCTTTGTCCTGTATCACGTCGGCAGACCGCAGACTAGCTTCACGGGTATCCGACAATATCAAACAGTCTTTTTCGATCACTAACGATAGTATAACGGTTATTTCGATTATTGTCAATAGATTATGGCTTTTTTTAACAACATAGATCTATCATTGCTCTTTCACTTGCGATCCCGTGCTTAAGTAAAATAGCTTTAGAGATAATCAAATGCTCTTTTTTACTTAAATGATATCTTTCCAGTCCTTTGGTGATGGAATGAGCTTTTTTCTTCCTTTATTATAATATATAGCTATTTTGGCTGACTTCCCATATGTGCTTCGGAGGGGCTGTTTGGGTGGACTTACCGTATGTGCTTCTGTGCGGTTTTCGGGGTACGTCTCTTACTTTTTTGATTCTTGTATACCAGAGCAAACCTTCGTTTCACAGCGTCAAAGCCTATTTTCACTCTCACCTTTTGCGTTTTTTACCAAATTTTGTCGGTAGATTATTGATTTAAAAACAAAACTGTGGTATAATCAACAAAAACGGCACAAGAGGTAATTATGTTACAATTTCTATTGACATTAGTAGATGAGTCTGAACGCGGTAAAATTGAGCATATCTATAACACGTATCACGAATATATGATAAAATGCGCTGCGGCAAAGCTTAGAAATATGGGTAGAACGAACTATCTCTACGATGCTGAGGACGCGGTGCAAAATACGTTTATGAAGATAACTAAGCATATATCAAAAATTGATTTTTCGCGCGGTGAGAAGGACGTAAAGAACTATTGCTTAGCTATTTTGACAAATGAGATCTGCAACGTATTAAGCTATAACAAAGAGGACTACGAGGTGGATGAGGAATTAGACTTCGATGATGACAACAGCTTCTCAGAGATGATGGAGTCGCGGGAGCAGTATAACGAGATCGTAGATATAATAGATAATATGGACGAAAGATACAGCACCACCCTGTTTCTCCATCTTTGTAAGGAAATGACGTCTGACGAGATCGCCAAGCTGATGGGGATAAGCGTTAAAACAGTCTATACCAGGCTTACGAGAGGAAGGCGGATTTTGCAAGATCTGCTGAAGGGAGCGAATATTGATGGATAAAAGCAATTTAGAGCTGCTCAAGGAAGCAATAAGCGAGGGAGTCAGCAGAAGGTTTGACAGAATGGCTGCCGAATACACCGAGGAGATAGTCTGCTCGGATAAGCATACGCTGGCTATGCGTACTATTGTTTACGGCAAGGCAGAGACAAAGCGCCCCTGGTCACCAAGGACCAGACGGATCATAGCAATACTTATAGCAGCCGCGCTTCTGCTCACCAGCTGCGGTATTATCTTCCGCAATGAGATAAGGGAGATGATTAATGAATTCTTCATTATGCTTTCTTTTGACGGTGATGAAGCCGCAACTATAGATGAAGTGTATGAGTTGGGATATGTTCCGGAGGGGTATCAGCTGGAGAAAGAGATAATTAATCCATTAAGCACACGGTATACCTTCAAGAATAACAAAGATGATTACATTTGGTTTGAGCAAAGAACAATAGATGGAACCAATTTTTACGTTGACAATGAAAAGGGATACGTAAAAATTGATACAATACAAAGCTATGAAATTTTCTACAGATACTATAATGAAAAACACGTATACGTATGGAACGACGGCGAATACTCGCTGTTTATTCAATCGACTATCGAGCTGCCTGACTCTGAAATTATTCTTATAATTGAAGGACTAACAACAAAATAACACAAAGTGCATCTTGTTTCAAGATGCACTTATTTTTTTTAAAAGATTTAAAATATTTGATGTTTATGAAGAATTTTGTCGTTTAAAATAGTAATATATGCGAGTTTATTATTCGTAGCTCAAAAAAATTACATAAAAGGAGATTATTATGAGGAAAATTACAAAGGCGCTGGTTGCATTATTCTTAGCGGCAATCACGTGTATGACAAGCGTCACCGCCCTGGCAAGCGAGGGACCGGATCCCAGATTATCTCATACAGACTCTGGAGCGTTCTCTTTCGCAGCGACAGCAGATGGCGGCTACATTGACGTTACTTACTACACGTACGACAGCTTCGTGCGCGCCGATCTGACGGTAAAGATAGAGAAAAGGTTTCTCTTCTTCTGGTGGAATGAGGTGAACACCTGGAGCGCGTCCTCTACCGAGGAAAACGGTCAGTTTGTTAACTGCTTAGCATTGGACGGCAGTGGTACCTACAGAGCATCCTTTACGCTCACCGTTACGGGTAATGACGGCACGGTAGATACCATTCCACACGTTATAGAAGACAGCTATTAATGCTTTCGGACACTTTAACGCATCAAGCTGCGGAATAACCGCAAAAAGACCCCAAGGTGACCGTATTATAACACGTAATACGGTCGCCTTACTAAATTAAATTCCTCTTTTTAACCTTAAAACTTGCTTTTTTTTGCCATTATTTTGGCATTTTTTCTTGCATTTTGTCAAAAAACCAGGCACGCCCGATTCTAAACCGGGGCGCTTGTTGATAAAATTTTCTTCCGTCTGTGGTAGGAAATATTATCATTATGATCAGAGATGATTTAGAGACGATTTTAGGCGAGGAGTTCAGATCTCTCGCCATCAAAACAAGAGAACGGCTAAGGCTCACTCAGAGGGAGATGAGCGACAAGCTTCAGATGAGTGACAGCTCATACTCGGATATCGAGAGAGGAGTAACCAAGCCGGGCGCGCTTACCGCCGTGCTGCTCCTTAATTTACAGGACGATCCGTCAACGTTCTTAAGTATTATTGATGAAAGATTTCATAAATGGTACGAGGGGTAGACGGTAGCAGTATGAGAAATATCACTTATGCCATAACAGAGGAAAAATATACTCTTGGCACTGAAACGCGGTGCTCATACGGAATAGTAGCATATTCAGATGCCGAGCAAGACGGAAGCAAAACCATAGTTGCATCTGCCCGTGACGTAACCTCCGACAAGGAGCGGCTGGATGAGCTTGTGGAGAGGTGTAATCGGCTGGGACTGTCAACCCTGCATTTAAATGACGTTATAGAGGACTTTCTTATAATTTAAAGCTGAATAAAGCAAGTAGAGGAAAATACATAACTTATGAAAGGATTTTCCTATCACAGATATGCTTGCTTTCCTCCGAGTATTATTCCCCTCGGAGTTTTTTTGCTTTTCAGCCTGTATTGGTCAGAGGAATAAACCGCAGCCTTCAGGAATAATCTTATCATAGAAATGTGGTGACGCTAGGTGGCGAACGGCTCACGGTGTCAGATAAATTATTCGGAGGTTAGAAATGAAAAGGGATATACGGCTATGGCAGTTTTTCGGCTTTGGAGTGGCGTCTCTTCTCGGTACGGTGCTTCACTTTTTATACGATTGGCTTGACGGGTCTTTATGGGTCGCTTCATTCTCCGGTGTGAATGAATCGACCTGGGAGCATATGAAGCTTTTATTCTGGCCTATGCTAATTTTCGCCATTGGACAGAGCTTCTTTTTCCGTGACAGAGACGATTTCTGGTGCGTTAAGCTGCGCGGAACGGCGCTTGGTCTGACGCTGATCCCCGCCCTATTCTACGGCTATAACGGTATTATCGGTAAATCGCCGGATTGGCTGAATATTGGCATTTTCTTCATCTCTGCGGCTATAGCCTACGCGTACGAATACAGAGAGTTTAAGCGCGAGAGGATTAAATGCTCCTCTCCCAAAACCGCAATAACAGCTCTCATTCTGATAGGTCTGCTGTTCGTAATATTCACTTTTGTAAGCCCAAGGATAAATCTATTCAAGGATCCGCTGACTAGTACCTACGGAGTGAACTGATCCCAAGCCCTTATAACGACAGAAAGAGCAAGAATAAAAGGAAACAAATCCTTCTATTCTTGCTATTTTTGTTTTATAAAAGAATTGATACTGACGCATCATAAATTGGCTTTGATGTGTTTTTCGGTCGGCGTGCCGCCTACTCTATGAATTGAATTGCAACGGGTGTGCCGTAAGGCACAATTCATGCCGCAGGCAATTCGCGAAAGCACAGCTTCCAATTCACGTAGCCGCAAGCTTGCAATTCACCCGCGTGTTCTCGGTTGAGGAGAACACGAAAAAATACGAGGTGTTTTCACACGGTTTATCTGCTTAAACGCGTTAAAATTTTAATGATATGTAATGTATAGTTTGCTTTTTCGTCATTTTTTGGTTACTGTTCTTTTATTCATTAACGCTAAATATAGAGCGTATAAACCCGTTATTATAACTAGCAAGACAGAAGAAATAATGCTGCCCATAAGAGACTGACGCTCCGGTGTGAAAACAGACAGCGTGTTAAACACACCGTGGGCAAGTATGCAAGGCAAAAGGCTTTGTGACCTCAAATAAACGAGCACGAACATAAAGCCCGCCACGGTAGCATAAAGCACCTGTAAAAAGTTAGAGCCGAGGTCCGCCCCCGAGCCGTTCAAAAGGTTTATTATATGCCCAAAGCCAAAGGTAAGGCTTGATACAATGACCGCCGCCTTGTAGCTGTCCTTACGCATAGCCTCAAACAGAAGTCCGCGGAAAATGAGCTCCTCAAGGAATCCTACGCACAGCATAGAAAGCACGTAAAACACAGCGTCCGGAGCCCTGCGGCTTATGCTGATTCCAAAAATAAGATTCACCCCCATCATAAGCACGAGAGGTGCGTAATACAGCATCTCGCTTCCCCGAGCCTTCGGCAAGCTTAAGCCGTAATTTTTCAGCAGTCCGTATTTTTTCAAAAACATAAGCAAGCAAACGGACAGCGTAAGCCCTACTCCAAGGGTAAAGCACTTCTCTACCCCGACAAGCCGTGACAGCTCGTCACCAACAGACATCAAAACGCAGTAAGCCGCGATCCACAGAACCGCAAACCATATCCTGCTTTTATCATACAGCCTCTTAAGCATATTTTCACTCCTCCGCATTTCTCACGTTGCATTTCTCGCGTTGCATTTCTCACGTTGCTTTTCTCACGTTGCTTTTATCCTATTATATCACCGATTTATCAGCAAATCAAGGCTCTATGTCGACACGTGTATTTCGTATTTTCTTTATATATCTGCACGTGACTTGTAAAGAAAGCTACTTCTCATTTGATCTCAAAAGCCTTGTTTTTTACTTAAGTCTAAAGTAACGAATATTTTTTCCTTTACCTTCGCGCTTGATTTCCCCCTCGGCAACTAACTTTCGAAGCGCACCCTCGATAGAGCTTATACTCAGCGAAGGACAAAGCTCTCTGATATCCTGTTTTGAAAATCTACCTATCTTATTCATCGTTGCGCGGCGCACGGTTTCAAGCGCCGATAGCTTTGTTTCCACGAGTGCGAATCTATCTTCGAAATCCTTATAAGCTGCAAGTATCGTACCAAGCAGATATTTGATGAACGGAACTGCATCTGCATTTCCTTCGTGCCAACCCTTCTGCGATTCATAAAGCGCATCGTAATACAAATCCTTATTCTTGGCAATCTTCGATTCAAGGGAGATATATTTACCAACATAGAAGCCACTTCTGTAGAGGAGCAGAGTAGTGAGCAGACGGCTCATTCTTCCATTTCCGTCGTTGAACGGATGGATGCAGAGAAAGTCGTGAATGAATATCGGAATGGCTATGAGCGGTTCCAGCTCGTTATTACCGATCACTCGGTTAAGCTCGTTGCAGATGCTTTCAAGCGCGATCGGAGTTTCAAACGGATCGAGGGGAGTGAACAGCGTTCTAGCACTACCGTCGGGATATGTTGCGCTGATATAATTCTGCACTGTCTTTGTTCTGCCTGCCGCAGGATTGTTCATATGGCTATACAGAATTTTATGGAGCTGCAAAATGTAGTTTGGCGTAATAGGAATGGCATCAAAGCTATCGTGGATGATATTTAACACGTCACGGTAGCCTGCTATTTCTTGCTCATCTCTATTTTTAGGCGTGGTTTTATCCTTTACTATCTGCCTGACTCTCGTGTTAGTTGTAACGATACCTTCTATCGCATTGGAGCTTTCCGTGCTTTGCACTTTTGCAATCTCGACGAGCTTTTCAAGCTCATTCGGGCGTTGCTTCAGATACATCTCTTGCTTTCCGGCCTCTTTGTATATAGCCGCTATTAAGCCAAGAAGCTCCGAATCCCATTTTTGTTCGTTTATTTTTGAGTAGTCAAATTTTCTCATAACCTTAACCTCACTTTTGTTCCCTTAAATAATATCATATTATGATGGATTTGTCAATCATTTAAGGGCATATTCCCTTGATATTATTCCGAAATTAATGGAATAATAGTCATTTCAAGGGAATGTTTATCAAAAAAACTAACTTTAGTAGGTTTATTCTTTGTTTATTGCGGCGCAAATTTTGAGGTGCGGACACATAACGAAAAATGCAACACAGACCTATCATCCATGTTGCATTTTCTTATTTAGCCACTCCAAATCGGCATTTTCTCTTGAATTCAATTTAATATTCTTATGAGAACCTGCCTTTTCCGAGGGGATTTTTATTACTGTTGACTGATAATATTCTGTTGCGGTTTTCTATCAGCGGTAGATGATAGACTCTGCGTACTTGGTCGCGATAACGCCCTCGGGCTCGCCGGTCGCCTTGGACTCGGTGAGGATGTGCTCGATAGAGTTGTAGATGTTATCAACCTTCTTGAGAACTGCCTCCTTGTTGTAGGGGCCGTCAACCTCTGCTGCCGCGTTGATAACGCCGCCGCCGTTGATAACGAAGTCGGGAGCGTAGAAGATACCGCGCGCCTTCAGAGCAAGACCCGATGCCTCGTCAAGTATCTGGTTGTTTGAGCCGCCGGCAACTGCCTTACAGTTGAGGAGCGGAATAGTGTTGGGATTGATGATTGCGCCCATAGCGTTGGGAGAGAAGATATCGCACTTCTGGCTGTATATGTCATCGGTAGCGACTACCTTTGCGCCGAACTCTGCAGCAGCCTTGTCTGCGATAGCCTTATTGGAGCGGTTAGCAACGATAAGCTTTGCGCCACTCTCGTGAAGGAGACGGCAAAGATCGTAACCAACCTTACCAAGACCCTGAACAGCAACGGTAAGACCGTCAAGAGAATCAGCGCCAAGAGCTACCTTAGCTGTTGCCTTGATGCCCTGCCATACGCCGCGAGCTGTAAAGGGAGAGGGGTCGCCGCTGTTCTGAGGAAGTCCGCAGATGTGATTAGTCTTGCGAAGCATAACCAGCGCGTCATCACAGGTGGTGTTAACGTCCTCTGCGGTGATATACTCGCCGCCGAGATTGTTTACTGCCTCTGCGAAAGCCTCAAACATAGCCTCTGTCTTCTGAGAAGGGTCAGCGATGATAACGCCCTTAGCGCCGCCGTGAGCAAGACCTGCTACAGCATTCTTATGGGACATACCGCGTGAAAGACGAAGAACGTCGAAGAGCGCATCGTCAAAGGATGCATAGGGGAAAAGACGGCATCCGCCGATCGCGGGACCGAGATTAGTGTTGTGGATAGCGATGATAGCCTTAAGGCCTGCTTTTTCGTTGTTAACGAATAATACCTTTTCATGACGGTATTTGGTCATTTCAGTCATTGCGTTCATAATTTATAATCTCCTTATTTTAATAATAAAATTATTTGCCGTAGCATTTTCCGAGAGTAAGCGCCTTGATATTCAGCTCCTTAAGGACTGCTTTCTTAGGTGGTACAAGCTTCTCCACAACCTCGTTAACACCGTCAAAGGACAGCTCGGAATGGTTTTCGAGAAGGTGACCGACGATTATCATATTCGCGAGAGATACTATGCCCTCATCCTTCGCCATCTGAGTAGCGGGAATATAGAACACCTGCACGTCATCCCTCTCGACCTTCGCGTTGATCAGAGAAGAATCCACGTATATCTGGCCGCCGGGAGCTACCGTGCCAACGTACTTCTGCAGAGAGGGCAGGTTCATAGCAACCAGAACATCGGGAGTGGTGATAATAGGAGAGCCTACGGGAGTATCGGATAGGATAACGTTGCAGTTAGCCGTACCGCCTCTCATCTCAGGACCGTATGAGGGAAGCCAGGATACCTGAAGCTCCTCTATAAGTCCCTTATACGCGAGGAATTTGCCGGAGAAGAGTATTCCCTGTCCGCCGAAGCCGGCGAAAAGAATCTGTGTAGTTTTCATCTTACTTGCCCTCCCCCGCGCTTCTGTCTTTATAAACGCCTATGGGATAGTAAGGAAGCATATCGCTCTCTACCCACTCCAGCGCTGCCTTGGGAGTCATACCCCAGTTGGTAGGACAAGCGGAAACAACCTCTACGAGGGAGAAGCCCTTGCCCTCTATCTGATTTTCAAAGGCGCGCTTTATAGCTTTTTTCGCATTTTTTACGTTCTTTACGTTGTTTACCGCTACGCGCGCAACGTATTCGGGACCCTCAAGAGTCGCCAGCATCTCGCTGACGCGTATAGGCCAACCGCAGTGCTTAACGTCACGGCCGTATGGAGAGGTCTGAGTAACCTGTCCGGGAAGGCTGGTGGGAGCCATCTGTCCACCGGTCATACCGTAGATGGCGTTGTTTACGAAAATAACGGTAATATTCTCGTTTCTCGCAGCGGAATGAACGGTCTCTGCCATACCGATAGACGCAAGGTCACCGTCGCCCTGATAAGTGAATACAACGTTATCCGGACGGCAGCGCTTGATGCCCGTAGCAACAGCCGGCGCTCTGCCGTGGGGCGCTTCTATCATATCGCAGGTGAAATAATCGTAAGCCATAACGGCGCATCCAACGGGAGCAACTCCGATAGCCTTACCCTCGATGCCAAGCTCGTCTATGACCTCAGCTACCAGGCGGTGAATAATACCGTGGGGGCAGCCGGGACAGTAGTGAAACGGAGCATCCGTCAGGGATTTGGGTTTTTCAAATACTACAGCCATATCAAAGCACTCCTTTCTGAGCGTTACGAATAGAATCAAGGATCTCGTCGGGAGAAGGTATCATACCTCCCGTACGGTTGCAGAGTGTCACCGGAGCGGAGCATTTTGTAGCAAGCCTTACGTCCTCGATCATCTGACCCATATTAAGCTCTACGGAAACGTACGCACGTACTCTGTCCGAAACAGCCTCAAAGGCTGCCTTGGGGAAGGGCCAGAGAGTGATAGGACGAATAAGACCGACCTTAATACCCTCGCTTCTCGCGGTCATAACCGCATTCTTGGCAACACGGGAGGCAATGCCGAAGGCAACGACGCATATCTCCGCGTCATCCATCATATAGTCCTCCCACATAGCCTCGTTCTTCTCTATCTGCTCATACTTCTCGTATCTCTCGAAGTTCTTCTTCTCAAGCTCGTCGGGCTTAAGATATAGAGAGTTGACCACGTTGTGAGGACGCTTGCACTCAGTGCCGGTAAGCGCCCAGGGCTTATCGTAGGTCTTGATCTCCGCATCCTCAAAAGTGATTGGCTCCATCATCTGTCCGATGGTGCCGTCCGCCAGGATCATAGAGGTCATAAGATACTTATCCGCAAGGTCAAAGCCCTTGATAGTCAGACTCGCCATCTCCTGCACGGACGCAGGCGCGAGAACGATCATACGGTAATCGCCGTGACCGCCGCCCTTGGTTGCCTGGAAATAGTCGGACTGAGAGGGCTGTATTCCGCCGAGTCCGGGGCCACCGCGCTGAACGTTTACCACGAGAGCGGGAACGTCAGAGCCGGCTATGTAGCTGAGTCCCTCTGCCTTAAGGGATATTCCGGGGCTGGAGGAGGATGTCATAACTCTCATACCTGCTGCCGCAGCGCCGTACACCATATTGATAGATGCGATCTCACTCTCCGCCTGAAGAAATACGCCGCCGATCTTAGGCATCTTCTTCGCCATATAAGCCGCTATCTCTGTCTGGGGAGTGATGGGATAGCCGAAGTAGTGACGGCAGCCCGCTCTGATCGCGGCCTCCGCAATCGCCTCGTTACCCTTCATCAAAATTCTTTCTGCCATTTTTATCTCCATTCTGTCGCAGCCGCGACAATACAAAAATTTACAGGGTAGTATTATTTCTCAACAGTAATTATGCAATCGGGACACATAGTCGCGCAGAAGGCACAGCCGATGCACTTTTCCTCATACTGCATATAAGCGGGAGAGTATCCCTTCTGATTAAGCTTATCGTCAGCTATAGCCAGACAATTCTTAGGGCAAGCGTCAACGCACAGACCGCAGCCCTTGCACATATCCGTATTAAAAGTAACCTTTGCCATTTTTTCCTCCTTATAAAAGGTCGACCGACCGTCAGCGCGGCAGATCGAAATATTTTTTCTGCAACGTCATAGGCATTACGTCAAGGCCCGAAAGCTTCTCCGCCACCGCTCTCTCGGCGGTGTGCATCCAGACCTCAAGGCCTGTGAGAGAGGAGAGCCGTGTTACGAATTCAAGGGAATCGAGCAATGTTTCCGGGGTTGTTTCGGGTCCGATATTGGAGTTGTTAACTATACAGGTGAAGCGCAGACCTGCAGCCGCCTCTATCTCTCTCATTATCTCCACGGCGTCCTCCGCCGTAGAGGTTAGTGGGCGGTGGCAATTCACAACGAACGCCATACGGTAATCATTCTCTGCCCTGATAGCCGCCGAAAACCTGCCGAGAGCGTAAGCTCCTCTGTCATCTCCGCCTATGTCCATAATTCCATAGACCGATCTATCCTGAACCAATCTGTAGCTCTCCGGCGGAAGCGCGGGGAGATCCACGTTGCTGTTAGCAAACCTTGGAGATATCAGCTCCACCCCTGCCTCGCGAAGCTCAGCCTCGCTGTCCTTGGTTCTGAAATAGGGATTTACTATGTCCAGATCCGCGATGCAGACCCGCTTTCCCTCGCTTGCAAGACGTAAGGCGTAATTGACGGCAATATTCGTTTTTCCGCTGCCGTAATGACCTGCGAAAAGTGTAAGTCTTTTGTGATCCATAATTTTCTCTTTCTGCTATAAGCAGATCCGTCAAGGCTTAAAGCAGCTTTCTGATTATCTTTCCGCTCGTGGTCTTGGGAAGAGACGTGCGGAATTCCACAACTCTCGGATACTTGTAGGGAGCGGTCTTTGACTTAACGTAATTCTGGATCTCACGCTTAAGCTCCTCGGTACCCTCAGTTCCGCCAACCAGAACTATGCTTGCCTTTACGACCTGACCCCTGATCTCGTCCGGAGCGGCCGAAACTCCGCACTCAAGCACGTACGGAAGCTCCATAATAACGTTCTCGATCTCGAAGGGACCGATTCTGTAGCCCGATGACTTGATAACGTCATCAGCCCGTCCCACGTACCAGAGGAAGCCGTCCTCGTCCATCCAGGCGACGTCGCCCGTGTGGTAGTAGCCGTCCCTCCATGTCTCACGGGTAACCTGCTCGTTTGAGTCGTACGCATACGCCAGACCGCAGGGCAGACCCTTGGAAATATCTATACATATCTCGCCTGACTCGCCGCGAGCGACCTCCTCGCCCTCGGGATTAAGCAGACGTACCTTGTAGAGCGGAACAGGCTTACCCATAGATCCCATCTTGTGACTTCCGCCGGAGAGGTTGCCTATGATAAGGGTGCTCTCTGACTGACCGAAGCCCTCCATGATCTTGAGGCCCGTATTTTTCTCGAATTGACGGAATACCTCGGGGTTAAGCGCCTCGCCAGCCGTAGAGGCGTGCTCTATGCTGGAGAGATCGTATTTTGACAGATCCTCCTTGATCAGCATTCTGTACATCGTAGGAGGGGCACAGAAGGTGGTTATGCCGTATTTTTTGAAGAGCGGAAGAATCCTCTCCGGATTGAATCTGTCGAAGTCGTATACGAATATCGCCGCCTCGCAGAGCCACTGACCGTAGAGCTTTCCCCACATAGCCTTCGCCCAGCCCGTGTCTGAAATGGTGAAGTGAAGTCCCTCCGGATTTACCTGATGCCAATACTTTGCGGTTATGAAATGACCCAGAGGATACTTATAGTTGTGGGACGCGATCTTCGGATAACCGGAGGTTCCCGACGTGAAGAACATCAGCATAGGATCGCTGCCGGCGGGCGCGTCCTCGTCTCTCGCAAAATGACTGGAGTACATACCGTACTCTGCGTCGAAGTCGTGCCATCCCTCGCGGCTGCCGCCAACTATGATCTTGTGCTCAAGACCGGGGCAGCTAAGAGCAGCCTTATCCACAGAATCAGCCACCTCACCGTCAGAGGTGCAAAGTATAGCCTTTATCTTACCTGCGTCAAAGCGGTACTTGAAGTCCTTCTCAAGCAGCTGATTAGGTGCGGGAATTGCAATAGCGCCAAGCTTATGTAAGCCGAGTATGGAGAACCAGAACTGGTAGTGGCGCTTAAGCACCAGCATAACTCTGTCTCCTTTTTTGATACCCAAGGACTTGAAGTAGTTTGCCGCTCTCGCAGACTCCTTCTTCATATCCTTAAAGGTAAATCTTCTCTCAGTGCCGTCCTCGCTGACGTGAAGCATAGCCAGCTTATCCGGCTTCCGTCTGCCGAGAGCGTCCACAACGTCAAAGGCGAAGTTGAAGCTCTCCTCGTTTCTGAAATCTATACCGGTCAGGACGCCGTCCTTCTCGGTAGGAATGATAAAATCGTGATATATACGGCGGTGGGAGTCCTCCACGTGACGCCTGGTAGCGACGGACATCTCCGCAGCCTGCTCGCCGAGGCGCGCCGCCTGGTTACGAAGGACGATAGCGTAGAACGCGCAATCCGCTCCGTTTACAGCGATCATTCCGTGAGGCGTGCCGGAATCGTAATAGATACAGTCGCCGGGGCCGAGTATCTCGGTGTGATCGCCGATGCGTATCTTCATATGACCCCTGATAACTATATCGCACTCCTGACCCTCGTGAGTCACGAGATCTATATGCTCCTCGTCACCGTTGTTAGCCAGCTCCATATACAGAGGAAGCGCAATACGGTTACGGAAGCCTGAGGCAAGGTTGAAGCCTATCATATTATGAGCTTCCTCTATCCTCTGTCCCTCACCTCTTCTCGTGAGAGCGTATGATCGAAGCTTAGGGCTCTTACCCTCAAGCAGATCTCCCATATCTACGCCGAAGCTCAGCGTACAGTGATAAAGAAAAGCAACGCTCAGGTTACGGTTGCCCGCCTCGCACTGCTCGTACTCCTCAACGGTAGTACCGGTGCGTGATGCCATCTCCTCGACCGTGAGTCCGGTGATAAGACGCAGCTCTCTGATACGCGCCGCTATTTGTTTTATTTTCGTTTCCATTCCGCTACTTACTGATTCCACGTAGTACCTCTTCGTTCTGCTGAATTTATGCAAGCGTATTCGCCAAATCACAGTTAAATAAAATATATTATATCTAACGTGGCGGTGCTTTGTCAATATTTTTTTATGAATTTTGCATTTATTTAATATATTTTGTCACTTAAAGGACGATTTCTCTCCGCTTTGCCGCTCACAGTTCGGAGTCACGAGGGCTTGACTGTATTCATCAATAGCGATACGATACCTTTTACGGCTGTAATTATCTGCCGGTCGGTGCTCCCCTCATCAAATAACGGCAAGCCGAGCTTACTAAAAGCTCCTCTGATCAAGCTGATAAAAGTCCATCTTATGGTGTTACGCGCTGACGCGATAATGCAACCGCCCCTCAAGTCCAGCCATAGTATTAAATAGGAAGCTTCGGAGTAAGCCGCAAAATATCGCCGAAAAACAAAAAACGCCTCAAGAAAACCAATTCTTGAGACGAGTAATATACCCGCGGTACCACTCAATTTGCGCCGGACGCCACTTCAGACTCTAACAAGTCCTATCCCTTAACGCGGGGAACGTAAGACCCTGGCGGAAGTCGCTCGGACCTTCAACTCAGAAGTGATGGGTACCTCGGCTATCAGTTATCGGCTCACACCAACCGCCGATTCTCTGTAAGCTGAATCACCGTACCGTCTTCGTCACAGTTTTTATGAAATTATTCTACCACAACTGTTATCAAATGTCAAACATTTTTTTGTTGTCAAAATATCCAAAGATGGTGGTGTTAACAGCTTTGTTTTTCACAAATTACACAAAATTGGTAATTTTTTAAATATTAACCCTTGACAAACTCGCAAAACAATGCTTTAATATACGTATTCATATTCATAAAGTTTCCACTAAAGACAATGACGGAAATCTTGCCCTTTTCAGATGCTACAGAGAGTCGGCGGGCGGTGCGAGCCGATGCGGAGGGTCTGGGCAGTCTTCTTCCCGAGTCGGTCTTGTCAAAGCTTCGGCGAGTAATGAGACACGGATGCCACCGTTACAGGGCGTGACCTTGCTTGAGGTTGTAAGTGATTTCTCTGTTGGGAGATAATCAGGGTGGTACCGCGAAGCTTTTCGTCCCTGAGCCGTATTGAATGGCTTTGGGATTTTTTGTTTTTACGGCGCACGTAAGAGTGTGGCTTCGGTATTTCCTTCCGCAAATTACGGAGCTTCCGACAGTGTTTCTTATTCGCGCTCAGGACTGTAACCGTTGAATATACTCTTTATGAGTTCAAAAAGTATTATTTCATTCTGTTTGAAAGGATAAAAGTATGAAGCAGATCAGATTAAGCGACGCAACAATGAAGCAGATCTTGGAGGGCTTCAGCCTATCGTTTAAGGAGAAGATAGAGTTTTCAAAGCTTCTCGACAGGCTGGGAGTCGACGTGATCGAGCTTGAGGGGATATCCAACGTACGCATTGATTCTCTACGCATAAAATCTATAGCCGCGGCGGTAACAGACAGCTGTATAGCCGTTCCCGTAGAGCTTTCTGGCGATAATATTGACGTTACCTGGTGCGCGCTTAAGGAGGCGAAAAGGCCCAGGCTTCAGATATGCGCTCCTACCAGCGCAGTTCAGATAGAATATCTCTACCGCAAAAAGCCCGACGCCATGCTTGCCGCTATAGGAAAGTCTGTGGAGAGCTGCGCGGCTCTCTGCCCCGACGTTGAGTTCATAGCGGTAGACGCGACACGCAGTGAGCCGGATTATCTTTCATCCGTGATCAGTCTGGCGATCGAAAAGGGCGCGACCACGGTGACCGTCTGTGACACGGCTGGAGCTATGTTCCCCACCGAGACTGCCGAGTTTATCCGTCAGTTGTACGAAAGCACACCCGCTCTCTGTCAGGTAACGCTGGGCATCTGCTGCTCAAACTCCATCTCTATGGCAGACGCCT
Organism: Clostridia bacterium; assembly: GCA_017467105.1. Taxonomy (GTDB): domain Bacteria; phylum Bacillota; class Clostridia; order Oscillospirales; family CAG-272; genus UBA1740. Next base: position 39,440 of record JAFTSU010000013.1, read on the forward strand.
GCGCTATAGCGGCAGTAGCCGAGGGAGCGACGCAAATAACGGTCGCCGCACACGCTATGAACGTATCGTCGCTTGCTAATATAGCGCGCATTTTCGACGAAAAGTCCGATACGCTGATGGCAAGCTCCGCTATCCGCACCACCCAGCTCAGCCGCATCGTCGAGCAGATCGACCGTATGTGTAATCACGGAAGCGTTGGCTCATCCTTTGGCTCGTCCGAGGGGGAGAACGATCTCTGCCTCACCTTACACGACGATCAGGGAGCTGTGAGCCTGGCGGTAGCTAAGCTGGGCTACGATCTCTCCGAGGAGGACTCGGCAAAGGTCTACAGCGCCTTCCGCGAGATTGCGGACAGGAAGGAAAGAGTGAGCCTTAAGGAACTGGATGCAATAGTCGCGTCCTCCGCTATGCAGGTTCCTCAGACCTACGCTCTTGACACCTATGTTATAACCTCCGGCAATACTATTTCCGCTACCGCCCACATCAAGCTTATCAAGGACGGGGCTGCGGTAGAGGGAGTGTATATAGGCGACGGATCTATAGACGCCGCGTTCCAAGCTATAGAAAAGATAACCGGCTGTCACTACGAGCTGGACGATTTTCAGCTTCAGGCTGTTACCGAGGGCAGAGAGGCTATGGGTCAGACCGTGGTCAAGCTTCGCTCCGGCGGCAAGGTTTATTCCGGCAGAGGTATTTCAACAGACATAGTAGGCGCGGGTATACAGGCATACCTCAGCGCTCTTAATAAGATAATTTACGAGGAGGAAGTAGAATGAAGCTTTCCTTTTCCACACGTGGCTGGCCCGGCTTTTCCTGGGAGGAAATGCTGGAAACCGCCACAGATATGGGATTTGCGGGAATAGAGGTCTATAACCTGCATAATTCCCCCACTCTCACGGATCGGGGCTGCCCCTTCCACAAGTATAACACAGCCATGACAGCCAGAGAGCTGCGCGACAAGCACCTCTCCGTTCCTTGCCTTGATACGTCCTGCGATATTTCCGTGGACGGTGATGCCGTTGCTACGGTGAAAGCTCTGATGGATACCGCACGAGATGCCAGGGTTCCCTACGTTGTAGTCTGCGCGCTCCACGATAACGAGGAAGCGGTCCGCAATGCGATAAGCTCCATTCTGCCCTACTCCGAGCAGACCGGAGTATCCCTTCTTATCAAGACGAGCGGTATATATTCCGACACCGCAAGGCTCAGAGAAGCCTTAGATAATTTTGCCAGCGACAGTCTGGCTGTTCTGTGGGATATCCATCATCCGTACAGGGATATGGGAGAGAGCGGAGATCAGACGATCCGCAATCTCGGAAGCTACGTAAAGCACGTCCATATGCGTGATTCCGACGACACGGGTGCCTACCAACTCATCGGAGAGGGTACTATGCCGATAGATGACGTTATGCGTGCGCTCTCCTCTGTAAACTACGATAATTTTATCTCTCTCGAGTGGAAGCCCGAGTGGCTCTCCGACCTTCAGGATCCCGAGATTATATTCCCGTATTTCGTCAATTATATGTCTCGCTTCGAGTCCACCAAGGGTATGAAGAAGAAGCTGTACTTCAATCACGACGGCACGGGTCAGTACATCTGGAAAAAGGACGAGCTTATCGATCTCACCTTCTCCGAGGTTCTTGACCGTGTGGCTGACGAGATACCTGATCAGTACTGCTTCAAGTACACGACTCTCGACTATACGCGCACCTACGCCGAGTTCCGCGAAGACGTGGACCGCTTTGCGAGAGCGCTGGTCTCTCTCGGTGTGAAGGCAGGCTCCAAGGTAGCTATATGGGCAACCAACCTGCCTGCATGGTACATTACCTTCTGGGCAACGGTAAAGCTGGGAGCGGTTCTGGTAACCGTAAACACGGCGTATAAAATTCACGAGGCGGAGTATCTTCTTCGCCAGTCGGATACTCATACACTCGTTATGATCGACAGCTGCCTTGACTCAAACTACAGAGAGATAATAAATACCCTCTGCCCTGAGATCAAGGATACAAAGCCCGGCGAACCTCTTCACTCAAAGAGACTTCCCTTCCTCAGAAACGTCATAACCGTAGGCTTCAAGCAGCAGGGCTGCCTTACCTTTGATGAGGCTATGGCAAGATATAAGCTGGTAAGCTCCGAGCAGGTTGCCAGAATGGCTGCCGCGGTTCGCCCAAGCGACGTATGCAATATGCAGTACACCTCAGGCACCACCGGATTCCCGAAGGGAGTAATGCTGACTCACTATAACGTTATCAATAACGGTAAGTGTATAGGCGACCGTATGGGACTTTCAACCGCTGACAGAATGATGATACACGTGCCTATGTTCCACTGCTTCGGTATGACTCTCTCAATGACCTCGTCGATGACTCACGGCACCACTATGTGTCCGATGCCCTACTTCTCCGCAAAATCCTCTCTTGCCTGCATCAACCAGGAGAAGATCACCTGCTTCAACGGTGTGCCCACAATGTTTATAGCAATGTTCAATCATCCGAGCTACCGCTCGACCGACTTCTCACATATGAGAACGGGAATTATGGCGGGCGCCGGATGTCCTCCGGAGCTTATGCGCCGCGCAGCCCGTCCCGACGAGATGAATATGACGGGTATCGTCAGCGTATACGGTCAGACCGAGTGCGCTCCCGGTAACACGATGAGCTCCTGGACCGATCCACTGGACGTGAGAGTAGAGACCGTAGGCTACGCCTTCCCCCACGTCCGCTGCAAGATAGTTGACCCCGAAACAGGCGAGGAGGTCGGACCCGGCGTTAACGGCGAGTTCTGCGCAAAGGGCTACAATACGATGAAGGGCTACTATAAGATGCCCGATGCAACCAAGGGAACGGTCGACACTGACGGCTGGCTCCACTCCGGCGATCTGGCGTGTCGCGACGAGGACGGAAACTACAAGATAACCGGCAGACTTAAGGATATGATAATCCGAGGCGGCGAGAATATTTACCCCAAGGAGATCGAGGAGTTTATCTACACCCATCCGGAAACGAAGGACGTTCAGGTCATCGGCGTGCCTGACAAAAAGTACGGCGAGGAAATAATGGCTTGCATCATACTTAAGAATCCCGGCAGCGTGAGTGTTGAAGAGATGTCAAGCTATATAAAGGCAAGCATGGCTCGCCACAAGGTGCCGAAATATATTGAATTCGTAGAAAGCTTCCCCATGAACGCGGCAGGCAAGGTGCTTAAGTACAAGATGAGAGAGGATGCTGCCAAGCGTCTCGGCCTTACGGGCGACGGAGCTGACACAGCCGGCCCCGGAAAGAATTGATCGTCTGTATATGCGCAGCGCATATCAATCACATTGAGCCTTAATAAAACTCATATCAATATACTAAATTGGCGAAAATGCAAACATACACTTGCATTTTCGCCTTTAAATTACTGTTTTGAAGAAAATCCCAACTCTCCTTAGCACAGGCAAATGTGAATTAAAAAACGTCGGATGCGGCCTTGTTCGCTATTGACTATTATGAAAGCCTATGATATGTACACGGCAGGCGTATCAAGCAGCAAACACGGCAGAGCCGGCAAGGCTTGCCCGTGATGAATATCCCCGTCTCTACAAGGCGGTGGAGAAGTTCGCTCCGGCATTCGAGCGACAGTGGTACACAGAGAACAAAACCGCAGGCTTCGACGTGCAGGACATCTGTCTCGGAGGGCTTATGAGACGAATTGACTCCTGTCGCCGCCGTCTTACAGATTACCTTAGTGGTAAAGTAACTCTCATCGAGGAGCTTGAGTGTGAGCTCATACCTATGAGTAAAGCCAATATCCGAAGCACCGTACACAACTACATAGATATCGCAAGCGCAAATATCATCTGACAAAAGCTCGCGGAATGACTTTTCGCCAAAACGGCTCCGATAGATCAAAAAGCTATAAAACGAAAATACCGATTGTGTGTAGCGCGATACTCCGTTAAAAGCATCGTGCTCTTGAAAGGACAGTTTTATAAATTCGGCAGTCCGTGCGCCATCTACCAATAGAATAGGACAGAGTACTTTAGGGTCTTCCCCATTATTCTCTGTCCTTTTTTATTTACGTAGTATTGCAGCTGCAAGAATAATAATATTATGATTATTTCTTATCTGCAACGATAATTTCGGTAACGTCTTCTTTTCTGCAGCGTATAGAGCCGTCAAAAATAATAACGCATATCGGCGATATTACCGCGGAGATAGATACGACCGTAAGACTTCCGAACATTCCGTGAGGAAAAATCCTATATCTACGCATATAGATATGCCTCTGATCGCGCTGGACGATTTTGAAAGGTACGGCAAATGATGATGTGCGCTTTGCAGAACTCAACAAAATAGTAAAATCCAACAACGGTCTGTGGAGTGCCGACGCAGAAAAATATCTGTTAGAAAATTTTAAATAAGACACTGTCCGAAAAGCAAGACTTCTCCCGGCAACATTCCCGTCAGCTTCACCGAGGAATCCTCTTAAAAAGGGAGTTACGCTTTCACTTATAGCTTGTCTATTTTCCTGACAAGCACTGCATTTGTGGATACAAAACGCAAAACACGGCATATCTCGCAAAAGATATGCCGTGTTTTTTATAAAACCGTCCTCCGGAGTGACGCTCCATCCTCTCGGTATTTTGTTTTGACAGAATGTTAAGCCTCTATACCGAACGCTCCGCATATTAGTCCGTATATCACACGATATCCCTCGTCATTCGGATGAAGACCGTCATCGAGAAGCGAATCAAGCTCTATACCGTTTTCTCTGATATAAGACGAGAAAAGATCGTAAAGGCTCAAGAAGGCAAAGTCTGCGTTTTCGGAAGCGCGACTGTAGATCTCATTAATATCGTCCATATGTAATATGCGCCAGAAATCATCACTATCCTGCTCGTTTTTCGAAGATGCGGGAATGTTAGCGACGAGTACGTACTCCTTCCCCCGCTTAACGAATTTTTCATTAAGGAGAAGAACGTTTTTATAAAACTCGCCACCGTACTCTTCTCTGCTCTTTTTCTCCCCCGTATGCTTATACTGATGGCGGTTATTAGTACCTATCGTGCAGAAAACCAAATCGTCCTCATCAGCTACAAGCTTATCGAAATTTCTGATTACAAATTCTATATTGGTGCCTGTACAGCCGTTATTTGTGACGGAGCAGCCGTATTCCTTCTCTGTTTTTTCCTTAAACAGCTTTGCCCAGCAAAATCCGTCTGGATTTCTCCGAAAATTATCAGCTATAGGCTCTCCGTTCTGACAAAAGCCCGTGCCTCCAACTCCGTGAGTTATGGAATCTCCGAGCAATTTTATTTTCTTTCCTTTTATAGATACATTAACCTTATTATTCATATTTTCACCTTTTTTGTAAACTTCAATTGTCATTTAATGCCCAATTGTGATCTCCGTGATATATCATCAATTTGGTCATTCCGCCGTCTATGCAAATATTTTCTCCGATAATAAAGCCTGCCATATCAGAGCACAAATACATAACTGCATTCGCGATGTCCTCAGGCTTGCCTACCCTGCCCGCAGGATGCTGTGCGGCATCAGAGCCGGCGTACTCCGCACCCGTCGTATCTATCCAACCCGGAGATATCGAATTAACTCTGACCCTCCCCGCCAGGCTCACAGAAAGAGCGTGAGTGAGAGCGGATATACCGCCCTTTGCCGCAGTATAGCTCTCCGTCTGCGGTTGGCTCATTCTGTCGCGCGACGAGGATATATTTACTATAGAGCCGCCCTCTCTGAAATAAGGTGAAAACAGCTTAGTGAGGTAAAACGGTGCGGTCACGCCAACTCTCTGCGCATACTCGAAGTCCTCGTAGCTACCCTCAGAAATTCCCACAGATTTCGGCGCGGCGTTGTTGATAAGATAATCCACTCCGCCATAGTCCTCTATGACCTTGCTTGCAAATTTTTCAAGAGTCGCTTTATCTGAAATATCTCCGACGAAATACCCGTTCTCCAAAAGGTCTATAACGCATACTGCGGCGCCCGCCGCGAGAAAGCTATCGGCAATACACTTGCCTATTCCTCTCGCTCCGCCCGTTATAACGCATACCTTTCCTTTAAAACCAAACATATTATTCTCCTTTCTTTTTCTACGCCGCCTCCACCCGATATGAGTCTAAAAAGCCTTAATTTTGATCTCCGAAAAGATAACCGCTCGGCTTATGGATTTATCCTCACCGCACGGCGCAGCATCACACGTAACCTCACTCGTGCCGTCGGCAAAGCTCCGCCTCACAAGATTCGCACACAGCCTTGGAGATGAAAGGCGTTTGCGAGCTCTCCCTCGTCACAAGCTCTATTCCCAAAAGACCCTCAATACCCGAAAGCTCCATTCCGGCGCGGTCGTTATGCCAAAGCCGCTTTCGCTTATCGCACCGTGTGCGTAAACGCGGCAGGTCCTCTTGTCGAAAGCCAAGGCATTCGCAAAGCTTAAATTTTCATAAATCCACTACGGTTAATAAATCTTGCAGTTTTTCATATTTTCTACGTCACAGCGCAGCTTCTACGCTTCTGACGCGCCGCTTTTCATTTAACGGAATTTACCAAGATGTAGATTTTGATCCGAGGCTTAAATTATAAGTGCCAAGCTTATATCTCTGTCGCGTTCGCAGCGCCCGTCTTATCCTTCACCAACGGTGCTTCCAACTTTATGAAGAACAGGAAATTGTCAAAATATCTGCGAAGCTCATATTCAAGTCTGCCAAAGCGATCTCTCCACTCGTTATATATTCGCTCTGCTTCATCATCGTTTCCTACAGCCTTCTCTATTATGGCACGTGCATAGTAATCGGTAAAATCAAGATATTTTTCAATCAGCCTTACCGACACCGTCCTGATTCTGAAATCGGAATTATAATAGCTTTTTATAAGCTTATGTCCCTTATCTCTGATACCGGGAATTATAGCCTTTAATTTAGCCGAATAATCGGGATTATAATATGGCGATATATCAGATTCTCCTGCATCAGCCGCGATAATATAATCAAAATCGAACGTATCAGACAGCTCGGACATAAGAGCGTAAAATTCACACGCCCCCTCACCAAATGCACATTCGTAGTATTCCTTCGCTATTTCATCAGCGGTAAGTGACGTGTCGTACAGCGTTCTTGCGTAGGTGTAGAATGGCAAGCCGGTCGGGAAGAATGAGCGCTGCGAGCCGTCCTCTACGATACCGTTTACGCCACGCCTCTTATACTCCTTAACGTCCTCGTTTATGCGACGGGAAAATCCGATACCCGCCATATCTCTGTACTGATGATGCCAAAAATGATACTCGTAGGAGAATGCCGTACCGCTCCATATTTTCTGCCACTCGGAAAAATACGCAAAGTATTCATCAAGAGTCTTTGGATATTCAAGACGGTTTCTCTCATACGGCACCGTTTTAGGCACGTAGGAAGGATCGGTAGTATAGGAGTAGCTCCTGGTGATAGGTGCCAAAAGTATAGAAAATCTTTCGGGATTATCTATTCTCTCCGTTAAGGGCGGCCAGGTAGTATCCGTGTAGACTATAAATACTATTCTCGTTTTCAGTGAGCGCGCGGTAAGAGCTCTGTCAAGCTCGTTCATAGCCATCATATAGAAATCAGACGGAGTCTTCCTTCTGCACTCGTCACACTCGCAATGGTTATTCACACCGTCAGAAAGCCATACGTGCAGATAATCAATATTCAAGTGACGCTCCGCATAATCCGTAATGTAATTTACAAACATCCGTCTTGCATCGGGATTTGACATACAGAAGTTTGTATTCATCGGCTGATCGCGCCACAGCTTCCTCTCTCCATCAAAGAGCGCAAGATACTTTTTAGACTCCTCCGGGACGAGCGACGGATCTATTGAATCCCACGCGCAATTAGCTGGAACGCCAAATGCCTCCACCGTCCAGCCGTGTCCTATATCGTGAAATTGTAAACCACGCTTTGCAATTTCCGCCTCGCATTGTCTTTTCCATTGAATTATCTGTTTTTCGGAAAGAGGCTCCGGAGAGAGCGTTGGATTGTACGGATGGCTGTAATAGCGGTCGTAGTATGCCACGGGTACTCGAAACTCAAGCATATATACGTTCATACCCACCTTGGGCATAAAATCTATCGTTTCCATCATACATTCCTGATATTCCGCGCCCTCATTGCACCAGCCTCTATAGCGGCAGGACGGTGCGTGGCGGTACATTACCGGTTTTATATTCTGCATAGGTATAAACTCGCCGTCAACACCGGGGAAAAGCCATCGACAGCCGTTCCGTCTCAAATATTCGTAGACGGAAAGAAGCACTGATCTCGGATTATCTCCGGCGATTATTCCGCCATCAGAGTCGCAGTCCATATACAAAATATCGTCAAGCTCGGTATCGGAGACGTCCGACGTATCAAGTCCAAAATCCTCCATAAGACCAAGACGGAAGCCGTCGGTTGCCTTTGGGTTATAGGCGATCTTTATATCTCCACCTTCGGGCATCATCATTCGTAGGTATTTTTTCAGCTCCTCTGCCGCGTAGTCTACTACGGTATCAGAGGTTATCTTGTTTATACGTAGCATAATCCTTACTTTTCCTTTCCATATTGAAGAGGTGGGTATTCTGTCATTGCACGCCGATCAACTCGCAAGGTGATGGTGTCCGCAGTTAAAACACTGCAGCACAAAGCCTGCGCCGGCAAATTTTCAAACCTTGTGATTTGCGAACAAACCTAATTATGCAAAAACGGTATTACCTGCCATAACGGAGCAATAATTAAATTTTCCGTCGCCGATCAGAGTAATGCCGTTTTTGATTTTAATCAATTCATGGTTTTAATCAGTTCATAGTTATATCGTTTTTATTCTGAGCGGCGTTCTCATTGCCGGCGCCCTCAATGCTCTCGGTGCTTGCGAGCTGATAAAGCTCGGACTCAGTCAGCGTTTGCTCCGGCTCGAACGCGTCGCTTGCTACGTACTCGCGGAGCCTTGATCTGAGCCATACTGACGCAGGATCGCCGCCGTCAAGATTAAGAGTACATACGAGAAGCTTGCCCTTGCCGATACCGTACTCGAAGAGCATCGCCTCCCTGTGCGCGTTTTTGTAGCTCGTGGCAATATCTATGATCGGCTTGTGGGGTCTGCCCTTGATATCGAGGATAGCCGCTCTGGAGTTAAGCATATTAGCGAACGCCATATTGCACCATCCGTCATGTGGGAAGCTCTCCATAAGCGGATGATCTGAGATAACTGTTGCAAGATGTCCGTTGGTCCTGCCCGCTATAGACAGCTGGAAGCGTGTATCGGCATAAGCAAAGGGGCCCGTGCCGAGAAGCAGCACTCGCTCGCCGCGACGCATTTTGTCGATAAGCTCAGAGAGCTTGATATCGCTAAGCTCGCGGTATTGCGCTTTTTTCTCCCTTACTCTCGGGAAAACGTAGGTCTCCCATTCGTTTTCCGTATCGGTATTACCGCCGTGAAGAGATATTTCTATCTTCATCCTTTCGGGCTTGGATACTGCCGGCAGCTTAAAGCTTATTGAATAAAGCTCCGTAAGTCCTCCCCACAGTATATCCTTCACCCTGATATCACGGCGCAGGATTACCTTACCGCAGAACGTGATCCTTATATTCAGCGTAGCGCTCTCGATCTTCTCTCCGTAGCTTGATAGCAGAACGGGAAGGTTGACTCTGTCACCCGAGGTGAAGCTGCGGTGAAGAGGAAGATCGCAAAGAAGGACCGTATCGCTGTTATAGCGCACAACGTTTTGGACACTCTCCCCAGCCTTCAGCTCGTAGAACTCGTTCATCATTCCGACGCAATAGCCGAAGGTGTGCCAATGAGTGTCAATATCGCCGAGAAAATCGTATCCGGCGAAGGTGTCGGTGCGGCGCATAAGCTCAAAGCAATGCTTACGCAGCATCATCTGCCATCTGACAGAATTGCGGTAATAGAGATTTGCCCGATCCAATAGTCCCACATCGCGAAGATGATCCTTAACGGAGGACATAAATCTGGTATCGCCTATCCGCGAGCCCTCGTATCTGTCCATAAGGCTAAGGTCAATGTAAGTGCCGTGTATGCATATCTCGTGGGAGAGAATGGGCTTTTTGTATATTGCGTTTCTCTTGTCAAGAGTTTCGTGATCTCCAAGGGACGAATCGTAGCTTGTGAGTCCGAGTGAATAGCTGTTATATATATCGCAGAACCGAGAGAGCTTATCAAGCCTTGTCGGATTATGCGGAAACGGCTCCTCTACCATATGATCGCCATAGCTGAAGTACTCGATGCCTCGCATCGCGGACATCGGGGAGAAAAGGGCGTCACTCTCGCCGTGAACGTACTCGGCAACCTTGGATAAATGATCAATATAATCCTCATCTATTACCATCTCGTTTCCCGACGAAAAGGCGCAAACGCTGGTGTACTGTCTACATTTGTTTACAATTTCCACCCATTCAGCATACGTTGTATTGTTTGGCGTTTCCACCTCTATGATCATTCCCAGCTCGTCGGCAGCCTCCATATATTCGGGCATCGGGACGTAGGTGTGGAAGCGGATAGAGTTAAAACCAAGCTCCTTCAGCGTCCTTATCACGCGCCTGTAGTAGTTCTTGTCTCTGGTGGGATGAACGGTAATCGGGTGATAGCAATGCTCGCAGGTGCCTCTGAAATAATACGGCTCGCCGTTAAGATACAGCTTCGTTGCGCGAGCATCAAGCCTGCGTATACCGAACCTTCGCTCCAGCGTCTCGCCGACGGTGGAAACGGTGAGTTTGTATAGTTTTGGTGAGGACGGTGACCATTTCTCCATACCTAGGGAGGATAAGTGGATCTTGCTTTCCCCGATGGAAAGCGTATGGGAGCATATCTCTGTATCCCCGTCAAAGACCCTCACGGTCTTTTCGGCGCATTCCGCGCCGACCGCTATAACGGTAAAGCCGGAGCAATCTCCATCCACCCTGACACAAACGTCGCGCAGTCCGTCCGGGTGGAACCTCAGCTCAACGTCACCCCATATTCCGCCGGTGCATTCGTTTGCCGCGCGAGAGGTTAATCCCGACACGGGTCTGCCCTTATAGCCCTTCAGACGATTATTTGACACTACCAGAGCAATCTCGTTTCTTCCCGCGCTCAGAGTGCCGTCGGGTATATCCAGAGTAAATTCCGCAGAGTATCCCTCGTGCCGACCGAGATAGACGCCGTTGATCCAAGCCGAGAGAGTATTCTGAACACCTCCAACGTAGAGAACGGGGTTTTTTCCAATGTCGCCAAGCGTAAATGTCCTCTTGTACAAAAAGCTTCCCACGGGGTTTGGCAGAGTCAGATCGGGACAGTAGCCCGCCTGCGGATACGTCTGCAGTGTGTAGGTGGGATTCCAGGAGAGCCTTGCGTGCAGGGGCGTTGTGCGAAATGTATCCAGCATATCCTCAAAATATCCGGGTACGCAAACCTCCACGGCGCTGCCCTTATCCCTGGCTACATTCTCAGAATCTATATCCGGTATACTCTCGCTCTCGTATACCTCGGGACAGACGTAGTCTATCAGCCACTTTCCCGAAAGACTTATAATATTATCGCGCATTTTTACCTCCATATCGGCTTGAAAAGCTATTTGCCGAACCTTTACCGACTTAGGAATTATATATTACCCTTCCTTACCGGTTTTCTGTTATCCATAATGTTCTTGAAGAGAGCGCTCTCGTACTCGCCGTAAAGAGGAACTCCGTCCTTTTCATCAACACCGAGAACACAGCTGATCACCCAGACCATAGAATTGGTGCCGAGAACTGCGGCATCCATATCTCCCTCCACCGTCTTGGGCACTCCGCAGGGTGATCCCTGCATAGTCCAGGTTGCGTAATCCTGAAGATAAGAGAAGGAGCCGTCCGGCTTTTTGAATTTGGCGGTCTTTTCCTTAGTGATCCTTATAGCCTCGGGCGCGATCTCAAGGAATTGACGTCTCAGCTTGCTTGCAAGAAGGGGAGAATGGAACTGCTTGATGTTATCAAGCACATGTCTGAGAGATACCCAAGGGTTCCACACGGTTACAACGGTTTCGGGATTCTCGGGGCTCATTATTGCGTCAACGGCACTCTTCAGCACCTTTTCGGGATTAGGTACCGGCTTATTCATCGCGGAATAGGTGCACACAATCTTCATTACACCGTTCGCGGCGTAGTAGTCGCACACGTCGCTCCATATGCCGTTATCCTCGTGCTGATGAGCGTTAAGAAATTCATAGAGGGTCTCAACGTACTCGGGACCTCTGGCCTTCAGCTGAGTCAGCTGCTCTCCAAGCACGCTTCCGACGTGATAGCTACGATGATCTATATCGAGAGTGGCAAGATACTCGCGAAAGGCATCCAGGGTCTTCATATTGTCGGGTATGTAAACGTTTCCCACATCCTCGCCGGATACGTCGGCTATTGTAGGATACTTCGGCTTTCTGCCATAGCGCTCAAGAAGTATCAGGGCTCGGTTATAATCTCTGCCGCGTCTGCCAATGCCTATATCCTTACCCCATTGAGGATGATAGAAGTATCCGTCGGGATCCTGGAGGTTCTCTACGAACTTCATCATTTTCTCCCCATACTCCTTGCCGAAGAACTCGTTTACGTGCTCCTCGTCGGTGATACCGCAGCTCTCCACAAAATCAAATATGGAATTCATCGCCTCAACCACGGGCAAAAAGCCAACGTTATCTCTGGCGGAGTGAGTATAATGGAAGCCTGCGCTTCCGCAGAGCGGATGATGCTCGCAGACCGACTTACCGTACAGCTCGTTACAAACGCAGATATCCGGGTCGAAGAGGTTAGCCATCCACTTGATGAGCCTATCATCGTACAGCTCGTAAAGGGACTTGAACGCCTCGGTGATCTCGTGGGCGTTATGCTCAATGAGAGCCTCGAACCGTTCCCACTGCTTTTTCTTGGTTTCCATGTCCCGCGCCTTAAGCTCTGCCACAAGGGCATCGGGAAGCGTATGCTCTACGTTACCGATAAACTTTTCCATTTTTAGTTCCTTTCCGAAAAACGATTTCTCCAAGGTATATTAACCGAGTTTTCTCTCACACAGGCACGTATACGCTTCCTCGTCTACGCCGGACTGCTCGTAGCTCGACGAGTATTCGTCGCTGAAGGTAAGAAGACCACCCAGGATATTCTCGTGGTCAGCGCCGCCCATCGTATAAAGGTTGTTTTTCTTACATACGTCCTCATAGAAGGCTCTGTTAGCCTCGTTTATCATCGAATGTCGGGTCTCAAAGCCCATTACGCCAAGGTCGATAAATTCGTTGACGTATTTGTTAAGACCTGCAGGGTGAGCAACAACGGGCACGCCACCTGCTTCCCTGACCCGTTTTATAGCCTCGGCGGTAGATACTTGGCGGTAGCTTTTTCCGGTAATCTCGGCAATCTTCGCCTCTCTGTCAGGAATGTGACCGAAGCCCTTCTTGCAGAAATCGTCGTACTCGTCGTATCTGTATATGCCCCTCTTCATATAGGAGGCAAATATCTCGTTATTGCATATGTAGTTGTGGTGAGGGTGATCCGCCAGAACATCCTCCCACTCTATACCGCCCTTGATAGTTCCGTCAGCCTTTCCCCACTCGAAGAGAAGTCTGGATCTGTCGGTCTGTATGCTGGCGCAGAAGGGAATAAAATCCTTAAGCGAGGGATGCTCCGGATCAAAATCAAATCCACAGAGATGAACGCCGAGCATTCTGCCGTCAGAGGTTTGATGGAAGGTCGAAAGCTCCACGCCTATCATAGTCTTAAGCCCATATCTCCCACAAGCCTCCTTGATAAAGGAATATCCCTGTACTGTATCGTGGTCGGTAAGAATAATCGCGCCGTGTCCCATATTCTTCGCCATTCTGGCAAGAACCTCCGGCGTATATTCTCCATCTGAAAAGGTTGAATGGTTATGACAGCTTGCGTATACCTTGAAATTACTCATATCATTTATCTCCTTGTCCGTACGGCGAGTCTTTTTTCTGCCGTCCAATTTGCTTTTATTATATCACAAAGAATAATTTTTGCAATAGCTTTTAATTTTTTTAATTATTTTTGCTCATTCTTTCGCACACTCGCGACTAATCCTCAGCACTCTTCCAAATCACAATAAGAAAGTGGGAGACGGCTCTCCCACTTAAACGCTATAAGTCCGTACTGCGATTCAGTACAGATATTTCTCAGAGCTGACAAAGGAAAACGCGGATCTCTCGCACCCCTCTCCCGCGACCGCAAGAACGTATCTGCCACTTGCGACCTCTATTTCCTCTATTCTGACTGAGTGTGCCGTGCCATCAAGCGCGGATGGAACGAAGATCTCCTTCTTCTGCGACTTAAAAACAGCCTCCTTTGCGCACCAAAGGCGCAAAAACTCTATCTCCCTCCGGGATTCATCCGTATCCCTGTACCGTGAAAACTCCCTTTCGGTGAGGAATCTCTCCGCTAATTTTTCGACACGCCCCCCACCTAAGCGCTCTGCGTCCACGCCGATCGCGTTTCTTGACACTCCGACAGCTACAAGCCCCTTAGTGTGAGAAACGGACAGCTCAACGCCCTCGCCACCGTATCCTCCGTAGTCACGTCGACAGACCCCAAGGGCGCTTGAGTCCTTTTCAAAAAGATCTTGAAGAGCATACTCCAAGAGGCGCCAGGCGCAGTATTTCTCCGCCCTGTGAGCAATATTCGTTATTTTGTCAATTTCCGCCTGACGCCATCTATCCGAAACCGGCTTGACCGATACGTCCTCCGGTACTGCGGCATAATAGATTTTAGCGAAAAAATCCTGACACGTATCCGTTTTTTTGTTCATTTTTAAGCTAGGCGTCTGCCCACTCCTTATCATTCATCCGACCTCACAGCCACACGGGATACCAAGCCGACTATTTTCCTTCTATGCGAAGAAGACTGTCGTACGAGGTGTCGCCGAGGTCGCAGCCGAAGCATCTTCCGCGCAGCGTCATCTCGCTTCCCGACAGAATAACCGCCGTTGCTTCTTCATCCGGAGTAGCCTCAGCCTCTCCGTCACCGATCACGCTCGCGTCAATTACGACGTATCCGGGTATTGCGTCACGGACCGCATTCATCGAAGGCACGTCCTCTCTGGCAACAATGCATCCGCGAATATCCATTTCAGCAGAAAGCTTTACGAGCTTCTCGGGAGCCGTGCCATGAGGCAATAATACGGCGGACACTCCTCTGCTCGCCAGAGCGATAAGAACCTTGTATGGCTTTACTCCTTCCGAAATAACAACCGCCATCCTGTCTTCCCTGCCTATATGGAAGGTGTGGAGCTTCATTCTGAAGGATGCTATCTCCCGATTTATATCTCTGAACGTAAGTGCTTTGTCTCCGTCCTTTACCGCGATACGAAGGGGCTCCGCCATGATCTTTTCCCAGGCGGCAGGCAGATCACCGTAATTTTCTATTTTTCTGAATTCAGTCATAATTTATGCTCTTTCTATATTTTTTTATCATTTTATATTATATCACTACGTGATGGAGAAATCAAGAGCTTGTTGCTCCGAGGTGTTTTTGTGGTTGCTAAGAGGAATTTTCGGATACTCAGAGGGATTTTGGGTTGCTCAGAGTTTTTGGTGAATAGCCAACCCATCTGACAGACCGTTTGCTACATTTACCATACGGTTTGCTTTATTTACAGGCTGTTCACTATAAATTCAAGCTCGCTTTCCACACGTTATTTATTATTCGTTGGGCTTTGCCTATTTCCTAAATCAAAAAAACTCAGCCGCATACGGTCATACAGCAACCGTAAAGACATACATACAACCGTCAAGATATATTTTTCTTGACTTGCCTCTCCTTATATGATATAATAAAAAAATGGAAATCGGATGTATTCATCCGGGAAAGGTGTCGGTCATCTTAATGAATCAGGAAAAGCTGAAAAATATATATGACAAGTCAAGGCTGATCTGCTCGATCATGGCAGCCATTGCGGCTGTCTCATACATCATCGGAGTGTATCACTTGTATCTGACGGGTGGGGATATGCCGTACTCAAGAGAAAGAGTGGGTGTATACCTGCTATATCTCTTACCCATCTCGATTCTGACGGTTCTCGCCTTTATTTCATCGGGTGTTTTGGCTCTGGCTATTACATCGGCTGACAAAAGACTGAAGGCAATAATCACCCCGAGCGTATCTATGCGAAAGCTATATCGCCGCTACAGAATCAGCGCTTTCGGTAAAACGGGCAAGGGTAAGGGCGACAAGTGCCTTATCGCCACTCCGGAGGTGTACGACAGCATAACGTCACATCACCGTACCCGTGTCGTCGCAAACATAATTTACGCCACTGTAAACTTCGTTGTTCTCACGCTCTCGCTGATACCGATACTCGATACGTCAGCGTACACCCTCGAGGATCTAGACGGCGCTGTAATGCGTGCTTGTCTGTTTGCTCTGCCGCTTGTATTCACTCTTATCGGCGGCGCGATAATCATCAGATGGGTTTGCGAAAAGAGCTACGTCAGAGAGACGGAGCAGCTGAAGGAGCTTATAGCTACCACCACCCCCACGGACGTTCCCTTGACTCCCTCGTATGAGAATAAAAAGAGGCTGGCAATAGGTATAACCAGAATAGCGGTTCTGACCCTTGCCGTAGCGCTTGTGATCATCGGAATTGCAAAGGGCAACCTTGTTGGAGTGATTGAAAAAGCTGTGGCAATTTGCTCAGAATGTATAGGACTCGGGTGATAGAGATGAAGATATTACAAAAATTAAAGTCGCTTCTGCCCACCAAGCGACGTCTGATACAGCTATATGCGGCGTTGCTTACCAATGCAAATCTGAAGGGCTATATCAGCGGAAAAATCTACACGGGTGACCTGAAGGGCGTTTGCTCACCTGGATTAAACTGTTATTCCTGCCCCGGAGCTGTTGGCGCGTGTCCTCTGGGGTCTCTGCAGAATTCTCTCTCCGCAGCCAACAAATCATTCCCCTTTTACGTCTTCGGAATTCTTATCCTCTACGGAATTATTCTCGGCAGATGGATATGTGGATTCCTATGTCCCTTCGGTCTTGTTCAGGACCTGCTCCACAAGATAAAGACGCCGAAGCTTAAGAAAAGCAGAATAACCAAGGCTCTCTCTGTGCTAAAGTACGTGATCCTTGTATTGTTCGTGTTCATCATTCCGCTGGCGTATATGCTGAAGGACTTCCCTCTGCCCGCTTTCTGCAAGTACATATGCCCCGCAGGAACCTTCGGCGGCGCTCTCGGTCTTCTGATCAATCCCTCAAACTCCACTCTTTTCGAGCTGCTGGGTCCTCTCTTCACCTGGAAGTTTGCCCTGATGTGTAGCATAATTGTCGGCGCAATATTCGTATACAGAATATTCTGCCGCTTCCTCTGCCCCCTTGGCGCGCTCTACGGTCTATTCAACCGTTTTTCCGTCCTTGGAATCAAGCTCGAAAAGCCAAAGTGCATTGACTGCGGTCTGTGCGTGGCTAAGTGTAAGATGGATATCTCCGAGGTGGGTGACAGAGAGTGTATAATGTGCGGCGAATGTATATCCGTATGTCCCACCAAGGCTATCACCTGGCGCGGCTCCAAGATAATACTGCCGGAAAATGAGATAGAGTCGGTAAAGGCTGACGAGTCACTTTCCGATGAGGAGCGCGAGGCAAAGCTTATGGCAGTGAACAAGCGCCGCTCTACCAGAGTGACCGTGCTGCGCATAGTTGCCGCGGTGCTTATGATAACTACCCTTGCAGGCGCACTCTATTATTACAACTTCGTTGATGGCTCTACCTCCGGTGAGGGAGGCGAGGCGAACGGAGACGGCCCTACCCTCGATCCTGCAGGAACGGGAAAGGTAACCGTCATAAACTTCTGGTACACAGACTGCAGCCCCTGCAAGCAGGAGCTTCCTCACTTCAATCAGATAGCGAGCGAGTATTCCGACACGGTAAACGTGGTAACCGTCCACAGAAGCGACGAGAATCTGACCAACGGCGAGGCTGTATCATATATCAACACCAATTATCCGGGCTCGAATATGATCTTCCTTAAGGAAAAGTCGAATCCCAAAAACGCATACTACGTGCATTTCTTTGGCGAACAGCTCGTATATCCCAATACCGTAGTAGTAGATCAGAACGGTATTATTACAAAAATATTCCACGGCAAGATATCCTACGAGGAGCTTAAGTCAGCTGTAGACGCCGCCCTGCTCCGTCCGCAGTTTGGAAACTTAGATAGCTATCCTACGGGCAACACGGAGAATCTGAAGGTTCCCGCCTTTGAGCTTGAATACGTTATTCCTCCGGAGAACTGATCCAACCGTGTGCGTTTTCCATCCGTGAATTACCCCATAGGTATCCTTATAAAGCTGCTATAGTCACAACGCGTATCATCCGTTTACAAGACGATTTCGCATGTAATATGACACTCATAGTTTACATTTTTGGTTTATTTTCAAAATTAAAGCCTGCTTTCATTTCTGAAAGCAGGCTTTTTAAATTTTAAATGCATTTTGGGATTTATTGCCTTGGCTTTTATATCTTTTGAATACGCCGTCTGTAGATTGTTGCTACAGAAACGGCTATTGTAGTCAGTTTTTGGTAACGGTGATAACAACGGAGTTTGATGAATCAAAATCATAGTATGCCGACATATCCGCTACGCTGTATCCCTCGGGCAAGCTTACAAGCTTCGCTCTGTACGCGCCCTCGTCAGTTACGGGAAGCTCCATAGTGGATTTGCCCTCGGAATCGGTATTGGGGAAGCTTCTGCAATCCTTGAAACACGCCTGGACGGACGCGCCAACAACTGCATCGCCGCTCTGATCGATTACGGTAATAGTGTAGGACTCGGTCTTTATCTCTTCCTCTTCCTTAACCTCTACTACAAAAGAGGCTACCTTATTCGAGAAATCTACGGAAGCGCCCTTGGATACGAGAGTCGCTGTGTAATTCCCCTCGGAGAGCGCCTTTTTAGCTTCTCCGCTCGCGTTCGTTGTAAGTGTAGTAACGAACTCATCACCCTTCATAATGATGATCATCTCGTTGGCTATCGGGTTACCGTTCTGATCCTTTACCGTTACGGTGTAATCGTAGGTTGCGGTTTCCTCGCCGCCCTGCTCGCCGGAGCCACCCTGCTCACCGGAGCCGCCCTGCTCACCGGAGCCGCCTTCGCCGCCCTCGCCGGAGCTACCGCAGGAAATAAGCAGTCCACAAGAAAGCGTCATCGCAAGGATCAGCGCAAATATTCTTTTAAACATTTTATTTTTCACCTTTCTGTTTATTTAGCAGACGACGGACATTAACGACCCGCCGCTTTTTTCTTATTTGGTTTACTTTAAACTCGTTATTTATGAGCAACGCCCGTATTTATATAAGTGGGCAAAATTTGTATCAGGGATCACAGAGCAAAGGATATCTCGTAGGTCTCTTCGCCATCGCCGCCGAGAGTAATACGAATAACCATATTGCCGGCAGCTGTAGCGGTTACCGTTGCCTTACCGTTATTAACTGTGCAGTCAGCGCCCTCCGCAGTTACCTCCGCACCCTCCGGGAGAGAGGTGAACGTCACGCTCGCGCCCTCAGAAAGATAGCAGCCCGCGTAGACGGTCTCGCCCTCGGAAAGCAAAAGCTTTCCCTCCTCTACCAGCTGGCAGGGGGCGTCTGCCTCAGCTCCGATGCTCTCGGACTCAACGGTGCAAAGCGCAAACATCCACGCGTTGTTTTCATTGTATTCTATGCCGTCGAAGCGATAACTCTCACTCTCGGGATTCCACCAGCCGCGGAACTCGCCGCACTTGACGATCACTTCTTTAAGATACTCGTCAAGAGGATAAAGTCCCGTTTTGGCATCAGATGCCTTAGCGTACTTGGTTATTGCGTCGTCATAACTCTCCTTGTGAGTAAACTTACCGTCTTCGTCATAGAAGTAGCTGCGGAACTGTCCGTTCTCCGCGACGTTCGAAAACGCTCCGAGATACTTAGACTCACAGTTAATTCTGACGTAAACAACAGGTCCGTCAGTCTCACCGAGACGGTAGAAGCCGTCACTACCGAGAACCAACTCTATATCATCTCCCGAAATATCGAGATCCAAGATCGTCACAGCCTTATTCGCGTAGGATAAAGTAACGCTCTCGGGATCCTTATCGGGACCGTAATGAATCCAATCAACCTCAGATGGACTTATCTCAAGAGCCTTATCACTTTTCTTGATCTCCAGCGTACCCGTGTCAAAATTTCCGCCCTTGACACCTATAAGATAGGTAGTGGAGGTGCTGCTGCCGTGAGCTAAGTTGAAGCTCCTTATCTCAAGCTCAAGCCTTCCGTCCACAAGCGCTGAATCCATCCTCATCGGATTGTCGGGAGAGCCGAAATACGCGATATCCAGCGGTGCGCCGTCCTTCGCCGAGATCTCGTAAACTCCGCGAGACGTAGGAGTGAAAATGTAGTATGAATACTCATTAGCACGAAGTGAGATGCGCCACGCTCCGTCGCCTACGTGGTAAGCGGTTTCGGCTTTCGGCTCGGACTCACCGTCGGGAGATACGATAATTCCCGCCGACTTGCCGGGTATACCGAGGAGACGTATGTCAGCTCCGTCAGAATCCGCGCGAAGCTTCAGCTGATCCGGATCCGCATAAAAGCTTAATGTGCCTATAGGAATAAGAGCAACGTCGTAGTCACCCTTCGTAAGAGTGAAGGATGCGGTGCCGTCAGTTCCCACCCTCTTCATGCCTACCTGCTCTGAGCCACGGTTGATCTGAACAACGAAGGAGGTAGCGGGAGAGCCGTCACACATAGTTACTCTGACAACGTAAGTCTTCTCGCCGCTTTCCTCGCCGCCTCCGGACTCGCCTCCGCCATCGCCCTCACCGGAGCCGCCGCAGGACGAAAGAGACAAAAGAGAAAAGGCAAGGCAAATAAGAAGGCAGGAGATAGCCAATAATCTGCCAAGATGTTTCATATATCCTCCAAAGCACTCGCGCAAATTAGATGCCGGTTAAATGCAAATAACTCGACACGGTGTGCTGCTTTTAGTTTAATAACCCAAGGCCCGTATGAAGCGAGCCTTGGGAGATGATCTATTATTCCTCGAAATCCTTAGGTGTGGGAATGTTCTCCGGACCAAAGTATTCGTATCTGTAGCAAACCTTCTTCCAAGAGCCAAGCTCGAAGTCCTCACCGGGTGTCTTGATCTTGAAGGAATACTTGTTGAGGAGCATCTGGAGTATTTCGGCAAGCTCACGGGTCACGGGAACGCAACCGTCGGTAACGCCGTCAATTTTGCCCTCCTCGCCCTCGTCTATCATGAGCTCGTCTATGATAGCGCGAACTCTGTCCGTATAGTCAACGAGACCCGAAGCAGCATTGCCGTTTGAATCGAGAATGGGATTCCCCTCCGCGTCGATGGCAAAATTGAAGCCTCCGCGATCAAGGATCTGCAGAAGAGTTGCATCTCCGAACATAAACGTAGGATTGGTGAAATCTGCGTAAAGCATACCGCCAAGCTCGCCGCCGGTCCATACCTCGTAGTAGCGGTCGGTCACGCTATCGTACTTAACGTCTATACCGCCGTCGATAAGCTCAAAGGTGGGATTGCCCTTTACGTTATCCTTGCCGCACTTAAGGCAGGTACCGTAGCCGTTCTTCACGTTCGTAAGCTTCTCGCCGCAGTTAATACAGGTAACGTCGTCAAGATCGTAGGTGTGGGCGGTATCGGAAGCCTTACCGAATCTGTAATACTCGGTATCCGTGCCGTAACCTGCCTCACCGATCTTCGTTATACCGAAATTTATCGTACCAAATTGGGTAACCTCGTAGAACGCAATGTCAATGTAGTACGCCTTGCCCGCCTCAAAATACGCTATCATATAGCAGTTATTGTAGTCGGTGGCGAATCTGTCGTTATTTGAGTATATAACGTACTGCGAATTGTCCTCAAGGAATATCCACGCGTCAACCTCGTGGTTACTCTGAGAGGTTATAAGATATACGCCGCTCTCAGAGGGAACGAACTTCGCCTTCAGACCTCTGGGCATTATAATGCGGTCATATACGAATTTGTTGGGATAGGTGGTCTTGTCACCTGCCTCGTTAACGATAGCCTCGTACGCGCTGAAGGGAGCAAGGCCCTTAATAGGATCCTCGAGCTGCTTGCCGCCGGTGCCGTAGGCATCGTAGTACTCGCACATCTCAAGCCACTCCTGCTCGGGAGTGATGCCGTCAAGAACACCCTCGCCTATTTCCGCAGCAATAGCCACAAGGCACTTTCTTAGCTCCTCGGTCACAGGGCAGTATCCCGTCAGACCGAGAGACGCGTTGGAGGCATAGTTACAGTACTTGATTACCGTGCCGTATATGCTGACTCCATTAACGGATATATTGGTGGGTGCATCCGACGAGCCGATAATGTTCACGACGGGAGTGTCGCTAAAGCGTGTTCTGCCCATAAGGTTGGCGAGAAGAATAGGACCGGTCTCGCTACCTACGTGATAATAGCCGTCAGTCTCGTTGTATACGATCTCAACGAAATCACTGTAGTAGAGACCGTTGACGAGATTCGTAGCGGCAAATCTGGGAATATACGTTTTGGAATCAACAGCATCGGATTTTACAATTCTGTAATCGGTGAGATATACGGTATCTTCACCGAAGTCCGTGCCGTCACTCTTAATATAAGCGAATACCACCTCGTACTCGCCGTCCTCGGTAGCTACGTAAGGGTAGCAGGTCCTCCAGCCCTCGTCAGAGCTATCGCCGGATATCTGAAGCACGTCCTTGCCATTTACGATCACAACGAGGCTGTCCTCACCGTACTCGGTGGAGGCAAAGTAGTCGATAGCAAGAGCCTCTCCCGCCTTCAGAGTCACGTAGGAGTAGATCATAGCGAAGGAGCTGTCCTTCCTGCTGTTCGAGGCGTAGATACAGGTTTTGCCGTCCTTCTCACCAACGAGGAAGGGCCAGCTGTACTCAGCAGAGCCGGGCTGCATCTCGGGCTTGAAGGTCGCGTTTATCTTATCACCCTCTGCATCCGTAGCAAAATTCTCACCGTTAATGGCTGCCTCAATATCTGCGCTGGGGGGCATAACCTTGTCGGGAAGCTCAACGGGAATAAGGTCTCCGATGCTCTCGAATAGCTGCTGCTCGTACTTGTCCGAGGAGAAGTGAGCAAATGCCGCGTTGAAGGGCTTCTCGCTGATAACGGCGCCCTCCTCTATAAGACAGATCACGCCGTATCTGTCTACGAATACCGAGGTAGGATATGCGGATACGCTGAACGCGTTGACAAGCGCTGTGCTGTCGTAATACGCAAATCTGAAATCAAGTCCCATATCCTCCTTATATTTCCGGATCGCCTCGTTAGAGGTATTTCCGCTCTGGGAGGAGGGAGCGAGAGCTATTATCTCAATATCGTCACTGTAGTTTCCGTACGCGGTGTTCATAGGGGGGAACTCGCTGGCGCAGGGACCGCAGTTAACGAACCAGAAGTTTATAAGCACACCACGCTTCTCCTTAAGAACCTCGGAAAGAGTGAAAACGTTGCCGTCCGTATCGGTAACGGTGAAATCGCGCATAACGTCACCGGTGCCGTATCTCACACCCGAGAGATCGGGGTTAGAAATAACGGAGGTGGTAAGTATGATAGATGTCTCCGCCTCAAGCTCGTAGTACGGAGCGCAGTTGTATCCCTCCTCGGTAATAACGAGAGAGATAACGTAATCCTCCGACTTAGGAAGATCAAGGGAAACAAAGCCTTGTGCATCAAGAGATCTGTAGGTGCGAGGCAACTCGTTATTGAGATCCTCGATGTTATTATATACGAATATACCTACGTTTCCAAGCGGCTTGCCGTTCGCAAGCTTGACGGAAACCTCGTATCTTGCGGTTTCGGGCTTGTCGCCGGAGCCTCCTTCACCGGAGCCGCCGCCGTTTCCGCTGCCGCTCTCACCTGAGCCGCCGCCGTTTCCGCTGCCGCCCTCGCCTGAGCCGCCGCCGGACTCGCCTCCGCCCTGTTCACCTCCGGACTCTCCGCCGCCTCCGCAGGCAGTCAGTACAGTCAGAGAAGAAAACAGCATACAGAGAACGAGAAGAAAAGCTAGTAATCTGTTTTTCATGTGTATTCTCCTTAAAATAAATCTTCAAATCAACACAAAATAATTGCGTACGCGTAAATTTCAGCATTTTATATTGTAACATACGCGAGAGTAAAAATCAAGAGTTATTTTGCACTCAAAAAAATGTTTACATTTATCCAAATAAGAATAATCCCAAGGGAGCCTTTATCCGACGCTTTCTCTATCCATCTAGCTCGACAGATCATCACGTGCCGTTCGGCTCACAAAACGCGACTCACAGGCACAGAGAACCAATATTAAAGGCTCTTTATACCATCGTTTATTGAATTAAAAAATTCGCATTATCATCCCCATTTTTTGAAGTCAAATTATAGATTTTTTGCGTATTTTGTAAACTATTATAGTCGTTTCTATTGTGTTTTTTGATAATTGTAAATAATACTTTACATATAGCTTTCACCTTATTTGATGTAATTATCATTCGATTTTTGACGGCCGTACAGCCGCGGGACCTATCACCAAGCTCCATCATAAATTCACCCTCAAATTACAAGAAAGGAGGCAGTACATTTGTAAATATTTGAAATAATTTGTAATTTTATATATTTTTTATTGCTTTTTCATATTTTTTATGTTAAAATAATAAATGCGCGTTTGAATATCTTGTCATGCGCACAGAAAGAAAAGAAAGGCAAAAGACAAATGACAAAAAGAAAGATCTTGATAAGAGTTACCGCCTGCTGCATGCTGCTGGCAGTGCTTCTTACCAACGTTTTCTCTATTGGTCTGTCGGCAAGCGAAACGGTAAGCCACGGCGAAGCACCGTACCTCAACCTCTTCAACGGCTCGCTGGAGACCAACAGAAACGATTACCTTGACGGCTCTGTAATGTACAGACTGCCGGAAACCGTCAGCAAGACGGACGCTGTATCGGTTATAATCACGACCGATACTGAAACGCTACTCGAGGCGTACGGCTCCTCGGGCGAAGGAATGAGCTTCTCGGAGTTCTCCGACACCTTCACCGCGGGACGAGTCATCAAAAATATCGAGAAGGCTAACGCGACTCTCATAGAGAAGCTTGACAGCCTGGATATTGAGTATAAAATAGGCGAAAAATACGAGACTCTTCTTGCAGGCTTTGAGATAGAGATACTCGGCGCGGACTACGAGACCGTCTACAAGGCTCTCTCCTCTGAGGCTGACGTTATCCTCGGTGACGCATACGAAAAGTGCGACACGGAGCTTGTGGAGAACACCGTCAACGTTTACGAGACGGGTATCTTCAACAGCAAGGAGTTTGCTGAGAAGTACGGTATAGACGGTTCCGGAATGGTTATCGCGGTTCTTGACACCGGTCTTGACTACACTCACTCCGCCTTTGATCCCGCGAAGATGGAGGGTGTTGACCTGGGTCTGACTCTCAGCGAGGTTCAGGCTCTCGTCGGTAGCACAGCCGCATCGGATATTTACGCAGGACTCTCCGCTGAGGACGTTTATCTTAACGCAAAGGTTCCCTACTCCTTCGACTACGCGGATAAGGACCCCGACGTATTCCCCATCCAGTCCGATCACGGTACGCACGTATCCGGTATCATTCTGGGTGACAACGACGTTATCACGGGTGTTGCTCCCAAGGCGCAGCTGGCGTCTATGAAGATATTCTCCGACACGCAGACCACCGCCCGTACCTCCTGGATACTCGGCGCTCTCGAGGACTGCGTAGTTCTGGGAGTTGACGTTATCAACCTCTCTATAGGTACGAGCTGCGGCTTCTCCCACGAGACCGAGAAGGAAATGGTCGGCAACGTGTATCAGAATATACGCGATGCAGGCATCAGCCTTATCGTAGCGGCATCAAACAGCTACAACTCCACCTACGGCTCGGAGAAGAACGGAAACCTCGGTCTTACATCCAACCCTGACAGCGCTACGGTAGGCTCACCCTCCACTTACAAGGGCGCTCTCTCCATAGCTTCCATCAGCGGTAAGAAGACTCCTTACCTTCTCTTCGGTGATAAGATAATATACTTCACCGAGTCCTCCGACCGCTTCTCTGAGGAGAAGAACTTCGTTGAAGAGATACTCAAGGACGGACAGGACTCCGTTACGCTTGAGTACGTGAAGATCCCCGGCGCAGGACGCTCCAGCGACTATATGGGTATTGAGGTTGCCGGAAAGATCGCTCTTATAGAGAGAGGCTCTACCACCTTCGAGGAAAAGGTAAACACAGCCGAAAAGCAGGGCGCTATCGGCGTTATCATTTACAATAACGTGTCGGGCGAGATCAAGATGAACGTAGGCGCTACCAACATTGCCGCCTGCTCTATCCGTCAGGATGCGGGTAAGATGCTGGCCGAGAAGGACAGCGGTACTATCTCTATCAGCCGCTCTCAGACCTCCGGTCCCTTTATGTCAGACTTCTCCTCCTGGGGTCCTAACCCCGACCTTGAGATCAAGCCTGAGCTCACAGCTCACGGCGGATCTATTCTCTCCTCCGTTCCCGGCGAGGCATACGACCGTATATCCGGTACGTCCATGGCAACTCCTAACGTCTCCGGTCTTGCGGCACTGCTCCGTCAGTACGTAAAGGAGAACTTTACCGACATATCTGATGATCCCGTAGAGATCACTAAGCTTGTAAATCAGCTTTTCATGTCCACAGCGGACATAGTATATAATACGAACGGTCTGCCCTATTCGGTAAGAAAGCAGGGTGCCGGACTTGCCAATCTTTCTAATTCTGTAGCAACTGACGTTTATATAATTACTCACAAAGACGGCGTGGAAATGGATAAGTCCAAGATCGAGCTTGGCGACGATCCCGAGAAGAACGGCGTATACGAGCTTAGCTTCTCCGTCAAGAACTTTGGCACCGCCTCCCGTACCTTTGATATCTCCGCGTACGTAATGACGGAGGGTGTGAGCGACACAAAAACTCACGACGGTAAGACCACCGTGACCGAGCAGGGACGTCTGCTTGACGGCGCAAGAATAGAGATCACAAAGGCAGAGGGCGCTACCCGCCAGGGCTCTATGATCACCGTTGACGGCGGCGTTACAGCCTCCGTGACCGTCAAGATCACACTCAGCGCAAGCGACAGAAGCTATCTTGACTCCTCGTTTGCAAACGGAATGTACATCGAGGGCTTCGTGGTTCTCGATTCTCCCGATGCGACCACCGTGGATCTCTCCGTTCCCTTCCTCGGATTCTATGGCGATTGGACAAAGGCTCCCATCTTCGACCTTGATTACTTCGAGACCAATAAGGACGAGATCGACGATTCCATTGACACTCTCGACAAGACTCTTCCAGACGCTTACGCATCCCGACCCATCGGCGGTACGGAGCTTGACTACGTAAGCTTCCTCGGCTCTTACTACTTTGAGCAGAATCCCAACAACACTCTGATAGCCGCAGACAGAAAGTACATCTCCCTCTCTAATCAGACCGATGCCGTAAACTCTCTGCGCTTCGTCTGGGCGGGACTTCTCAGAAACGCCGCGAAGATAGAGATCAATATCACGGACGACTCCACCGGCGAGGTGGTTTACTCCAGAACCAATTACGACATCCGTAAATCCTACGGTGACGGCGGCTCTATCTATCCCGCTAACGTTGAGATAGAATTCAGCGCCATCGAAAACAATCTCAAAAACAATACTCAGTACACCGTCACTCTGAAGAGCTTCCTCGATTATGGCGACGGCGGCGCTGATACTAACGTGAAAAACACCTTCTCCTTCCCTCTCTACATAGACTTTGAGGCTCCCACCCTGACGGGCTGCGAGTTCTATACGGAGTATGACAGAAGCGCGAAGAAGAACAGACTTTACGCAAAGATCGCGGTTTACGATAACCACTACTCGATGTCTATGCAGATAGGTAACGTAGGCTACGCGGAGGACGGCTCATATCTTCTCGATATGTTCGACAGATATATGACTCCCGTATATTCGGAGGCTAATTCCGTATCCTACGTAGTATACGAGCTTACCGATCATATAGACGAGATCAAAAAGTCCGCGCATAAAAACACATTTACCGTAGTTTGCTACGACTACGCGCTTAACCAGGCGGCGTACGAGATAGCTCTTCCAGACGAGTACACCGACGTATACTTCGAGGATGCGGAGTACAGCGAGGATTATCCCTACGGTCTTCTCACCATGAGTCCGAACGAGGTCAAGAACCTCACTCCCATGGTATATCCCGAGACCGAGTGGGGCGAGTTCGTTGAGTACCGCATTACAGGCAACAGCAAGGACACCGTTACTATCCTTAATAATCAGATAGTTGCGCTGAAGCCCGGTACGGCTTACGTTACCGTATACGAGCATAGCACGAACGGTCCTACCGGAGAGATCTCGGGCAAGCCTATATGCAGGCTTACAGTAAAGGTTCTCGCAGAGGGCGATAAGGGCTATAAGCGTTACGACAGACCCACGGTACAGCAGTTTGACCTGACCGGCTACTACGTTGACAAGGCGTTCTACTTCCTCTCCTCCGATCAGCGAGAGATAGGAATGCAGGGCGACGTTATGAAGTTCGCAGACTCACAGAATCTATCTATGTATCCCTCTGAGGCGGTAACCCTCCGGCACGAGCTGCACGCCTTCTTCCCCGACGAAATCACCATAACGTATAAGTCGAGCAGCAGCGCTGCTACCGTTGACCAAAACGGTAAGATAACCGCTCAGCGCGAGGGATCGGCAACGATCACCGTAGCGGTAATGGTAAACGGCAAATCCGTAAGCTCCGAGTCGGTACGTATCACCGTCAAGGATCCCTTCGTGACCACCGGTCCCATCCTTACCGCCTACTACGGCAACGGCGGAGTGGTGACCTTCGACAAAAATCTCGCCATAAACGAGATAGGTCAGTACGCATTCTCTAATTTTGATTATATTCCTAAGGGCCCCGGAGACGAGATTTCCGAGGAGGAGCCCGACCTCACTAAGATCTGGTATCTTGGCGAGGACACTATAACCAAGGTAATTATTCCAGCAAGCGTCGAGCGCATCGGTATGTACGCCTTCGCAGGACTCACCTCGCTTGAGGAGATCGAGTTCGAGGCAGGCAGCCGCATCACCACCATTGACGTGGGCGCGTTCTACGGTTGTACCTCTCTAACTAAGGTTACCGGTATAGAGAACGTCAAGTTCTTCAACCAGTACGCATTCCTTAACACGTCTATAACCGGAGTGCTTGATCTGCGCGAGGCAGTAGCGATCGGCGACGGCGCGTTTGCAAGAATGCCAGAGCTTTGCTACCGCTACAACAAGGATACCGAGCAGATGGAGAAGGCAGCGGACTCTCAGGCTGCGGTAACAAAGATCATCCTCTCAGACAAGACTCAGTCTATCGGCGCATACGCATTCTGGGGCTGCACCGGCATCAAGGAGGCAGTCATCGAGGCAGACAAGGTAAAGCTTGGACAGTGCGCGTTCTCCGGCTGTACCTCCCTCTCGTCAATACGTATTAACGCATCGGTTATCCCCGCAGGTGTCTTTGAGGACTGTAGCGGTCTTACAGAGGTCACTATCGGACGCGATGTGGAGACCATAGGCGAGCATGCATTCGCAGGCACTAAGATCTCGTCCTTTACGGTAGAGGACGGCAACGGAACCTACAAGACCGTAGCGGATAAGCCTTACCTTCTTTCAAGCGACGGCACTACTCTGCTTCTCGTAGCGCCTGAGCTTCCCTACACTAAGGACGGCAACGTTATCAGCTGCACTCTGGAGCTTGACTCCACCGTTACGGCTATCGCTCCCGGAGCTCTCTCCGGAAATAAATACGTCTCCTCTATCGTGGCTGTCGGCGTTACATCCGTTGGCGACTACGCTATGGCAGACTGCAGAAATCTCAAATCAGTAACCCTCGGTACTCTTACCAAGGTTGGAAAATACTCATTCTTCAACACCTCGATCAATACTATTCCCGATATCTCAGGCGCTGCACACGTCGGTGACTATGCATTCGCCTACACGGCGCTGGAAAGCGTAAGCATCTCTGACGGAGTAACCGTTGGCGAGGGCGCTTTCGCAGAGTGCAAGGATCTGAAGTCCGTAACGATAGGCGACGGCGTTAAGCTGGGCTACGGCGCGTTTATGCGTTCAAGGGACGGAAGAGACAACTACGTAGTAATCTCCAGAGATGATGATGACAACCCCATGCTCACCATCCGGTATTACGTATACGTATCAGATCTTAAGACTCTGGTTATCGGCAAGGATGTTACCGTTGGCGACTGCGCGTTTATGGGCGCGGCTGAGCTTACAAGCGTAACTATCGGTGACGGCGCGATCATCGGAAATATGGCGTTCTATAACTGCTCGATGCTGAAGGATATGGACCTTAGCGGTATCGTCTCCATCGGTGACGACGCCTTCAGCGGCGACGTTCTCTATATGATGGACGGCAGCGGAAGCGCTCTGACAAATACCGACGGCAGCTACAGATACAGCTACCACGGACCCGTATTCACGGAGATAGACCTCTCCTCCCTTACCGATACAGAGATTGACGGCGAGACCGTATCCGCTCTCGGAAGCGGGGCGTTCGCTTACCTCAAGAATCTGACGAAGGTGACACTCGGCAGCGGCGTGACCGTTATTCCCGAGCGCGCATTCCTCGACTCAAGCAAGCTTACCGACATCAATCTCGATAACGTTGTGGCTATCGGAGATTACGCCTTTGAGGGCTGTGCCTTTACCTCCCTCTCTCTGCCCAACGTTCAGACCGTAGGCAGCTACGCGTTCGTTTATATCGATACTCTCGGTGAGGTGACCTTCGGTGATAACACCGCCGCGGAGATCGGCGAGGGCGCATTCGCATACTGCTCCGCGCTCAGAACCGTTAACGGCTTCAAGAACGTCTCGAATATCGGCAACTATTCCTTCGCTTATACCGCTATTACAGAGGCGGATCTCTCCGGTGCATACCACGTAGGAGAGGGCGCGTTCATAAAGGACAAGTCTGATATAGTAAACTTCAAGGTAACTCTCGGCGAGAATATTGAGAGCTTCGGCGACAATCCCTTTGCATTCTGCCGTCTCTCTCCCTTCTCCACCGAAGTAAAAGACAATTGGAACGGCACTGACAAGAATGAGAAGGTGCTTTACACCTTTGATCTCTCCGATACCGTTAAGGTGGTCGACGGCATTCTCTACCGCAAGGTAGCTTCGGGACTTGAGCTTGTATGCTACGCAGGCAGCTCACCCGAGGTCAACGTGGCAGAGGGCACCGTTCGTATCTCCGCTCTTGCCTTTGCAGGCGCACCCGTAAGCAAGGTTACTCTTCCCTATACTCTGAACTCTATAGGACACAAGGCGTTCTACGGCTGCGAGGATCTTATGATGGTGTCCTTCGCAAGCTACTCCGCTCCTATACTTGAGGAGGAGTATGACGAGAGCTACTTCTACACCTACGAAAATCTGCCCGCAAGCGGCGAGTACGAATTCACCCTTTCCGACGGATCTCTGATAAAGTTCCCCGGTCTCGCTATCGTGGATTACTATATGTGGAACGCATCCTCGTATCCCTCTAACGTTTACTACGGCGCAAGCTTCATTGATTATATCGGTCATATAACCTCGCCCGCAGTAATGGTTTATCCCGTTAACGGCGTCGGATACGACTCCTTCATCTACTCTCAGTACTTCAACGTTAAGATCGAGGGCGCTGCGGCTGCAGACGACGTTACTCTGGAGGCTATTGAAGCGATAAACCGCCTGCCCGACAGAGTGTCTCTCGCAGATAAGCCTCTCGTAGAGGCAGCAAGAGCCGCATACAATAAGATAGCTACCCTCACTCAGCAGTCGCTGGTAACGGTGTACTCCAAGCTCACCGCTGCTGAGAAGCGTATCATTAATCTTGAGAATCTTGCAGGAGGCAGCACAGAGCCCGAGCCTCCCGTGGAGGACGATCCCACAGAGCCTACTCCTCCTACGGTAGAGCCTCCTAAGAAGGAGACTAACGTAGCCGCAATAATTCTGGGCGTGACGACCGCACTCTTTGCAGGCGCGTCGGCCACTCTCGGAATACTCTACTTCAGAAAAAGAAAAACCGACGCTCCGTCGGCATGCAAGGATTTGGAGTAACAAAAGATGAAAAAACTAATACTTAGACTTATCGTGGCGGCGCTTGCCGTCGCCACGGTACTCGCTCTCGCCGGCTGCGATCAGTGGAAAACTCCGTATGAGAAGATCGGCAAGGACGGGTACAACGTTGTAGTCAGATTTGACGCAGGCGACGGAAAGTTCTCCAACAGAAACGACGTCTACGTTGTTGACACCTTCAGAATGACCGACTTCGAGAAAAATCAGGACGGCAAGCACGAGATACCTCTCATAACCCCGGACAGCTCCTTCCGTCCTATGCCCTACTCCGCATCCCGCGACGGATACTTCCTGGCGGGCTGGTACACGGAAAGAGAGCTGCGCTTTGACGAGAACGGAAATATGCTGGACGATTTCGGCAATATTACCACCGATCCTGCAAAGCAGGGATATATATACAGCGGACTCTGGGATTTTGAAAACGACACTCTTAAGGTCGATCCCGCGTCAGCTCCCACCACGGATACAGCGTACGCAACTCTGTACGCCGCGTGGATACCCAACTTCGTATTTGAATTTTACGTTCAGGGAGAAAGCGAGCCCTACGATACCGCAAGCACCATCAATCTGCAGCTTCCTACCTGGAAGAACGGAAAGCAGTCCCTTGGTAGCCTGCCCGGCATAGACGGAAAGAGCTTCACGGGCGCTTATCTTGACCCCGAATGCACCGAGGTAATAACGGACACCATAACCGGTGAGGTGGATTACGCTCACGGTATAACAGCCTCCCCTGTGACCAAGGTGTACACCACCTGGCGCGACGGCGAATGGTTCAGGATCGAGAAGCTTGATCAGCTCACCAGATACGCATCCGAGACCGGCTGCTACGAGCTGACCTGCGATCTTGACTTTGAAGGAAAGACCTGGCCCAGAGTGTTCACGAACAACGGCTTCTCCGGCACTATCGAGGGCGGCGGACACAAGATCAGCAACGTCACGGTTATTCAGTCCGATAACAGCATACTTCAGGGCGGAATATTCAAGGTGATAGGCGACAACGCGGTTATAAGAGACCTGACCTTCGATAACGTCACCTATTCCATTACCGCAGGCTCCAGAAAGACCGGAGCTTCATTCGGCGCTTTCGCAAGCGCGGTCTCGGAGAATGCTACACTTGATAACGTTACCTTTAACGGTACTCTCGAGATTGTGAAGAGCAGAACGCTCGCTCTCTCGGAGTCAAGTAATCACACCGTAGGCATTATCACCGGTAACGGAGCTCTCGAGGGACTTTCGGGCACGGTAGTATGCATTCTCACCGACGGCGACGTAAAAACGCCTATCACACCCGATGATAGCGGAATTATAGATATCTCCCTGCTGGGACTTGATCAGTAATCTTTTTTACCTTTAAGGAGGAAATTAAAATATGAAAAACAGAATTGTATCCTTGCTTCTGTGCATTGTAATGCTGTCAGCAAGCCTTTTAACCCTCGCGTCCTGCGGCGGTGGCGGCAATGATGGCGGCGGCGGAAGCGGCGGAGGCGGCGGATCGCAGAGACCTGACGCGTTCGTTATTATGACCGAGTCTCTTGACGGTCTGTTCAACCCCTTCTACTCAACCACCGCTAACGATGCTACCATCGTTGCTATGACCCAGATCGGTATGCTTACCACAGGTCTTGCTGCTGACGGCAAGACGGTTATTCCCGCATACGGCGACGGCGAGGCTGTCGTAGTAAAGGACTATAAGGAAGAGCGTAAGGACGACACCACGGTTTACACCTTCATTATCAAGAACGGCATCAAGTTCTCCGACGGCCACGCGCTGACCATTGAGGACGTTCTCTTCAATATGTACGTATATCTTGATAAGGTATACACCGGCTCATCCACTATGTATTCCACCGATATCGTAGGTCTTACAAACTACCGTACGCAGACCTACTCCAGCAACACAAGCGACGCTGAGGACGATCTTGCCGAGAATGCGGCTATAGCTGCTCAGACCCGTATAGACGAGCTTATCGAGGTGTACAAGACTGCTGACACCAACTCCGGTGAATCCTACGAGGCAACCGAGGCTGATATGCGCGCTACTATCGCGGCATGGGACGTAAACGACGGTTACCTTGAGGCAACAGGTCTCTCCACCGTAGAGGAAGGAAGAGCCCAGCTTCTTAAGGACTACGAGCTTACCCTCTCTCTCTTCAGAAAGGAGCTTGACCGCGACTACGAGGGCGCAAAGGACGCTTATACCGAGGAGCCCTACAAGTCCTCTCCCGTTAAGTTTGACGAGATCGTATCCTTTATGTACGCTGAGGGCTTCGTTGACGTTGAGTATGAGAGAGATCCCATCACCAATAAGGAGCTTAAGAATAAGTTCAAGACCGTTACCAAGCGTTACGGCAACTCCGTAGTAGACAAGGCTTCTGCTATTGACTACGTTTACACAAACAAGGTAAACAACGCTCTTATCGAGATACTCAATTATTGGGGAACCGCAAGCGAGCTTCGTACTCAGTACGCAGCGAAGGCAATGGAGATCATCCTTGACTCCAGACGTGAGGAGGACGGCTCTCTGCGCGTTAAGAACATCGAAGGCATCAAGTCTCTCGGTCACACCACCTCTGTTGAGACCGTAACCATCGGCGACAAGGTTTATAACGTTGCTCACCAGCACAACTCCGACGGTACTCCCGTAAATGCTGACGAGTACGACGTTCTTGAGATCACTATCAACGGCGTAGACCCCAAGGCTATCTGGAACTTCGCATTCTCCGTAGCTCCCCAGCACTACTACGCTCCCAGTCAGACCGTGGATATCGTAAATAACAAGTTCGGCGTCGTATTCGGCTCCTACGAGTTTATGAAGAACGAGATCCAGTCTATCAGAAACATCAAGATCCCTATGGGCGCAGGCGCATACAAGGCTACCAACGCTCAGAGCAGCGACAACCCCGGCATCAACGATTTCTTCACCAACAACGTAGTTTACTTCAAGTCTAATCAGCACTTCCTTCTTGGCACTCCCAAGATCGATAAGATTCGTTATCAGGTGG
This sequence comes from Clostridia bacterium, assembly GCA_017467105.1. Taxonomy (GTDB): domain Bacteria; phylum Bacillota; class Clostridia; order Oscillospirales; family CAG-272; genus UBA1740. Next base: position 74,602 of record JAFTSU010000013.1, read on the forward strand.
TCAGCGCATCCAACGCGGTTGACGCTCTTACCTCCGGTACCGTTCACTATATCTCTCCTCAGTACACAAAGGAGAACATCAACGATCTGAAGAGCCTTGCCGCAAACGGCATCAAGTACCTCTCCACCGACCAGCTTGGATACGGTTATATCGGTATCAACGCAGGTAAGGTAAAGGATATCAATCTCCGTAAGGCTATTATGTGCGCTATGGATACGAGCCTTGCTCTCTCCTACTACGAGACAGGTACTGCGGATCCTATCTTCTGGCCTATGTCCACGGTAAGCTGGGCATATCCCAAGAACCCTGACGGCTCCGTTAACAACGATAACGGCAAGGAATATCCCGCTCCCGGCTTTGACAGAGAGCTGGCGGTAGAGTCCATTCAGGACTATATGCAGGCTGCAGGCGTTTCCGAGGGTGACGATGCTCTGGAGATCACCTTCACGATCGCAGGCGCAAACCTGACCGATCACCCCACCTACACCGTATTCCAGAAGGCTGCTGAGATACTCAACGAGTGCGGCTGGGATATCGAGGTTGTATCCGATACTCAGGCGCTCACCAAGCTTTCCACCGGATCTCTTGCGGTATGGGCGGCAGCTTGGGGCTCCACTGTTGACCCCGATATGTATCAGGTATATCACAAGAACTCCACCGCAACGAGCGTTCTCGCATGGGGCTATAAGGAGATTCTTGCAAACCCCGGCTACTACGTTGAAGAGACTTATATTCTCGGTCAGCTCTCGGAGAAGATCGACGAGGCACGTGAGACAACCGACCGCGACGAGCGTACCGCTCTCTACAAGGAATGTATGGGGTACATTCTCGATCTCGCTATCGAGCTTCCCGTATATCAGCGTGACGTTCTGTACGCGTACAATTCAAACGTTATCGATTCAGCATCTCTACCCACCACCATCAATCCCTACACCTCTCCCATAGACAAGATCTGGGAGATCGAGTTCAAGGACTAATATCCGGGGGATAGGACAGCTATGTTAAAATATATTCTGAAAAGACTTGGGCTGTCGGTATTTATCCTTCTCGGTGTATCGTTTATCATTTATTTTCTCATCAGATGTATGCCGGTCAGCTACATCGACTCGAAGATCGCTGCCATCAACCAGGGCGGCGCTACCGTTCCCGAGGAAACCATTCTCAGCATGAAGGAATCCTACGGACTTGCCGACGGAGACGACTTTTTCGGCATTCTGACAGGATATGGCAAGTGGCTCGGGGGACTCGTTAAGATCAACCCCGAGACCAAACTGCCTACTCTCGATTTCGGAGTAAGCTTCAAGTACGCGATCCCCGTAACAGAGAAGATCAAGGAGTCTATGGGCGTATCCTTTGCGGTTGCGCTCATAGCCACCATCTTTGAATTTATGATAGCGATACCCTTAGGTATCACCGCAGCTACCCATCAGTACTCACTTCGCGATTACATAGTAACCGTGCTGGTTATGATCGGTATATCGCTTCCCACCTTCTTCTTCGGTCAGATACTCAAAAACCTGTTTGCTATGCAGCTTGGATGGTTCCCGCCCTCCGGTCTTATAGACGCTACGACCGACCACACGGGAATAAATCTGATCTTGGATTATCTGAGGCATCTGTTTATACCTATTCTGACGGTCGTTATCCTCAGCATCGGCGGACGAATGAGAATGACCAGAACCAATATGCTGGAGGTTATGAGCTCCGACTATATCCGTACAGCCAGAGCCAAGGGTCTGAAGGAGCGCGTCGTAGTTTACAAGCACGCATTCCGTAACACCCTTATCCCTCTCGTAACCTCTCTGGCGGGACTTCTTCCCTCTCTCTTCTCCGGCGCCATTATCACCGAGCAGGTATTTGACCTTCCCGGTATCGGTAACATTGCACTGGCGGCTATGATGGAGGCGGATATCCCCTTCATAATGGGCTACAATATGTTCCTCGCATTCCTCAGCGTTGTAGGCGTGCTTCTCGCAGACCTTATGTACGCTGTGGTCGACCCAAGAGTCAAGCTTAAGTAAAGGAGGAATTAATATGGAAAACGAAAAGAATATTATATCCTCCGAGGAAATAACGGAGAACGCGGCTGTTAACAGCGCCGCCGAGAACGAGATCGCGGAGATTTCTGCCGAGGCGAGAGCAGCTACGCCCGACGAGCCCCACGACAAGAACGTAAAGCTTATGTCTCCGGGAAGAATGGTCATGCGCCGTTTCTTCCGCTCCAAGCTCAGTATGATCGGTCTTGTGACCATCGTGCTGCTCTTCCTCTTCTGTTGGGCGGGACCTCTCTTCTACACCCAATGGGACGCGTCAGTGCCCGACTATAACGGAAAGGTCGAGTACTCTGACGATATTATTACGGTCACCCGTCCCGACGGATCCACCTACACCTTCCATCAGATAATTGAAACCGGTAAATCCATAAACGATCTCGCAAAGCCCGACGCAAATCATCCTCTGGGTACAGACAAGAACGGCCTTGACGTTATGGCTAGGCTTATGTACGGCGGCAGGATCTCGCTGGTCATCAGCTTCCTAGCGGTATTTATCATCACCGTGTTCGGCGTCGTGTTCGGCGGTATTGCCGGATATTTCGGCGGCTGGATAGACAACGTAATAATGAGAATATGTGATATTCTGATGTGTCTGCCCGGCTTCCCTATCCTGTTGATAGTAGGTACTCTTATTGAGTCCTGGGGAATAGATCTGCAGTATAGGATCTACTATCTTATGGGCTTTTTGACCCTTATATCCTGGTCCGGCACCGCACGTCTTGTGCGCGGTCAGATACTCTCTCTTCGCGAGCAGGAGTATATGGTAGCCGCAGAGGCTATGGGCTACTCCACGGGCAGAAAGATATTCAAGCACCTGGTACCCAACGTTATGCCCCAGCTTATCGTATCTATGACCATGAGCCTTGGAAGCATGATACTTTACGAGGCGTCGCTCTCTTATCTGGGCCTCGGCGCTCCTGAGAAGTATGCTGCTTGGGGTACTATGATCAACTCCGCAACCGACCCCAACATACTTGAGAATTTCTTTAATATCTGGGGTCCTCCCGGTCTGTGCATAGTTCTCGCCGTTCTCGCCTTCAACTTTGTTGGCGACGGTCTGAGAGATGCTCTCGACCCTAAAATGAGGAGGTAAGATATGAAGATACCCGCATTTATTAATAATATATTTAAGAAGGATGAGAAAAAGGACAGCCACTATCTCTCCGGTAAGGAGATACGCGCTATTGCAAAGGAGAACTCCAAGATAATGATGGCGCTTGAGAAGCGCAAGCACAGAAAGGCTGACGAGAGCGAATTCGTCACCGAGATGCGCGATAGCGGCAACATTCTGGAGATCGACGATCTGCACACCTATTTCTTCACCGATCAGGGCGTTGTCAAGGCAGTTGGCGGTGTATCCTTGGACGTACCTACCAATTCTGTCGTTGGTATAGTCGGAGAGTCCGGCTGCGGAAAATCTGTAACAAGCATGTCAGTTATGCAGCTGCTTCAGGGCCCTCAGGGTCAGATCGTATCCGGTCAGATCCGCTTCAAGTCCCTTGATTTCAAGCGCGAGGGCGGCGAGCTGGTTCCCATCTACGAAAAGGACGAGAACGGCGAGATCGTACTCACCGAAGCAAAGGACAAAAAGGGCAACGTGAGGGTTGGCGATGACGGACAGCCCATCATGGAGGCGGTACAGGCAAAGGACGCAAACGGCAACCCCCTCTACGAGATGGAGGAGAAGGTATTCGATATCGCAAATATGCCGATAAACGAGATACACCGTATTCGCGGAAGACAGATTTCTATGATCTTCCAGGAGCCTATGACCTCTCTGAACCCCGTATTTACCATAGGTAATCAGCTGGACGAGGTTACCTTTATACATACTCCCGGCGCAACGAAGGAGTCCGCAAAGCGCAGATCCATCGAGATGCTGGAGATGGTTGGTATTGCCGCTCCCGAGCGTGTATATAACTCCTATCCCCATGAGCTGTCCGGCGGTATGCGTCAGAGAGTTATGATATCTATGGCTCTGGCGTGCAATCCCCGTCTGATCATAGCTGACGAGCCTACTACCGCTCTGGACGTTACTATCCAGGCACAGATACTCGACCTGCTCCGCGATCTGAAGGACCGTATCAACGGCTCTATACTGCTGATAACTCACGACCTGGGTATTATTGCCGAGATGGCTGATTACGTTGTAGTAATGTACGCAGGTAAGGTTATCGAGCGAGGCACGGTATCGGAAATCTTCCATAACCCCGCGCATCCCTACACCATAGGACTTCAGAAATCCAAGCCCACGATGGACTCAGACACAGATACTCTCTTTAACATCCCAGGCAACGTTCCGAACCCCGTTAATATGCCGAACCACTGCTACTTCAAGGAGCGCTGCTCCAAGTGCATCGGCAAATGCTCCGGCGATTATCCCGGTATGGTAAAGATCTCTGATACCCATTACGTAGCTTGTCATCTTTACGGAGAGGAGGGCTGAAATAATGGATTTTGAAAACAAAGATTTACAAAATGACAGTTTTACAGAGGAAGTTTCCTTAGACTCTGTATCCGACGAAACGGCAGATTGCGCTGCAGAAAGCACAGAGGCAGGCGCTCCCCGTCCTCTTCTTGAGGTAAAGCATCTGCGCAAGACCTTCCCCTTGAAAACCAATCTTTTCGGCAAGGTTACCCAAGAGCTTGTAGCCGTAGACGACGTCTCCTTCGTGCTGAACGAGGGCGAAACTCTCGGCATCGTCGGTGAGTCGGGCTGCGGTAAGACCACGCTCGGCAGAACCATACTGAAGCTCTACCCCTCAAACGGCGGTGAGATAATCTTCGACGGAAAGGATATCACAAATTACAAAAAATCCGAGATGCGCTCTATCCGTACGGATATGCAGATAATCTTCCAGGATCCCTACTCCTCCCTCCCCCCGAGAAGCACGGTAGGAGATATCCTCTCTGAGCCCGTTCTGGTCCACGGTATAGTACCGAAGGAGCAGGTCCGCGATTACGTCTTAGATCTGATGGACAAGTGCGGTCTGCGCGACTACTACTACGAGCGTTATCCTCACGAGTTCTCGGGTGGTCAGCGTCAGAGAATCTGCATAGCCCGCGCCCTCTCGGTAAATCCAAAGCTGGTCATCTGCGACGAGCCAGTATCCGCGCTGGACGTATCTATTCAGGCGCAGATCATTAATCTTCTGAAGGAGCTTCAGCGCTCGCTGGGACTTACTTATCTGTTTATCTCTCATGATCTCTCGGTAGTTAAGTTTATATCGGACAAGATCGGCGTTATGTACCTTGGCTCTATGATGGAGTTCGGTCGCAAGGAGGACATCTTCGGCAATCCTCTCCACCCATATACCAAGGCGCTCTTCTCCGCTATTCCCAACCCCAACCCAGACGTGAAGATGAACAGAATAGTTCTCAAGGGCGATATTCCCTCTCCCGCAAATCCACCCAAGGGCTGTCGCTTCCATACCCGTTGTCCCCACGCTACAGAAAGGTGCAAGACCGAGGTTCCCGTATACCGCGAGTATGAGAGCGGTCACTTCGCCGCTTGTCATCTGCTGGAGGGCGACGCTCAGACTGAGGCTGAGGAGTATCAGGAAAATCAGGACTGACCGCTGTGTCAAGAGATAAGCAGTCCTTAACTACACAGGTGAATTATGAGCGATAAGAAGAAAAAGAAGCAAAAAACGGTATATATTGACGACGGCAGAACGCTCGCGGATATGTCTGGAGTAAGCCGAACTACCTTTTTCGGTGAGATGCGTAAGCGTCAGAGCGAGAAGGCTGAGTCACAGCGCGAGCCTAGAATAAAGGGCGCAACACCGTTTCGCACGTATATGAACGCAGTACGGCTGATGATCGTGCCGATGCTGGTCACGCTGGGCATTATCGCCGCCGCGTTTCTGCTGATATATCTGATGCTTTAATATTACCTGACAAAAAAGGCTTTCGTTGCTGCGAAAGCCTTTATTTTTTCTCTTAGCGGATAAATCTTCTTTGTCAGATTTTTCCTCTTAACGACTGAATCTGTTTATAAATTTTTCTCTTACTGAATCCGGTTGTGAGTTTTTCTCTTATCGGCTTAATCGGATGAATGAGCCTTTTTCTTTTACCGGCTAAATCGTCTTTGCGCGTTTTTTCCGGCTGCCGCTTCAGACGTGCGCTCTACCTTTCTTTCTCATTAGTTTTTTGATATCTTTAAAAGAGATCCGCCGCTTTCGCCACGTAATAATTGAGGGTCGCTCTTCGGCTTTCACGTTTTCGGTGCTGTATGCGTAGCTTTGATAGCTTTTTCTGCGTTTTATTATCCGGATAATAAATTTAGGGCCGCTTCTCATTGCAAAATCCGTCAATATATGATATAATATAATGGTTATGAAAAGCGGTGAGCCGCAGAAATCGGAGAATTACAATGTTTACGGAGATATTAAACGCTATAAAAGAATACGATCGCATCATCATACACCGTCACTCAAACCCGGACGGAGACGCTATCGGAAGCCAGGTTGGACTAAAAAACATCATCAAGGCTCGCTTCCCCGAGAAGCAGGTTTTTGCCGTTGGTGACAGCGCGGGAAGATACTCGTTTATCGAGGATTCCGCCCAGGACGAGCTTTCAGACGCGGATTTTGACGGCGCGCTGTCGATAATACTTGACACCTCAGCATCCGCCCTTATCAGCGACTCAAGATACTCTCTGGCGAAAAAAACGGTCCGTATGGACCACCATATTTTCTGCGAGAAGATCGCAGATACCGAATTTGTAGACACCTCATACGAGAGCTGCTGCGGTCTGGTAACGGATTTTGCGCGTACAATGGAGCTTGAAATACCATCCGTGGCGGCAAAGGCGCTGTACACGGGTATGGTCACAGACTCGGGCAGATTCCGCTATGAGTCAACCTCATCCAAGACTCACGCCCTCGCATCGCACCTTCTTAAGACTCCATTCAGCACTCAGGATATATTCACTAACCTCTATTCCGACGAGCTATCCCGCATCAAGCTTCGCGCGTCATTCGTGCTGAAGATACAGACGACCGAGCACAGAGTCGCTTATATTTACACCACCAGAGACGAGGCGATAGCCACTGGCGCGGACAACTTTACTCTCTCTCGCGGAATGGTCAATACGATGGCTGAGATCCGCGGTATTGACAGCTGGGTAAACTTTACCGAGACAGAAAACGGAGTGCTTTGCGAAATTCGCTCCTCAAAATACAACATCAATTCCATAGCCGTGAAGTACGGCGGTGGCGGACATAAGGCGGCGAGCGGCGCTACGCTGAAGGATAGAGACGAGGCAATGCGCCTGCTCTCCGAACTCTGCGCTCTCAATCAGAGCGAGGGATAAAGTGGACCGATGCCCGATCGACATTAACGTATAAATACTACTAAAAACCAACACACTTAAAAAGAAAGCGAAGCAGAATATATGAGAAATATTGAAATAATGCAAACAATTCTTAGCAAAATAGAGGAATATGACAAAATTATCATCTTCCGTCACTTCAGACCTGACGGAGATGCTACAGGCTCTACAAAGGGTTTAAAAAGAATACTCGCCCTCACCTATCCCGACAAGAAAATATATCTGCAGAACTCCGACTACTCGGATTATCTCGCCTTTCTCGGCGGTGAGGACGAGCCTCTGGAGGACGCTGAATATGCGGACGCGCTGGGTATAGTGCTGGACACAGCGACTACAAAGCGCATATCCAACAAGCGCTACTCGCTCTGCCGCGAGCTTATTAAGATCGACCACCACATTCCCGTGGAGAGCTATGGCGCGCCGGAGTGGGTAGAGGAGGAGCGCAGCTCCACCTGCGAGATGATCGCCCACTTTTACGACACGTTCAGTGACAGGCTGAAGATAGACTCAGAGGCGGCGAAATATATCTACGCAGGTATGGTTACCGACTCGGGCAGATTCCGCTTCCGTGACGTATCCGGTGAGACTATGCGCCTTGCCGGTGTGATCCTCTCCGTTGGATTTGACACGGAGAACCTTTTCGCAAACCTCTATCTCAAGGAATTCAAGGAATACAAGTTTGAGGCGTACGCTCGCCGCAAAATGAAGATTACCGACGGCGGCGTGGCGTATCTTTACGTATCGAACTGTATGAAAAAGCGGTTTGGACTCTCAGACGAGGACGCCAGCGCCTCGGTTTCTCTGATGGACTCTATCAAGGGCTCGCTTATCTGGCTTGCGTTTATTGAGAATAAGGATAAATCCATCCGCGTCAGACTTCGCTCCAGGTTTGTAACCGTATCGGAGCTTGCGGAGAAGTACAACGGCGGCGGTCACGCTTGCGCCGCAGGAGCTACCGTCTACTCCAAGGCGGAAATGAAAAAGCTGATAGCAGAAGCCAACGAGCTGATAAAGGCGTACAAGGCTTCAAATTCCGATTGGCTCTGATCATCGGCTCACAAAGCTGTATAACATCAACACAAAGCGCTCTATAGCCGAAGAGAGTCGAACGCATACGCTCTGCAGCTATACCATAGGCACAATGTGCTGTATACAAGCAGCTCCGGGATCTGTATATCATCAAAACACAGAGCCGTATAACATCAACACAAAGCGCTGTATTACAACTATCCGAAAGGCAACGAATGAAAATATTAATTACAAACGATGACGGCATAAACGCCGAGGGAATACGCGCCCTTGCCCAATGGGCGAAAAAGCTGGGTCAGGTCACCGTGATCGCTCCAAAGGTGGAGCAGAGCGGCAAAAGTCACGCGATAGAGTTCACCAAGCCCTACGATATATACACCGTTGATTTTGACCCCGAAATAACCGCGTGGGTGGTAGATTCCACGCCTGCGGATTGCGTTAGATTCGGCTTTATGGGTCTTAAGGAGCGGTACGATCTAGTGCTTTCGGGCATAAATCGGGGTGTCAATCTGGGAGCGGATATAGTCTACTCCGGAACGGTGGGCGCTATCTTTGAGGCTACGAGAATGAACTCACGCGGTATTGCTATCTCCACCTATCCCGATACGCTGGAGGCGGCTGTCAAGGAGCTGGATCGGGTCTTCGACTATATGAATGAAAGAGAGCTGCTCTCGCTGAATCCGATCTATAACGTAAACATTCCGGAGTCTCCAAAGGGCATCAGAATAACCAAGCAAGGATCTCCCTACTTCTCTGATGAATTCACCCATCTTGATGGGAATAGCTATCTGCAGATGGGTAGAAAGCTTCCCGACGTAGAGCCTGATGATCAGACCAGAGATACCGTTTCCGTTGAGGCGGGATATATCTCCATAACACCCTTGATGGCGACTCGCACGAATATGGAGCTTTTTCACGCGCTTAATAATTAAAAAAACAAAGTCTCCCTTGTGTAAAGGGAGGCTTTTTCGTCTAACTGAGGCTTTTTCGTCTAACTAAGGCTGTTTCGGGTATACCTTTTACGATCCTTATACATACCTTTTACAATCCTTACACATATCTTTTACAATCCTTACACATATCTTTTATTATCTGCTAGCCATGGTATCACTATCACTGCGGCGATATTTCCGGCGCAATAGTCCGCCATGCCGTAGTAGCAAACGGGCACGTACTGTGAGGGTTTGGTTGAGCCGGGGGTTCTGGACTCGTAGCCGAAGATACTGCCCCAGCCCTGATAATAGTTAAGATATTCCTGAAAATCGTCGTAGTGGTTGTAGGTGTAGAAGAGGTGCAGCTCGCCAGCCTCGTATTTGCCGTTGCCGTTCAGATCTGTCCGACCGTAGACTATACGGCACGCTCCGCGGTTTATCTTGTTGCCGTTGTTGTAGGTGCGTGTGCCGATATCCATCTCGTAGTATTGGAGAGAGCCGCCGCAGCCCTTGATGTTTGGAAGCTCTGGCTCACGAGGGTATCTTTCCGTATCACCGGAGAAATAGGAGTGATTTCCGCGGACGTAAATGCCCCATTTATTCGTAACGGGGTTAGGCTTTTTCGCTGAGGTGTAGTTTGCCGGCAGAGCGGAATTTGAGCCGCCAAAGGCGAACATATACGCCGCGATCTCCTCCAGAGTGATATACGCCGCGCCCTTATGTACTCTGAACACCTCCTCGCCGTTTGCATCGCAGACAACGTAGGTCTTGCCGCCGTTCAGATAGATCATATCCGTGTTTCGCACCAGCATTCCGTTGTTTGCCGGCTGACATTCGGAGATCTGCGGCGCAGACTCGGGCAGCTCCAGCATTCCGGAGAGGAAGCCGTGCTGTGTTCTATAGTACGCGTCCATATAGCTCACCGCGGGAGTGTAGTTTTCGTAAAATTCCTCGGAGGTCATACCTACGTAAGGGTCAGAGCCAAAATCTGCGTCGTCGGTGAGTATTTCATCGTCGCTGTCATCATCACCGAAAAAGCCGCTCTGCCCACCGGAGCCGTCGCCGCCGTTTTCTGAGCCGCTGCCTTCTCCGCCGGATTCACCTGAGCCGCCCTGCTCTCCCGCGCCGCCTTGACCGCCTGAGCCGTCTGTATTCACTACGCAGGAGCAGATCGCTCCGCATACCATTGCCAGCACCAGCAAAAGCGCTAAAGCCCCCGATAAAAGCTTGTTCATTATATTTCCTCGTCTCGTATTTTCGTGCTATATATACTCACTGCCGAAAGGCAGAGATACTATAATCCAACAAAATTATACACTTTCCGCACGAAAAAGTCAACTGTATATTTGATCCCGCGCCCAAGTCGCACGCTTTAAAGCTTTCCACCGTTTTGCTTGATACTAAGCTTATTTTTATCAAAACGGCATAGTCACATTAAAAAAACAAGCTCGCGTTATGAAAAGCAAGCTCACATTGTCAAAAGGCAAATTTAAATTATACAAAGTAAAATCACGTTCTCACGCATTTATGAAAGCATAGATTAAAAGGAGCGATCAGGTGATCGCTCCTTTTTATAATTCAAGTCCGGCTCTTTGCCGCTTTCACGGGAGAACGGTTAAAAGCTGTATCTTGAATATTTAGGATTTTGCCTTATTTCGCAAACAACTATTTGCTTTTGGGGCTATTTGCTTTTAATTAGCCTTCGGTGTTGTCAGTAACATCCTATACTGCAGGCGCAACGTAAGCCTTAGTAACCTTAACGTTGTCGAAGTAGTAGTCACCGGATGCTGCACTGCTCAGTGCAATCTTTACAGCAGAAAGTGCGTCGACAGTAGGAGCAGTCTCTCTTGTAGAGGTAGAGGCGCAAGTGTAGGTCTTTCCTGCGTTATCAGTTACAGTTACGTTGATCTTCAAGGTCTCTGTATCAGTAGCAGGATAGTACTCTATCTTAACGTGTACCCACTGATTCTTGGGAACAGCAACGGTTGATCCAAGAATTATCTTGGTGTATACTGATGATGAACCGTTCATAAGATACAGTTCCATTCCGTTGTTAGGAGCGTAGAGATCAAGATCAACGATTACGCAGTTTGCGTTATCCTGAGTCTCGGTGGGCTTCATGACTATACCCATGTTTACAGATTTACCATCAGCAGGGTTCGTGCCGTATGGCTTATGGAACTTGAGTACGTTTGTCTTGCCCTCAAAGGAATCTTCGTAACTAACTGCAGTACCAATATCTGCATAATTCAGGCTAGTTTCCAGATAAGTGGAGCTTACTACCTGATCAAAGGTAAGGGTATAATCTGCCTCGGTAGGTACGTCTTTCTTAACAACCTTGTTAGATACGTTGTCGATAAGCATAGAGCCGGTAGTGATTTGGTTAAGATTTAAGACTGCGTAATTGAGTGTACCGGGTGCAGCCGCTGCATCCGTGTTATACGCCTTATCGATGCGGGCAGCTACCTTACCGTTAAGATATACGAACAGGTTGGGACCTACGTTATCCAGCATATCGCCGGTAGAGCCCCACGCGCCGTTGGACCAAACAAGCTTGAGATCAACCCACTCGTTCAGGCTTAACTGATCATCGCCTGTATTAAGGGTGAAGTTGTATCCAACATTCTTTTTTGTTTCGCCGTCAGCCTGAAGCTCAGAGCGGTAGGCGGTGATATAGTAATTACCGTTTTTAATCTGGAATACTAACCACCAAACCTTGGATTTACCGGAATTGTAAATTGAAATCTCGAAGGTGGCTGCATCTGCATTAAGTCCGGAGTACATATCCAACGAGAGCTCTGCTACGTTTCCGCCCTCTTCATCCGCTGCGGTCTTCCAGATTGTAGAAGCATGACCGGTTGATGTATTCGTTTTGTTAAGTGACAGATAGCCGTCGCCGTTAATATTGCTCTCGATGCTGCTCGGAAGAGCTGCGGGAACGTTAATAATCTCGGAATACTCGCTGTTGAAGTCAACTATACCTTCAGGTCCAGCCTCGCCGGCAACAACGTTAACCTCTGCATCAGCAGCGTCAAATACAGGCTTAGCGTAAACGCCCTTAGCGCCTGCTATGTTTACTCTAGCGGCGTCTGCGTAAACAGCGGAGCCGTCGGAAATAACGGAGCCGTCAGCAGCATACGCGAATACGTTCCAGCCGTAGAACACCTTACCGTCAACGGTGATAGTCTCGTCGTGTCTGGGATATACTACGTCGAAGTCCTCGTAGAGAATATAAGAGTTACCCTCTATAAAGTAGTACTTTGAGTCTCTGATAGAATCGAATTCGGTAATACCCTCCTCAGGGAAAAGAAGCTCCTGAGCTGCTGCGCCGTAGGCTACAAGGCTCTGGTAGAGGTCCTTTCTGAGAAGGTCTGCGCCCTCAGTTGCAGCTACAACGTTGTCTTTATAGAGTCTCTGATAGAGGTAGTTTAGAACGCTGTACTCAACGATATCGCTCTCTCTGTCAGCCTCACCACCGGTGATAACTGCCTTAACGTACTCTACCTTGTTGATATCCTTAGCGGATACGCCGTTGGTTACGAATACGTAGTAGTCTTCGTCGTAGATGGTCTTGATCTCCCAGTCTGTAATCTTAGACAGATTAGCAGGCTTATCGGGGTTTACGATATCCATATCTGTTCCATCCTCGAGAGCGTTACCGTTCTCGTCACAGATCTGGAGATAGATAGTTTCGCCCTCAGCGAGAGTTGCCTTTACCGCATAGAAGAGGTAAAGCTCATCACTGTAGGAAACATTATATGAAACAATTTCGGGATTTGCAGGTTCGGTTTCTTCTGCCATGGCTGTGATGCCAACCATTGCTCCAATGATCAGACACAGTGAAAGAGCGGAAACCAGAAGCTTAATAATTTTGGACTTTTTCATTTTCTTCCCTTTCAGTGTTATTTTTGTGGAAGGGGCTGTGGGTAGCCCCTTTAGTCTTTTATAAATTTAAAATTTGGTAATCGGTTTACCAGTTGCCGGTTCCGGTCCAACCCTCAGGGTCGTCGTCCTTTCCGTCACCGATTACTGCGGAGGTAGTTATTACGTCTGCAGCACAAAGCTCGGCAACCTCGATTTCTGCCTCGAGGTATTTTTCCTTCTTATCGCCCATTCGTATTACTCCTTTCCGAGTTTAGCTTGGGTCAAATGTCAAATTGTTAATAAATCACTCAGCTACGTGATAGATCTGGAAGTTGTTGTACATTACGTCGCTGCGAGAGTTAGCGGAATTGGAGATGCTAATAGAGTCTACTTCATTAGCAAGCCACATATTCTCATAACGAATGAAAGCGCTCTTCGAATCTGTAGTTGCGTTACCGTCCTTGTCGCAATATACTGCATTGCCCTCGCTGTCTTTAGCGGAGATCGTGCCGTTGTATCTTCCGCCATAGCTGGTTGTAGAAGTAAATACTACGTCGCCGTCTGCGTCAGTAACGGTAACAACGATAGTTGCGGTGACCTTATACTCCTCAGTAAACGCAAAGGTATTGGTTTCAGCATTATAAACCGCACCGGTGATAACCTTCTCGGTCTCGGACTGTACTGCTGTGTACTCGATCTTGACGTGCTGCCACTCAGCTACAGCAAGTACTTCGCCTGTTGCGCTTTTCTTGGCATAGAAGCCGTCTGCTCCGGTATAGAGCTGAAGTTCACTATATCTGTGATTTGAGCCCTTGCAGAAGTACAGCTCGTTATGATTGAGATACGTAGCCTTAACGTCGAACTCAATTACTGCCTTGTTTGCGTTTTCAACGGTTTCGGAGCTGGACTTATTGACTTTAAGAGCGCTTGCCCAACCCTGCTCTGTCTTGGTAACCTGGAGAACCTTGCCGCCATTTCTGTCATATACAAGCTCTCTGGTAGCAAGATTATGGTCGTTGGTAGTAATGTAAGAAGAGGGAATTCCATTATTGAAATCAATTATACCTGTATTCTCAGCCACCTTGTTAGCATCTGCAGGAAGATTAACGATGTCATCGTCAGAGTTTTCAAGAACCGTCTGAGTAAGAGAAACGTTGTCAATAGTTACAGATCCGTTTACACTACTATTGAATGCAATGGAGAAATAATTATGATTTGAAGCATCAAGAGGCTTTATTGCTGAATTGCCATAATACTGTGTGCCTCTGAGTGCGTTGTAGGAGAAGATAAGCTCGTCATTGACGTAAACCTTGTATCTTACGTCTGCCTGAGTATCAGCCTCAAAGTACTCTATTCTAAGATTAAACGAATTGCCCTGTGGGAACACAACACCTGATTTCGTAGTATTATATCCACTTGAATTACCGTTACCGAGCGCGTATACTTCTCCAAATTTTGACATAATGAGGTACATCTCACCAGTTGTATTATTGGTAGAGCTGTCACCGAATGCAAATTCTATCGAGCTATTAGAAAGATCCTGGAACTTAATGTCCATTTCAACGATAGCAGCATTAGCGTTCGCATTCACAGTAGTAGCAGCTGTAATTCTTAAACCTGCACCGCTTGTTGACGTCTTTGTAACAACCATATCACCATTTTCATAGCTTACAGTTGCATTGGAGTTGGTATTATACATTGCAATATTGCTTACTGCTGCTTTGCCACTGAAGTCAACAACACCATCAGCATAGATAGGAGCCGCAAAGAGAGAATTACCGTTCAGTTCTATCTCAGCGCCGTTAGATATATCCTTAGACATAACGACTTCGCCAAGCCTATCGAATACGTTTACGTTCCAACCAATGAACACTTTACCTGCAGGGGTCTTGGTATAGTCATGATTAAGGTAAACCTTGTCATAACCGCTGATATTCTTGGTAGGAGTTACGAAGCTGTGAGGAGCGTTGAAGTAGCCATAAGAGCCAATCTTAACAGCTGCACCGGGAGCGAGAAGCGCCTGTGCGGTCGCACCGTACTTAAGCATGCTGTAGTAGAGAGTTTTTCTCTCGTCAGCGAGACCGTCATCATCATTTACGTAACCGTCAACTGCATAGCCCTCTTTGTAGAGCTTCTCATAGAGGTAGTCCTCTACGGAGTAGGTTGTAGCCTCACCGTATACTACGTTACCCTCTGCGTCGGTGTAGCAGGGGATAACCTTCTCTACAGTATTGATTTCCTTAGCAGCAACGCCGCTGGAATTGAATATGTAGCACTCCACGTCATGGATGGTTTTGGTCTCGGCATAATTTACGAAGTAGGAGAAGTTACCATCTGCATCGTAAACTGCGAGCTGGGGATTGGTAGCTCCCTCGGGGAAGGATGCTGTGGGAACTGCGTAGAAGAGATACAGCTTGTCGCCGTATGATACGTTCTCAGAGAGAACGTAAGGGGTGGTTTCGCTACCCTCATCTTCTGCCATGGCAGTGATACCTACCATTGCGCCGATAAGGAGGCAAAGTGAAAGGGCGGAAACCAGAAGCTTAATCAATTTTGACTTTTTCATTTCTTAATCCTTTCGTGTGTTTAGTGTGCGATTTCAGAACTTGTGCTTGACCTAAAAGGTCATAATAACGTTGTGGCGCCGGTTACCAGTTACCACTGCCGGTCCAACCACCGTCATCACTGTCCTGTCCGTCGCCGATTACTGCTGAGGTGGTGATAACGTCCCGCGCTTCAAAACGGGTGATCTCAATTTCAGCCTCAAGATAAGGTTCCTTAAGGACTATTGCCATTCTTTTCTCCTCTCCGAGTTAGTAACTCTTGTCGTTTTGATTATTAACTCTAATTTTTATTTATTTTAAATTGAATTTGATATTCAAGTTAAAGCGGATTTAATGGGTTTATTACGCCTAGGCTCCCTCTTCGAGGGGGCTGTCACGAAGTGACCGGGGGAGTGTGGCTCCCTGTGGGATGGAGGCTTTTCTCCCTTATAAATATATATAATAATAGATACTACTATTTTATACCAATAGTCGACACAATTTCATTAAATATTTTGATATTTATGGGGAGATTTCTTAGTTTTTTTGACAAGTTTATTTAAACTTCACAATTTTGGGCTATAAATAGCCTTTTTTGTGGTAATTTTGCCCGAAAGATGTTACAAATCTTTGAAATTACGATGAAGAAACAGAAACAAAGACTACAGGTGATGTCCTTATCGGAGATTTAAAAATGCCTCTAAGTGCGAGCATCGTATTTGACAGGTCAAATGCACAATGGGCGTAGCCCAAACCCAAATACGTGAACCCCCAAAGCTCATACTTCGCTTCGGGGAACCCCTAAACAAGCAGAAAAGAGCAAGGATAAAAGGATATAAAACCTTCTATTCTTGCTCTGTTTTTCTTTCTGTCGATATATTCACTTTCGTGAAATATATTCACTTCCGTGAAATATGTTCACGAAAGATGAATTCGATATGCTTTCACTACGCTGCGAACCCCCAAAGCTCATTCTTCGCTTCGGGGAACCCCAGCGCTGCGAACCCCCAAAGCTCATTCTTCGCTTCGGGGAACCCCAGCCGTTCAAGCTCGATATATTGTCGCTCCGCGCCAATTCGATATGAGATAAATCCCTCTCGCTTTTGACATATCTCGCCTTCGGCGAGGAATGCAAAAGCATATCGAGTGCCTAAGCACATATCGAACGCCGCAGGCGTATATCGAAAATCCCGTTAGGGATTTATCTCGATGCGTGATTTGTCCGTTAAGGACATCACGCATACAGGCGGAGCAAGGGAGGTTCACCGAGTGAGTGAAGTATGAAGGCAAAGGTGCTAAAAATAGGCTTATTTGCTTACTATAGTTTACAATTTTGCTTATTTTATCAAAAAATAAGGGGCGATCAGACGATCGCCCCTTAGGGAAACTATAGTGTTATTTATCCGTTCAGATCACGAGACTGGACGATGCTGAGATTATCAAAGTAGATCTTGCCTGCCAGATTATTGTTCATCGAAATGACAATCATATCGATAGTCTCGGCGTTCCACGGAGTATAGGTGCCGTTGTGGAAGTTCTTACCTGCGATAGAGGTAGACCCGGAGATAACCTTAACGCCGTTTACGTAGACGTTGGAGTAGGCTTCGCCTTCCTCTGCCACTTTGTCACCGTCATCAAGGGCGCCCTCGAAGTACTCGACGGTCAGATTGAACCAGCTTCCGACCTTGGCGGTAACACCGGATGCGCTCGTTGCTTCATTCCAGTTGTTGTAATCCGTGATGGATATGGAGGAGCCTGACGCCGTTCCGCCAAAGCTTATCAGTAGCATACCCAGGTAGGAGTCGCGGCCGGTATAATCGTACTTTCCGTACTGGAACTGTATCTGGCTGTTTGCCGTCATATCGGTGACCAGGATATCTACCGACAACGTTACCTTGTTAGCTATAGAGCTCACGATATTCGCGGAAGTCTGCTTGACGGTCATATTCGCACCGGTTGCGGTCTTGGAAACCAAGAGAACGTTCTGAGTTGCGTCGTCTCTTGTAACGGTTGTAAGCTCGCTGGTTCCGGCAGTGCCGCTGGCTGTAACATTTGCAGGCATTGTGTCGAAGGTGTGAGCCTTCTCGCCCTCTACGATATGATGAACGTACATATTGTCAACGTAGAAGTCAGCTATATTATCGGACGCGAATGCAAGATAGAACTGACCGATCTGCTCAGCAGTAGGATAGGTGGTTCCGGTTCTGAGTTTGCTGCCCGACATAATATACTTACCGTTTGTGTAGAAGTCGTAGTGAGCAGCAGTAGTAGCGGTTTCCTCGTAATATCTTATCTGGAAGGACGCCCAGCTGCCTACTCTGGCACCCGTGTCGTAATCTCCAGCTCCGGCGCCGTGGTCATAAACCTTAATTACCGAGCCGTCTTTAGTTCCTGAGAGTGAGAAGCAGGGCAGGAAGAGCCCGTTACCTTTCGAATCACGAAGGTAAGGCTCAATGGAGCTCCGAGCTTCCATATTTTCTATCAGGAGATCAAAGCCGATAACAGCAACGTTTGCGCCCTCCTCCTTTATACCGGCACCGGTATGCTTAACGCCCATAACACCGGTAGATTTTTTACTGATATGGAGAACGTTATCGCCGTCCTTCTCTGTGATGGACGAGGATGACGATTCGATCCAGACGGGAATCTTATCAAAGGTGGTAATCTCATCTACAGAAACGTTCGCGCGCTCGGTAGGAGTTTCTTTGATCACGTAGGGCTGCTTAAGAAGGGAATCCATCCAGATCATAAAGTCGGACTCTGTATGGATGGGAACCTCGGTTGATATGTCGATGCCAAGCACTCTGCAGATAGAGGAGCCGAGAGAGGTAACTCCGCAGAAGGTACCGTCGGTATCGGAGAGATTATCGCTCGGAACACCTACGGGAAGTCCGCCCTGCCAGGTGCCTGTTCCGCTATTTATACTGTGGGCAAAGCCGCCGTCACTCTTTCTGAATATAAGGGATTTTTTAAGGTTTACCTCAACGGCGTAGGCTACGTAGGACATAGGCTCGCCGGTATCCTCGCTTATAATGGGCTCATCGGTTACGTAATTCGTAGTGCTGCTCAGAGTATTCTCGATAAAGTTAAGGAGATTCTGCTTATCAGCGCCGGTATAGTAATCTTTGATATTGTTCTTCAGAGAGGCGAGAGAGGACCACACGTTGTACATAACGAGTATGTTACCTGAGGGCTGCTCGGGGTGGCAAATGCCCTTCAGCAAGCTTTCCGCTGCCTCCCGGGGCTTAGGGAATGCTACGCCGGCGGTGGAATATCTGCCGATACACTTAAGCATACCGTTGGAGTTCTGATAGCCCCAACCGCCAAAATAGCCGTCGTAGACGGGATTGCCGTTACCGTCGTAGTTGTTTGAAACCCTACCGAAGAGGCCTGCCTCGTTAATATAGGAGTTCAGCCAGGAGATAAGAATGTTCAGCAGGGTGTCATTCTCGTAAACTCTGAAGGGCGTTGCGTTCTTGTTAGTGCCGCCTGCGCTCGTAACACCTTCAGCCTTACCGTAGATCTCAACGTACTTCTTGCCGTTTTCATCGGTCTTTACAGCGCTCTCACCCCAGTCGGTCTTCATTTGATCCAAGCTATACGGAGGGGTGTAACTATTGTCGCCGTCTTTATTATTGGAATAGGTATCTATGAAGCTGGCAGCGGAGGAGGTGTTACTGATGGCGCCATAGGGATTGTTATACGGATCCTTAGCAATAAGCCACTCAATAAATGCCTTAGGGCTCTGGAATTGTTTTACGCCCGAGCTTGAGCTGCCGGAATCTGCCGCGCCGCCCTCTTCATCCGATACAGCTATGACCTTGGATACTGCCATAACCGCGGAGCGAGTAAGGGAGGCTGTGACAGGCTCTGCCGCCTGCTCGTTATTCTGGTGCCAGTAGATAATAGGCTTATCATCCTCGGTAACCAGACCCGCATCAACCAGGCCCTGCCAATACTGCTCTGCAGTTATGCCGTCACCCTTGGTGGTTCCGTTGCTGTAGGTGGGCTTGCCACCGCAACGGGAGAGCATAGTTATACAAGCGGATCTGTCTCTACCCACACGCTCCGTAGCTATGTTAGACTTCTCCATCTGCGCTACGTAGAAGGAGCCGTTGGGGTCCTGAATGGACTTAAGGTAGTAGATGATCTTATACTTCGTCATCTCGGGAAGGATGATGGTACCGCCAAGATATCTCATCATACCCGAATTCATCGGGAAGGAAGTGTTCTGGCTGGTTGCCTCGGGATGAGGATAATAGCCCTCGGTATTCTTACCGGATTGAGAGGAATAGAACAGACCTGTCGCAGGGTCGTAGAGGGATCCGGACCATTTTACGATAGTCTCGTTGGTCATGCCTTCGAAGAACTGGCGAAGCTCTCTGACAAGGTCCTTGTCACCAAGCTTGGTCTCAAGGGCTGCCCATCTTGCATCGATCTCCTGGATATCGATCGCCCGCTGCATCTCTATAAGGTTGACCTCACCGCTAAACACCTCGCCGTTATCACCGTTCGTGAAGCATACGATGCCAAGGGCGGGCTCAAGCAGATCGGTAAGAGCGTCGATAGCAACCGTGGATGAGTTCAAGGGGGTGTAGGGGTTCTGATCGCAAAGGACGGTGATCTTGCCCTCTGATGAAGATACAGAGTATCTTGCATTCTTGAATATAGAGGTTCCCTCCGCCTTGGTGGGATTATCCTTGGTTGTGGGGCCGGCTCTAAGAGCGGAGTCTGAGAAGTAGTCAAACTCGATGGTCAGATCAGCATCCTGAGAATAAGCGATGGTTGAGGTGGTTACAGCGCCCGCAGAGCCAACCACGTGCTTGAGGGTGCTTACCAGCGCTCTGAGATCGCTAAGCTCAACGAAGCCGTTGGTGACGATATGTATTTTGTCGCCGCGCTTAAGGGCACTCTTGTTGGCGCCGAGATCCGAGCGGAACGAGAGGTTGGGACGGGCGATGATAACGCCGCTGCCCTCGCCTGCCTCAACGGTTGCGCCGTCTGCTACGGTGTACTCGCGCGTTACGTTGCCAAAGACGTCGTAGTGAGTTACGGTCCAGAGATCAGAGGTGAACTCCACGTAGTCGAGAGCATCACCGAAGGCATCAAGCTCGTAGTAGCCGATTGCGCCCTTGTGATAGCGAGCGTACGCGGGAGTCTTATCTGTGGTAAGGAGCGACTCGTCAAAATCAAGAGTGACGCTGTTGCCGCTGACACCGCCCACGGAGAAGAGCGCGCCAAGATAGTCTATGGACTCGCCTATGTGGTCGGGGTTGCTCTTATCAAGAAGATCCTGAGCGGATCTGCCGTACCAGAGCAGGTCGTAATACAGGTTGCGGCGATCGTAGTTTTTGCCATCGCCGTCATTCATAAGAGCAAAGCCGTTGCCGTAGAGACGCTCGTAAACGTAGTCCTCTACGGAGTAGCTGATAACCTCTCCGACCTTGGAAGCGGTCTCGCCAACAAAGCTGACGGGTCTGACGTACTGCTTGGTATTAAGATTTTTCGCCGAAACGCCGTAGGACTGGAAAACGTAGCAAGGAGTACCGTATACGTTCTGGGTTTTCTCCTCGGGGAGAACGTAGTAGTTGGCGGTTTCGTCAGTGGCTGACGAATAGAAGCCAAGCTTTACCTCGTGACCGTCCGGAACACTTTCAACGGGAACCGCGTAGTAGAGATACACGCGAGAGCCGTAGGAAACGTTCTTGGACATTACGTAGGGCGTGGGCTCAGAAGCCATCGCCTGTATGCCTATGATCGCAGCCGCCAGAATAGCTATGGCTAGGATAGGCACAAGAAGTCTCAGAATTTTCTTTTTCATATTGTCCTCCATAATTGGTTTGGGGAAACAGCGCTCGGCTGAACGGTTCACTGCTCAAGCAGGGGTGCCTCCCGATTTTAAAAATCAAAGCAGATCAGCGCGCAGCCAAAGCCGACGTATCTTACATTGCAGGGAGCGCAGCTGATGTCGGTACCTGCGACACAGCCGATCTACGTGTACGGGCGTGCATCGCGTGAAAATAGGATACCATATTATATTTTACTATAAATAGCACCAATTTTCTTTAATTTTTTTGATTTAATGGGAGGGTTTTCTTTGCTTTTTTGATGTTTTGGGAAAAATTATAGCAAAAACAGAAGCGTTTGCTACAAAAATCTCGAACCTTCTCGCGCTTCATTTTCTGATCGTTACACATTATAGCTAAGTGCTTTTAATTCTTTTATCGCGTTACAAGACAAGCCGCAAATCTTACGAAAGGTGAGTGATCTGTCTGCGTTACAGGCTTAACTGCGCATTCTTACGAAAGGTGAGTGATCTGTCAGCGTTACAGGCTTAACTGCACATTCTTACGAAAGGTGAGTGATTTGTCAGCGTTATAGGATAAACTGCTTCTGCCGGACCGCGCACGGAATAAAACAGGCGAAAAAGTTTATATCTCTCCAAAGTCAGAAGCCATCTCAAACGGATAAAAACTTCAAGCCTCTCCAAAGTCAGAAGCCATCTCAGACGGATAAAAACTTCAAGCCTCTCCAAAGTCAGAAGCCATCTCAGACGGATAAAAACTTAAGTATCTCAGAAGCATATTAGTGCGTCTAGAACAGCTTTATTGCTTAATTATGACAACTCTGATTTACATTTTACTTGATTTTCGGCTGATTTCCAAAAAAGAAAGCGGTCTGAAAAAACAGACCGCTTTCGCAAAATAATGCACAATTATTCTTGTAGCAATGCCATTATTAGCTCGGCACAAGCTATTTTCTCTTAGTCAGCTGAGGAAGCAACGCACTCCTGGATTATGCTGATGTTATCATAGCAAACGTCCGCGATGAGATTGCTGTTCATAGATATAATCAGCATATCCATTTCAGATGCGTCGTAGATAGGCTCTGTGCCGGCGTGAATGTGCTTCGAGTAAATATAGGTGGAATTGCAAACAAGCTCGCCGTTCACGTAAACGTTGTAGCTCGCCTCGCCAAGCGCGCCCTCAAAGTACTCAACCGTGAAGTTGAACCACTCTCCAACCTTTGCGGAAAGCTCTATGGTTTCGCCCGCGCTCTCAGCGTTATCGTACGCAAGATAGGTCAGGGCGCTACCGTCCTCTATGCCCTTAAGGGAGAGGAGAATGAGTCCTGCGTAGTATTGCATACCCTTGTCGGTATTCTTTCCGGCGCCGAACTGGAACTGAAGCTGGCTGTTGGAGGTTACGTTCGCAACTAGAATATCCGCGCTGAAGGTAACCTTATTTGCCTCCGCGTTTGCCACAGTAGCGCCGACACGCTTTACAGACATAGAGCCGGTCGTGGTCTTCTCTACGAGAAGGACGCTCTCCTTCTCATCACCGACGGTAATCTCCTCAAGCTTATGTGAGCCCGATGTACCGGTTATGCTGAAATTACCCGTAGGCATCGAGGAGAAATCAAGCGCTGCCGAATCAGCCTCAACCTTACCGTAGCCGTCAGAGGTGATTACCTTCTCCGGCACGTCGGGAGTCTCGGGGGTATTGGAGCCTGCGTTCTTGTCGTAGAGGTGGGATATAGAAATATTATCAAGATAATACTCAGCCTTGGTCTGCTCGCCAAAGAGGATATTAAGCTTGTTTATAGCGGAAGCGGCGGGAGCAGCCGCGCCCTTGAAGGTGCCTGTGTAAATACCGATCACGGCATCGCCTACCGTGAGAGTATAGCTCTTTGCCACGGAGTCGTAGCTTACCGTGAAGCTGAGCCAGGAGCCTACAGTACCCAAGACCTTCTCGTCGCCGGAGGCGTTGTGCTTGAAGCAAAGATTCTCACCGTTTGCGTAGAGATAAATGAGATAGGGCTTGGTGGAGTCTACCATAGGATAGATCTCTATTCCGTTGCCGCCGGTGTTATTCTCTATAAGAAGATCAAAGGTGATAACGGTAACGTTTGCATCCTTTTCGGTATACGCCTCACCCGTATAGGATATGGTCGTGCCGTTGCCGGAATCCTTCTCACCTACAGGCTTATTAATGAAGAGCGCCTTGTTGCCCTCGCCCTTATCCACAACCGTCACGGTGTTATCGGAGGATTGGGACGTGACAGAAACGGACGCGGGCACGTCAGAGCCGTCAAAGGTCTCTACGATAGGCTTGCCGGCTTCATCATCAGAGCCGCCTTCTCCTCCCTCTCCGCCGGGAGCGGAGGCATCAAGCTCCGCTCTGGAGTTAGAGAGATCTCTCGTAAGGTCCGCTGCTTTAGCGCGGAATGCAGCGGTGTTATCTACGTAATAGTCGCCGAGCGAGCTCGCGCTTACGTTAAGTCTGAACTCGTCTACGCTCGCCGCGCTAGAGATAGCTACGTCTCTGGATCTGTTGCCGGTCATAGCAAGAACGCCGTTGATATAAACGTCATATTTCGCGCCGTCTGAGCCAACGGACACCTCAACTCTAAGGTTGAACCACTCGCCGATCGAAGCTTTGGTTGTCACGGGATCGCCGGGCGTACCGCCCTTAGCGCCGTAATCCTGAAGTCTGAGCTTATCTCCGTCCTTCGTTATATAGAGGAAGAACGCAGCCTTTCCGCCGGAGCGGATGTAAAACTCGAAGTTTGCGAAGCTTGCCGAGGAGTCGATCAGAATATCCGTATCGAACACCGTAACGTCGGACTTAGCCGAATTGTCGGCAACCTTCCAGAGAAGATACATTG
Source organism: Clostridia bacterium (assembly GCA_017467105.1). Classification (GTDB taxonomy): domain Bacteria; phylum Bacillota; class Clostridia; order Oscillospirales; family CAG-272; genus UBA1740. The sequence goes on from JAFTSU010000013.1 coordinate 99,026, forward strand.
TATCCTTCTCCCCCTTGCTTATATGAAGAGCCTTGTTGCCGTCCTTATCGACTACCGCGTAGCTGATATCAGCGCTGTCACCGTCCGCGTTGCCGTCGTAATAGCTGATGCTCAGATCAGCGGGCATCTCGTCGAAGGTAGAATACTCGGGAGCTGTAGCGCCGGAGGCCATTTTCGCTCTCGACTCGGGCAGATAGTCGCTGACACCTGCAAGATCGGAGCGGAACATAGCCGCGTTATCGAAATAGAATTTGCCAATATTGCCTGCGCCAACGTTAAGTCGTACGCTGCTGAGGGCAGAGATGCTTGTATCAGCGCCCTCAAACGCCAGCTTACCGGTCATCACGTGGGCGCCGTTTACGTAAAGATCGTACACGGTTGCGCCGTCAAGCACGTAAGCCACTACGCGAAGGTTGAACCACTCGCCCGTCTTAATAGGTGTGGGATAGTACTCTGACACGATATTGTTTTTATCCGCGTCCTTGCCGCCGTATGCGCAAACGGACATGCTTCTGCTAAACAGCATTCCAAAGGCAGACGAGTTGCCGGAGCGTATATACAGCTCAAGACCGGCAAGCTCAGAGCCTTCCTCCGATACGTCAATAAACATATCAGTCGTGAATACTGCCGCCTCCGGATTCTTGGTATCACCGGTCGACGCGAAGGTCAAATAAGCAGTATCCTTCTCACGTTTGTCTATTTGCAGCGTTTTATCACCGTCCTTATCGACAATCGAGGGGGTGATATCAGCGCTGTCGCCGTCTCCGTTACCGTCGTTGTAGCTGATGACCAGGCTCTCCGGCATTTCCCCAAAGGTCAGAGCGGTGGGAGGAGCTACGACTTCACATTTATCGCCGTCGGGCGTTTCTGTCGAGCCACCGCCTTCACCGGAGCCGCCGCCCGTAGAGCCGCCCGTAGAGCCGCCTGCAGGACCGAGATTGCCTACAGCCTCGGGATCAAAGCCATCGGGAACGCCTAAGGTAGTATCCTTAAGCTCCTTCTTTGCCTGACCGAAGCACAAATTATCGAAGTAGAAGTCTCCCGCAAACGCCTTGTTCATAGCGAGAGATGCGTAGTTGAACTGATCGACGGAATAAAGCGCGCCGCCCTCAACCATCATAGGACTGTATACGTTAGAGGAAACGACCGCAAGAGTGTCGTTAATATAGATGTGATATCTGAAGGACGCAAGATCCTCAGTAGGATAGATCTCGACACGAAGATTGAACCACTTACCAACGTCAGCGCCTACGTCGATATTACCGCCGGGGGCACCCTTCTTGTTGTGATAATCCGTGTATCTGAAAGCGGAGCCGTCAGTGAGCGCCGCAGGTGAGAGAATGAACAGTATCTGCGAATTTGCCATTGAGGTCTTGGACGCATTACTGAACTGGATCTGAAGCTCGGAGCGCTTTGTAAGATTGGTCGCAAGAATATCCGCGGAGAAGTAGACCATATTAGCGCCGTTCTTCTTTACAAGGAAGTTTGTGAAAGCGATAGAGGATGGGCTTTCAAAGTGACTGAGCTTATTTACGTGGAGAACCTTATTGGTTTCCTCGCCGTTTTCCATCTCAATTACTTCGTACTCTGAGGGCTCCTTAACGTTGTATCTGATGTTGCCCTCGGGAATCTCGCCGTCCTCGAAGTCATATATTTCGGGAAGATCCTGACCCGCATACTCGTACTTGATGACCGGACCGAGAGAAATAATGGTATCAACGAATCTCATCCAGTCGGATTCGGTATAAAGCGGAACCTTCTCTATTCTCTTTGATTCAGGTATAGATTCATCGAGGAAGGTGTCGATTCCTATACACCTTGCCATAGCGGTAACTATGGAGTTTGAACCGAAGCCGATAGCGTCAACGTTACCCTCGTCAAGACCTAAGCCTACGGGAAGTCCGCCCTGGTGAGATGTAGCTCCGCCCACGTAGGAGTGAGAGAATGTGCCGTGAGGCTTCATATATCCGCTCTGCTTCGCGTAAGAATTGAGCACAGCTGCAGGACCCTTTTCACCAAGTGTATCTCTGATGGAATCCAGCACCTGCTTCGCGTAACCCTCGTCGGTTATGTAATCGTTAACGTTGTTGATCAGGCCGACAAGAGCCTCCCAGCAGTTGTATACCTCACATATATTTCCGGTAGAGGGCTCATCACTCATAATACCGGTGAGGATACCGTCAGCCGCAAGCTCTGCCTTGGGATAAGGAATCCGGAAATTGTTATAGATAGGCATGATCTTCATCGTGCCGTTGGTGTTCTGGAACAAAACGTCATCGGTATCCGGGTTATAATCGTCACCGAAGAGACCGTTATCGTTGATCTGCTCGCTTATCCACATAATAAGGATCTCGGATACGGTAACGCCCTCCTTGATACGAAGAACGAAGTCAACGCCGGCGGCGTCCTTCTTCAGCTCTCTTGACTCCATGAACTGAATATCAACGTACACCTTGCCGCTCTCGTCGGTCATATAGTTGGGATAATCAGCCTTAAGCTTATCAGCGGTGTAGCCGCCTGCCTGAATGCTGTACTGCTCTATCTGCTTATAGGTGGAGTTCAGCTCGTTACCAACGCTATAAGGATAAGCGTCTATATCCTTACCCTGAAGGTAGGTTATGAACTTGGAGTGATCAAGCATATACGCGACAGAGTCGTCTGTGCTGACCGCCACCACGTCGGACGCCGCTACAGCGATGCTGACTGCGTCGGAAAGAGCAACCGCGACCTTATCGGTCTTCTTATCAGCCGATGCGGTAGCCATAAGAGGAATAACGGGCTTCAGAGAATCGGGCAAGCCGGTCTTCTCCCAATACTCCTCCGCTGTCTCGCCGTCACCTGCGTTTCCCGTGGGAGTTTTCCATGTGGGCTGCTCGTTGAATCTGCTCAGAACCTCAACGCAGCTGGAAATATCACGTCCGCGACGGGTGATCGCATACGTATCGGTATATTCCTTACCAAGCTGGGGAAGGTAGAAATATCCGTTGGGATCCTGTATAGCCTTGCAGTAATATACCATCTGCGCCTGAAGATACTTAGGAAGATAGTCTCTCATTGCCTTGCTCACAGCTCCGGGGCTGGTGCAAAGAGTATCAAGCGCGCCTGAGCCTGAAATGTGACCGAGAATCTGTCTCATAGACTCGGGATTGGGAAGGAAGCCCTCGTAATCTCTGCCGGAGGGGGTAGCGTAGAAGCAGCCTATAGCGGGATCATAGAGGTTCGCCCACCATACCGGAAGCTCGTCTGAGAACATAGAATAATAGGTGCGGAACGCCCAATACAGATCGTCGCTTCCGTATCTATCGTTCCAGCGCTGCTTATAATCCGCCCAGATGCTGTCCACGTATACGGTGTCAATCTGCTCCTGCATAGTGATAAGGTCGACAACGCCTGACATAACAACGCCCTTATCAAACATGAGAACGCCTTCCTCGGAAAGATATTCCTCAATAAACATATTGGTCACGTATTCGAGTGACTGGATTGTGGAATAAGGATTATCCTCATAGGCGATAGCGATCTTACCGCCCTCAGCGTATATGAGGTATCTTGACTCGGTAAGAGGAGACTTGCTGTCTATTCTCTCAAGGAGCTGATACGCTTTCTTGGAGATCTCTCTGTCAGCAACGTAGCCTACGATCACCTCATCACGATATTCCTGCGCCATATAGATGTTACCGATGAAGGCGTTACCCTCGTCACCGATAACGTTCTTTTTCAGCGCCTTGATGATCAAATCGGCGGAATTTCTGCTGCCAGAGGATGATTCCGTAAGGAACATAACCTCAGACTTGCTCCAATAGAACGTCTGGTCATCGTAAATGGTGATGGTCTCGCCGGACTCACCGCCACCTGACTCACCGGATTCACCGGATTCACCGGATCCCTCGGAGCCGCCGCCACCATTGTCACAGGACGTTGCCGAAAGCAACACCGAGGCAACAAGGAGAACGGAGATCAATAGTAAGAGAATTTTTTTCATGATCGTTTCCTTTCTGGTTTAAATAACAACAGCCGAAGCACGCCGACCGTACATTATCCGAATAATAGGCGGATCTCAAAAAACTTGGAGGATACCGCTACAATAATATTATAAATTATAATTCAATATTTTTCAATGAAAATTTTGACGCAATTACCGTAAAATTATGATGAAAATACTGAAAATTTGATGTTTTCAATTATTTTAATAAATAATTTACAGTTTATTAAAATATAGTGAAACGGTCACTTTCCTGCCAGCAAATATTCGGCTCTTTAGCCAAAAAGCAAAAAAGAGCAAGAATGATCAGAGAGACGATACAAAGAAAAATACATTCGTTTTATATTTGCATCGCTCTGATTGTCTCGCTCTTTTTTGCCAAATTTGTAAACATTAGTTGGTATTTTTGCGTTTTTTGCGCGCAAATCTGACCGTTTCTATTTTTTAACGAAATGTTTTTTAGCTCATTAAATTCCCATCGGACCTTTTTTGATAACGTGCTTTTGGCTATACAGCGTATCGAGATATACCAAAAGATCCGCCTCTGTGTACATAGGAATGTCACAGGTCAGATCAAGTCCGAAGAACTGGCACATAGCCCTGCCAAGTCCGCTGGTGGAGCAATTAATGGCGTCGATATCGCTGAGATTGTCCTCGGAATTTGCCACCTTGAGTCCACCCTGCCAGCATCCTGTGCCTCTGAATATGCTGTGAGCAAATCCGCCGTCACGCTTTCTGAAGGTCAGAAGCTTGGATAGGCACTTATCTATGGCAACCGCGGCGTAGGAGCGCATGGTGCCGGTCCTCTCATCCATAATCTTTCCCGTAAGGCCTCCGCTGATAAGAGAAAGAAGCTCTTCTCTCTCATCCCCCTCAAAATAGTTTGAAATATTCATTCTCAGCTTATTTAGTGACGACCAAACGTTATAGATTACCAGAATGTTGTCGGTCGCGACCTCGTCGCTCGCAATTCCCTTCAGCAAGCTTTCCGCTGCCTCCTTTGGCTTGGGAAACGGTATTCCGCCCGCCTCGGTATATCTGCCGACGCCCTTAAGGAAGCCGTTGGAATTCTGATATCCCCAGCCTCCGTAGAAACCGTCGTATACGGGATTTCCGTTTTCATCATGCTCGTTCGTAACCTTGCCAAAGAGTCCCGCCTCGTTGATATTACCGTCAAGCCATCTGATCAGAATGGTGTAGAGAGTATCACCCTTCTTCAGCGGAAACTCCTTACCGTTATAGCAAACCGTCTCGTCCTCGCCTTCGTAGCCGCCTACCCTACCGTTCCAGTCTGAAATAAGGCCGTATGCCGAAGAGGTAGCGCTCATTGCCGAGTAGGGCTGATTATACGCATCCTTCTCTAAGAGCCATTTTATGAAGCCAAGGTGACTTTGGAACTGCTCTGTTCCTGCGCCCGTGGGCTTTTCGTCCTTTTTCTCTGCCTTGGGAAGAGGACGCTTTCTCTCAATGGGATCCTCAGCCCAGTAAATATGAGGCTTGTCATTCTCGGTAACCACTCCGTCCTTAACAAGAGCCGCCCAATACTCATCCGCCGTTACTCCGTCTCCCTTGTAGGTGCCAACGGTATAAGTAGGAGATGCCCCAAGCCGCCACAGCAGACTGGTGCATGCAACCCTGTCTCTGCCTATGCGGTTGGAGTTGATCTGATCCTTTCTCATCTGAGCCACATAGAACTCGCCGTCCTCACCCTGTATACTCTTCAGATAGTAGATGATCTTGTGTCTTGAAAGCTCAGGAATTACGTATCTCCTTCCAAGCTTGCGGAGCATTCCCGTGCTGGCTATATAACCGAGCGCCTGTGAGGTTCCCTCGGGTATTGGATATATTCCATCTGCCTCCTTGCCGGAGCGGGAGGTGTAAAAGAGTCCGGTAGCAGGATCGTAGAAGGATGCGAGAAGGGGCACTGCCTCCTTGGCAAATATAGTTTCCATCATATTGCGGAAGGAAAGATAGATTTCCTCGTCGCCTATAACCTCTCTTACGTGCGCCCATTTTTCCTCGTTTTCGATCTCGTCAAGCTTTCTCTGCTCACTTATGAGATCCAGAGCTTTGATAGTCAACGGGCCGCTTTTGTCGAAAAATTCCAACACCGTATCCGAGCTTTTAAGTAAATCGTCTATTGCCGCATTCATCGGCTGGAAGCTTGTATAGCCGTTCTTATCCGCCGCAACGGCAACCCATCCGCTGTCTGCGTACGCCGCGTACGAGCCCTCCTTAAATTCAGATCCTCTCCCGGCGCCATCAAGCATTTCATACGCTCTTTCGGATGCCTCAGCTCCGCTGATACGTCCAAGTGACAGAACGCGGCTACAGCTTGTATCAGCATCGGACAGAAACGCCTTAAAGCCAAGAGAAAGGAGAGAGCGGTACGCCCTCACAGCCTCCTCTGAGAACTCCGTCGAGCAAACCACCGCGACCTCGGGAGCAGCCGCGCCGCCGAGCTTTTCGGCACCGCAGGGAACACTCTCACAAATTATATCTCTAAAAGATCTCATATTATACAGCCTCCGATTTGGCGCAAGGAATTGTTCCTTGCGCATTTTTGTAAATTATACTTTGCATATTATGCTTAGAAATCGCAAAAATAGAACAGTATTATTTTTGGTTTAGTTGAAAAACATACGAAAAATTATTCTTTCTCAAGCTCCATCGGGCCCTTCTTTATCACGTTCTCCTGCTTTGACAGAACGTCTAAGAAGATCAGAAGATCCGACTCGGTATACATAGGAATATCGCGAGTGAGTTCGAGCCCGAAGAAGTTACACATACAGTTGCCAAGCAGTGCGGTTGAGCAGTTTATTGCGTCAATGTCACTCAGGTTATCCGACGCTATTCCCACCTTGATGCCGCCCTGCCAGCAGGGAGTACCGTTATAGATGCTGTGAGCGAAGCCGCCGTCTCTCTTCTTGAAGGTCAGAAGCTTGGAGAGACATTTCTCTATAGCCACAGCCGCATAAGCCCTCATCTTTCCGGTCTTCTCATCCTTTACCTTATGGGTAAGACCGTAGTTAATGATCTCGAGCAGCTCCTCGCGCTCATCTCCCTCGTAGAATTGTCTGATATTTCCTCTGAGTCCGCTGAGAGCGCCCCATACGTTGAAGATAACCAGAATATTACCCGTTACGACCTCGTCGCTGTTGAGCCCCTTAAGTAGACTTTCTATAGCCTTGCGAGGCTCGGGGAACTTGGTGCCGGATTCATTATATCTGCCGATACCCTTGATAAAGCCGTTGGAGTTCTGATATCCCCAGCCGCCATAGAAGCCGTCGTAGATGGGATTACCGTTTTCGTCGTGCTCGTTTGTTACCTTTCCGAAAAGACCCGCCTCGTTGATCTGACCGTCGATCCATCTGATAATAATGGAATAGAGTGTGTCGCCCTTCATCAGCGGCAGCTCCTTATCAGCATAAGTGATAACCGTATCCTCGCCCGTGTATTCACCTACTCTGCCGTTCCACTCCTTGATAATTCCTGCCGCGGAGGAGGTGTTGCTCATTGCGCTATACGGATTATTGTACGGATCCTTTGCAAGAAGCCACTTAATAAAGCCCTCGTGGCTCTGGAACTGCTCCGTTCCCGCATTGCTCGGCTTCTCGCTCTTCTTCTCAGAAGCTGCCTTACCCGCTTTTCTGTCAGCAGGATCCTCAGCCCAATATATAATAGGCTTCTCCGCCTCGGTAACTATGCCCTTTTTTACCAGATCTGCCCAATATTCTTCAGCGGTAATGCCGTCGCCAATGTAATCGCCAAGATTATATGTATGATTTCCGCCGAGACGCTTGATAACGCCGCTTGCGTGACCTCTGTCTCTGCCTATTCTGTTGGAGTCGATGGTGCTCTTCTTCATCTGAGAAACGTAGAACTCACCGTCCTCGCCCTGAATACTCTTCATATGATAGATCGCTCTGTGCCTTGCAAGCTCGGGGATCGCGTATCTCTTACTGTATTTGCGAAGCATACCCGTGCTTACCATATAGCCGAGCACCTGGCTCGTCGCCTCGGGAATAGGGTAGATGCCCTCGGCATTTTTGCCGGAAAGGGATGCGTAGAACATTCCCGTCGCGGGATCAAAGAAGGACGCGATAAGAGGTACCATCTCCTTGGCAAATATGCTCTCCATCATCTTACGGAACGCAAGATAGATGTCCTCGTCACCTATGACCTCACGTACCTTCGCCCATCTCTGCTCGTCCTCGATCTTATCAAGCTTCTTCTGCTCCTCAACAAGATCCAGCGTTTTGCTCGCGATAATGCCGCTCTTTGCAAAGAGATCATCATTTTCAAGAAGAGCATCTACTCCGGCGCACATAGGCTGGAAGCTCGTATGCTCGTTTCTGTCAGCCGCAATGGCAACAGCAGAGCCCTCACCGTAAATCACGTACGAGCCGGACGTATAAACCGATCCTCTCTCAAGCTTACCAAGTGCCTCGTTTGCCTTTTCTGACGGGATAAGCCCCTCAATATTACCGAGAGCTATAACTCTTTTACATTTTGTGTCCTTGTCTGAAAGATACGCCCGCGTTCCTCTCGCCCACAGTGCCGAAACGATTTTTTCGGCGCATCCTATCATGCAGTCACAGCTGTATATTACAGCAACCTCATCCGACGCGCATCCGTGACAGCCGTCCGCGGAGTAATACGTCATACCCAGAGTCTCTCTAATGCTTTTCATCTTGTTCTTCCTTTCCGCCGCAAAGCGCAGCCTCCCAAAAAAGATTTATATCTTTTTGTTTTTGCAAGTACTAATAATAGATAATATGGATGGTAATTACCGTGTTTTGTACACTTTGATTTGCATTTTATGGATTATCTCGGTTTTAATCGCCGTATTTTAATTCCGTCGGAGTGCGTTTGACAACGTATTCCTGACGCGATATGGTGTCAAGAAACAGAAGCAGATCAGCTTCGCTGTGCATAGGCACCTCTTTATCCATTGAGATACCGAGAACGCTGCAAATAGACGCACCGAGCGACGTCGTAGTACAGAAGGTAGCATCAGTATCGCTCATGTTCTCGGACGCTATTCCCACAGGGAGCCCGCCCTGCCAGCCGGGAGTGCCCCTGGATGGACTATGACCGTAGCCTGCATCAGCCTTTTTAAACGGCTGTATCTTATCGTATGCGTTGTCTATTGCGATCGCGGCGTACGTTCTGGCAGTCTCAGCGCCGCTTATAAGATCGACCTTACCGTACAATCCGCTTTCAATGTACTGAAGCAGCTCCTCTTTATCATCGCCCTCGTAGTATGCTCTAACGTTGCTCTTAAGACTGCCAAGACTGCTCCACACGTTATATATAACCAGAATATTGCCGTTTGCCGCAGCCGATTCCGGAGAGTTTATCGCCTTCAGAAGACTCTCCGCCGCAAGCCACGGTTCAGGAAAAGCTATTTTAGCGCTTCCATATCTGACCGCCGCCTTCATAAATCCGTTTGTGTTGTTATAGCCCCAACCACCAAAGAAGCCATCGTATACGGGATTTCCGTTAGAGTCGTAATTGTTCGTCACCTTACCGAAAAGGCCTGCCTCGTTGATGTAGAGATTCATCCACTTTATATTGATGGTATTCAAAGTATCGCCTGCTAAAATGACAAGCTTCTTCGTTTCCTCTCCCACCCTCACGTCTATCGTTTTGGCAACCTTATCAGCATCCATAGACGAGTCGTATGCACCAAGCCTCTCGGAATTGCTGTTAACGATAGATGAAATGGAATTAATGTTGCTTATCGCTCCGTACGGACTGTTGTACGGGTCCTTTGTCAGCAGGTGAGCTATGAAGGTATCGTGATTTGTAAATATATCGTTTATATCGGCGGTCTTCTTCACCGCAGACGCTTCTACCGCACGGCTTACAGCCTCCGTTCTGCTTTCCTTAAGCTCGCTTGTAGTTCCGTGACCGCTCGGGTGTGCCCAGTGCCAGTATATTACAGGCTTCTCATCATCCGTAGTCAGCCCGTCGGCAACGAGAGCCGCCCAATACTCGTCAGCTGTGATTCCGTCACCCTTCAGTGTTCCGATGTCGTAGGTAGGAGATGCTTTCATCCTTCCGAGAAGCGATATACAAGCGCTGTGATCTCTGCCCACTCTCTCGGGAGCTATGGTAGACTTGTTCATCTGTGGGATATAAAACTCTCCGTTAACGGGATCCTGTATGGTCTTTAAGTAGTACACTATCTTGTACTGCATATCACGCGGCAAGAATTTTGTGTAATCGTTGCCAACATACCTTAGCATTCCCGTGCTCAGAAGCCTGTTCAAGATGCCGTTCGTTGCCTCCGGGTGCGGATAATAGCCGGTCTCGCCGGTAAATACGTCAGCGTTTTTGCCCGAGGTCGATGAATAGCAGAGTCCTGTCGCCGGGTCATAAAGAGTGCCCATCCACGCTATTATCTCATCGGAGAAGAGTCTCTCGAAGAAGTCGCGGAGAGCAAGATACGTATCATTGTCGCCTATCTTCTCTCTTATAGCCTGCCAGCGAGACTCGATCTCCTTTGAGTCGATCGCCTCCTGAATTTGAATCAGATCCAAAGTGCCCATAAGCTGCACTCCCTTTTCAAGAGTGACCGCGCTTTCATCCGAAAGCAGCTCGGATATGAGCTTATCCACCACACTCTCCACAGTCTGAGCAGAGGTAAGCGTGTTCTCCTCATAAGCTATCGCAAGATTTCCATCCTCCGCATATACGAGGAATCTGGACTCTCTGATGGGTGATGAGCTTGCTATATCAACGAGAAGCTCATACGCCTTAACGGATATTTTTCTGTCGGGCACGTAGCCTACGATGATCTCCTGACATTCGCCCTCGGGAATATAAGCGTTTCCCATAAAGGCTCTGCCGCCCTCGCCGATAATTTTTTCATTCATGTGCTTCATCAGCTTATTTGCAGCATCCGTCGCGCAGAGTCCTGACGAGATAAACATTATCTCCGATTCTGAAGAGTAGCGTGTCTCACCTTTTTTCATACCATTTTCCTCCTTACCTTCCTCTCCGTCATTACCGTTACCGACTTCTCCTCCGGCCTCGCTCCCGTCTCCACCGTCCGTGCCGCCCGACACGCATCCGATAAGAGACAGAGAGATAGCGCCGCAAAGGAGCAGTAGAAGAACTGTTCTTTTACACTTTTTCATTTGAGCTCCTTTTATCAAAAAACCAAACTCAAAGTGAAAAGGTAGAATAGTTTTTTTGCATTTTTTGATAATAATTGTTTGCATTTTGCTTGTTTTTTATAATTATATTACTTTAGTTGCTTACTTGTTTTTGACAAATATCGTCAGCGTTTTTACACTAACAGCCGATACGCCATGTGCAGTTTTATACGGCCGGTACACCGAGGTGCCCCGAGGCTTTTATTTACTTTCATTCAGCTGATAGATGTAGAGATTGTCGTAGTAGAACTGAGCAACGTTAGATGAGTTCATAGCCACGCATACTCCGTTGATCTCCTCGCTTGTGGGATAATCCGTTCCGCTTCTTAAATAATTACCGCTCATAACGAATTTGCCGTTAACGTAGAAATCATACTTTTTCTCTTCACCGTAGTATCTGATCTCCACAGACGCCCACTTGCCCACAGTTATGCCGGATGGAACAGCTCCCTTACCTGAGCTGTGGTCCACAACCGTTATTGCGGAGCCGTCAGCGGTTCCGCTTATGGCAAGATAGGGCAGGAACATGCTCGTTCCGTTCCTCTGGGGATAGATCTCAATACCTCCCCTGGTCTTTACGTCCTTGACGAGAATATCAAGACCGATGATCGTAACGGTCGGGTTCTCATCCTTTTTGTTGATGCCGTTGTAGGTAAAGGAGGTAAATCCCGTATGCTTATCAACGTGAAGCACCGCCTCTCCGACAAGCTCGGTTATCTCAATGGTCGAGTCGGGCGCCTCTCTCAAGCTGATCCACTCAGGCATCTTTTCAAAGGTTTCTATCTCGGGAGGTGGAGATTTTGGCTTCTCTGCCGCGGGAGGAGTTTTCGTAACGCTTGGCTGTGCGTGCATAGCGTCGAGGAAGAGGAACAGATCCGCCTCCGTATTTCTCGGCACGCTTGCGGAAGATATACCCAGCACCGAGCAGATGGAACCTGTTAGTCCGTTGTTCGTACAGCTGATCGCGTCCATATCGGAGAGATTATCCGAGGGTATTCCTACCCTCAGACCGCCCTGCCAGCCGGACGTACCTGCCGTAGTGCTGTGACCGAAGCCGCCATCAACCTTTCTGAACGCCTGAAGCTTTGCGATCGCCTTGTCAATCGCCAGCGCCGCATAGGTGCGTGTCTCACCGGTTTTCTCATCCACGATCTTGCTCCAGACGGTCTCCTCGATCATATCGAGTATCTCCTGCTTATCATCTCCCTCGTAATATCTCTGTACGTTGGATCTGATAGATCCAAGAGATGACCAAACGTTATAAATCACCAGAACGTTGCTTGTAGCGGGCTCATCTGAATTGATGCCCTTCAAAAGACTCTCCGCCGCCTCTCTGGGCTTGGGATAAGCTATACCCATCGAGGAATATCTGCCGATACCCTTGAAGAAGCCGTTAGAATTCTGATATCCCCATCCGCCAAAGAAGCCGTCGTATACGGGATTTCCGTTAGAATCGTAATTGTTTGTAACCTTACCGAAAAGACCTGCCTCGTTAATATAGCTATTCATCCAATTAATGAGTATTTCGTTCAGAGTCTCGCCGGTCTTCAGCTCATAGCTTCGTCCGCTCTTGGTTATCGTTACCGTCTCGCCCGTGTATCCGCCCAGCTTCCTTGACCAGTCGGAGATGATGCTGGCCGCGGAGGAAGTGCTGCTGATCGCACCGTAAGGACCGTTATAGCAGTCCTTGGAAAGAAGCCACTCCACGAATGATACGTGGCTCTGGAACTGCGAGGTGCTCGCAACGGCAACCACGTCAGATGCCGCCACCGCGTGAGAGACCGCTACCGCCACGGACTGAGCAAGACTGTCCTCTACAGCCTCCGGTCTATAATCCGCCCAGTAGATAATCGGCTTATCCTCGTCTGTCACAAGCCCCGCCTCCAAAAGCGAGGTCCAATATTCCTCTGCCGTAATGCCGTCTCCCTTAGTGCTGCCTACGTCATAGGTGGGTGAACCCTTGAATCTGGAGAGTAAGCTTATGCAAGCGCTCCTGTCTCTGCCTACTCTGTTAGAGTCTATGTTTGCCTTTTTGAGCTGAGGAACGTAGAACTCACCGTCCTCCCCCTGTATGCTCTTAAGGTAATATATGATCTTATATCTCTGAACCTCAGGCAAAATAAGCAGATAGTTATCTCCGCTCATTGCACCGGAGTTTTTCATATAGCTCGTCGCCTGGCTTGTTGCCTCGGGAATGGGATAAATCCCCTCCGCTCTCTTGCCGGAGGTGGATGCGTAGAACAGACCCGTCGCAGGATCATACCACGAGCCAACGAGAGACAGGATATTATCGTCGAATATCATGTCGTAATACGCCCGCAGCGACTCGTATACGTCCACATCCCCAAGCTGCTCCTTTATCGCCTCCCAGGCTTCAGCGCTCTTTTTGTCGTCTATTTCATTTTGCACCGCTCTCATATCTACGGTGCCGGAGAATACAACGCCGCAATCAAAAAGTAAATGATCGGAGTTTTGTAAATAATATTTTACAAAATCTCTAACAATCCTATGAGTTGGCTGTGCCGATGTATAAGGGTTTTTATCGAAAGCTAAAACAATTTTTCCACCCTCGGCATATAATAGATATCTGAACTCAGATATCCTTTCAGGCTTGTCGAGCTTCCGAAGCTCCTCGTACGCCCTATCGCACACCTGCCGTCCCTCGACGTATCCTATTATAATTTCCTTGGCGCTTGAAAGGTCGCTGTTGCCGAGGAATATCTCTCCCCCATCTCCCAAGATAAAGTGATCTAAGTACCCCGCAATATAGTTTATGTCACCAACAATGCCGTTAAGGTTTGGCGCCAGAGTTATCATAACTGAGGAGTCGGAATCTATAAGCGTCTGTCCGGGCTCAATATCGCCATCATCCTCATATTCGCGAGTTTCAACCTTCACCTGCTCAAGATAGGAATTATCCAAATACATATCGCACGTGAGTCCCATATTCATACGGAAGGATAGCATATTTATCTCCTCCGCCTGATAGAGCGGAACCTCGCCCGAGCATATCTTCTGGCTGTATATCGCGCTCGATGAATAAATGAGCTGATCGTTTATATACGTGCGAAGGGTGAACGTGTCAAGATCTCCATCGCAGTATTCCATACGTAAATTAAACCATTCACCAACCTTGGCACCCGTATTCATACCCTGACTGTTGGATGCGCCGTTTGAATAATCAGTATACGTTATATCAGATCCGTTTGTCGTTCCTCTGAAGCCAAGGAGTATAAGGCACGCGAAATCATTCATACCCGCGCCGCGCTTATTGGCAAAGCCTATTTCGCACTGGCTGGTGCTCCCAATATTTTCGAACAGAACGTCCGTCTCAAACACCGCGATGGTTGCGCCATCGTTCACCTTGCACGGATAGAGGAAAACTGTACAGCCATCGCTGGTCAAGGTTTTGCTGATATGCAGAACACCGCCGTCGGAATAGTTCTCCGGAGTTATCAGCTCGTAGGTATTTCCACGGTTGCTGATGCTTATTTGCTTCTCCGGCATTTCTTCAAAGGTTATTGCCGAATCGTCGGCATCGCCGGCAAGAGAAATGTTAAACGAGGGATCGGGAAGATCGGGTAAATCAACCTCCGGGTCTTTGCCATCATTATCGCCCGTGTCACCTTCGTTATCGCCGGAACCACCTTCGTTATCGCCGGAGTCGCCTTCGTTTTCGCCCGAGCCGCCTTCGTTGTCGCCGGAACCGCCTTCATTGTCACCGGAACCACCTTCGTTTTCGCCGGAACCGCCTTCATTGTCAC
>JAFTSU010000014.1 GCA_017467105.1 Clostridia bacterium
ATGTTAATGAAATCGTGCGTTGCACGATGAAATCCTCGCTTAGCTCGGATGAAATCTTCAGCCTTCGGCTTCAGATGAAATCAAATCCGCCCATCTTCTGCCATAAGGCAGATTTCATCGCAAAGCGATTTCATCCACCACGGGTGGATTTATTCCGCAGAAGGCGGATTTAATTGAAAAAACGACAAGTCGAAACTTGTCGTTTTTTCTGTATAAAGGCTACGAAAAAGATATTTTTCGTGGGTTGCAATTAGGATTCGAACTCAAACAAGTTTTATGTTGTGAGCGATTTAGATGACATCTACATCAATGTGTATCTACAAATTCTCTTAACACTTGATATAAGGTGTCTTTTTTATAAACAATAAAATCGTTCAGCTCGCTCATCTTTTCCAAAGCAATTTTACCGTGTGCTTTTTCAAGCCTTCCTTGAGAGTAGAAAAAAACAACTTGTTTGCACTCGCGTTCTTGTATGTTGTTGTGAAAATCATTAAGCACAAAAGCTTTTGTTTCTTCTACAGATAAGCAATTTTGGGCATCATCAATATCTTGGTTGTTATCGTCTTCCATTTTTTCTTCGACTTCCTCTTCAGGATTAAATGTAAAATTATTTGTTTCTGGGTCAAAGAAAAATGGCTCAGTGAAATCCAGTAGAATATCCTTATATATGAAATATCCATACATATCGTATTCTTCACTCCACTTTATATACTCAATTGGCAACTCATTTTCTTTTATGATGGAGTAAGGAACATTGTCAATGTGAAGGGGGGCTAAAAAATTAAATTTGCGTGGAAAATCCTTTTGATATTGTGAGTGCTTATATTTGTAGTAATTAAAGGGCATGGTAATTAATTTAAAAATTAAAAGAAACAGAACAACAGGAATAAGAATAGCAAATATAAAAAACAAACGTATACCTGCAAGTAATTGTGACCAAAAAGAATCCTTAAATTTCATTTAATCACCACCTTTTGTCATCATTTTCATTCTCTTTTCGGGTGGTAAGCACATTATACCGAAAGAGAGTGCAAATGCAAGAAAAGTTTTTGAAAATTATTTGTTGAGAGTATTATAACATAAAAGTCTTTGTTTGTAAATAGTGAATTATCGGCTACGTCGAAATGATGTAGTGCTATCGCACAGTGATGTATTGCTCCTCTGTCGCAAAGTGATGAGATGTGTTCCGCCTCCTCACGCGCGAAGCGCACATCACTTGCGAAGCAAGCATCACGCCCGAAGGGCACATCACGTTCCGTGCAAGCGGAACACATCGTTGAAAAAAGACCAACTCACAAGAGAGTTGGTCTTTTTTCTGTATAAAGGCTACGAAAAAATATCTTTTTTCGGTTTGCAATTAGGATTTGAACTCAAGGAAATTTTATTCGAAAAACTGCTTGTATTCAGTTTCACGTTTTAATGCTTCAAACGCTTCTTGTTCCGTTCCAAAAAACGAATAAGCAAACGAACGATCTTTAGGCTCCCACCAACCGGGTTGTATAATCTCTATGTAGGCGTAATAAGAAGACCAATCAAGCTCGTCAAAAACGCATACTTCCTCATAAGTGTACTTAAAAAAGCCTTTGTTGCTTTTCAAAACAACAAATCTTTTTGACTTATCCTTGCTATATATAACTTGGCAAATTTCAATTGAGTCAGAATAATTAAGCTCTTTGTCATATAATGATTTTACAATTTCATCGTAAGGAGGCATAGGAGCTATATCAACTTTTTTCTTTTTGAATATTGATTTTAACCATTTCATATCCCAACCGCCTTTCTAATGTTAGTATAGCATAAAATCGTGAAGATTACAAGGCGTTTGCGGAAAATCACGGCGGGGGCGTGTATATCATCAATACGCAAGTATTGTATAATTCGGGATATTCGCCTTTGGCAAAGATACCCACTCCCTGCGCCTGACAAGCGAGCTTGTCGATCTTCGGTCGGGGTATGCGAACCCCGCGCCTTTCGGCGCTGTGGTTCGTGAGCCTATTCCGCTGCCAAGGACAGAAAAAACCGACTCCTAAGAGTCGGTCTGTCCTTGGCAGCGGAATAGGGATTCGAACCCCAACATACAGAGTCAGAGTCTGCTGTGCTACCTTTACACAATTCCGCTAAATATTGGCGCACTTTTTTCGTGCTTACATATTTTATCACACAAATTTGCATTTGTCAATAGATTTTTCAAAAAAACTGATGAAAGTTATGTGCAAAAGGGTAGCGGCGCATTTTTGTTACCTGTTTTTTTCGCTTAAGCCGAAAAAACGAGGCTTTTCAGGCCAGTCGTTTATAAAACTGTTTATATACCACGGTTTTTAAAGTTTCATCTGACTCCCCTTTGGGTCTGTGATCGTAAATTGCTCTTATTTACCAAAATTGTTTAATTTGACTCTTGTTTTTGCGCTTGTATTGAAATATTGATCAATGAATGCTATAATTTGGTTAAAGAACAGTAATAGGAGCGAGCAAGGTGGATACTATAGACAGACAGATACTGAAGATTCTTGCAGACGATGCTATGGCAACGGCAACGCAGATCGGCGCTGAGGTAAATCTCTCTATACCGGCTGTGAACAAGCGGATACAGAAAATGAGGGACAGCGGTGTGATCCGCTCCTTCACCGTTTTAACAGACAGAGAAAAGGTCGCTAAGCCTATCTGCGCCTTTATTATGCTTACGGTCAGGTACGGCGATGGCATAGAGCCTCTGCACGAGTTTATAAAGAAGGACCCGGACGTGCTGGAGTGCTATGCGGTTACGGGGGATTACGACTATATTCTGAAGATTTGCGCCCGTGACGTTGAAGCCCTTGAGTATAAGCTTCTGTCGCTGAAAAAGAAGAAGAGTGTTGTGAAGAGCTATACGATGCTTGCTCTTATGGAGCATAAGCTCTCGCCCACGGCTCTTCCCGATGAGGAGAAATAATAAATGCGTTTTTGAGATTTCTCGCCCCGAATGCGCAGACTGTACAAACGTAAGGCGTATTTGAATTTTGCTTGATCTAATTACCAAGTGACAATATATAAGGGAAAACTTAAATAATAAACAATCGGATCACAAGGAAAACTCATTCGCACCGGCTGATTGGATCAGAGCTGATGTCCCAGTCTTAACGCAAGGGGACTGCATCAATAGGTAAAAATAGAGAGGTTAAGAGTACAGATGAATATAGACAGAACTAAGCTGAGTCAGGCGGCGCAGAATGCGATGCCATCGGGTGTTCGACGAATGTTTGAGCTCGCAAGGCAATATCCCGATTCCATTAATCTCACTTTGGGTGAGCCGGGCTTCAGAACGCCGGAGCACGTGATAGACGCTGCCGTAAAGGGACTCAGACAGGGCAAGACGAAATACACCCCAAATGCCGGCATCAGAGATCTGCGTGTATCAATAGCAAACAAGCTGTGGCGAGAGAACAGTATTAAATGCGATCCGGATAAAAATCTGATGGTAACCGGTGGAGCAACGCAGGGACTGATGCTTGCCATTGCCACGCTTGTAGATCCGGGTGATGAGGTAATAATCCAGGGACCTAATTGGCCCGATTATAGGGGACAGCTTGACACGGTCGGCGCTAAAACCGTATTTGCCAAGGTCACCGAGGAGAACGAATTTAAGATGACGGCGGATGTGATCGAGCCGCTAATAACTGATAAAACAAAGCTGATCATTGTCAATTCCCCCTCCAATCCCACGGGCGGAGTTCTTGATGAGAATGATCTGAAGGGAATAGCTGAGCTTGTCAAGCGCTACAAAATATTCGTTATTTCGGACGAGCCGTATGAAAAACTGGTTTACGACGGTTTTGTGCAAAAGAGTCTCGCCGCGGTTGATGATGGACTAGAGGATTACGTAATAACTGTAAACAGTCTCTCTAAAACCTATGCAATGACAGGCTTCCGTGTGGGGTACATCTTGGCAAACGAGAGAATAATGACTGAGATGATAAAGCTACAGGAATTTATGATAGCAAGCATACCGGAGCCTATGCAGATGGCGGCAATAGAAGCTCTGGATCACGGCGAGGAGGACGTCAGGGAGATGGTGGAGTATTATGATAGAAATCGCCATCTGATAGTTGACGGATTGAACCGAATAAACGGTTTCTCCTGCGTTTGCCCAAAGGGAGCGTTTTACGTGTTCCCAAATATTACGGGATTTGGTATGTCGTCCGTTCAGGCAGCAGAGCATATACTCGAAAAAACGCACGTAGTAACAGCCCCGGGAAGCGCATTCGGACCTGACGGAGAGGGCTTTATCAGAATATGCTATGCATCAAAATACGAGGATATTCAAGAGGCAATAAGCCGTATGGAAAAGGCATTCGGAACTAAGAAAAGCAAACGATAAGTTACAAAATCGTCTAAATACACGGCAAAACTCGTGTTTTAGACGATTTAATTTCTGGAAAATATGCGAGTCGTTTGTTGATTAATTATATTTTGAAGCGGGAAAAATAAATATAAATAAAGAAAACGTATTTACAAGAAAAGGTAAGCGTGGTATAATAGGTAGGAAAGGAAGTGTTATAATGCCTTATCTTTATGAGACACATACGCACACCTCTCCTGCCAGCAGATGCGGAAAGGTCTCCGCCCGGGAGACGCTGGAGTACTATAAGCGGGTCGGATATAGCGGTGTGTTTATTACAAACCATTTTGTCGACGGCAATATAGGCTGCGACCGATCTCTTCCGTACAGCGATATGATCAACTTTTATTTTGCTGATTACGAGGAAGGTAAACGGCTAGAGAGCGAGATAGGCATATCCGTTTTCTACGGAGTGGAAAGCTCGTATAAGGGAACTGACTTTCTTATCTACGGTCTGTCTCGGGAGTGGTATCTTGCCCACCCGGAGCTTGCGGATTTGAAAAAGTCGGAAATGCTACCGCTTTTGATGAGTGCCGGAGCGCTTGTCGTTCAGGCGCATCCTTTCAGAGAGGCAAGGTATATAGATCACATCAGATTGTTTCCAAGACACGTGCAGGGCGTGGAGGTATATAACGCTTGCCGTACGGAGCTGGAGAATAATATGGCGTCTATTCTGGCTGATCAGTACGGATTGCTTCGCTTCAGCGGCTCTGACAATCACGTTGGAGAAGGGCAGCGTACTCTTGGAGGTATGCGCTTTGATTCTCCTATCTTATCTGAAGCTGATTTCGTCACTCGCGTTTTGTCAGGGAAAGGTACTCCATTCAGGTGCGAGGTGTCGGATTCTTCTGATTCTTTAGATAAAATCGCGCTCCTCTAAGCAGATTCTGATATCATCTGCAGGAACGTCGAAAATTAACACGGGTAGCCACTAAATCATTTAAAAATACATTATGAGGTGAAAAATGAAGAAGTACGTTATTTCCCCGGAGAAAAACAAAATTATCAGAGAAGTAGACCCGAGGCTTATGTCCTACAACGTAGAGATGACCGAGGTCACCGGAGGTACCTTCTGGAAGGCATATACCAAGGAGCAGATAGCCGGTACGGAGGCGTTTACAGTTTCCGGAGGTCTTTCTGATTTCACCGCTATGGCGGATCTTATGCAGTACTATCCCCCTATTGATCTCTATAACGAAAGACTTCGCGCCCTTGCATCAAAGTTCGGTCCGGTCTGGGTCAGAGTATCCGGCTCCTGGGCAACCAAGACCTACTATGACTTTGACGGCACCACCGGTGGTAAGGCTCCGTCAGGATATCAGAGCGTTCTTACACGTGAGCAATGGATCGGCGTTCTTGATTTTGTTAAGGCTATGGACGCAAAGCTTCTTATCTCGGTCAGCAACTGCGAGGGTGACCATCCGAACGGTGGGCCTCTTGATCTGTCTCAGACAAAGAAGATCTTTTATCTCAGCCACGAGTACGGTGTAGATATTGATGCCGCGGAATTTATGAATGAGCCGAATATGCTCGGTATGTCCGGCGCGCCTCGTAACTACACGGCAGAGGACTACGCGAGAGACCAGGATATCTTCAACGGCTGGGTGCGCGAGAATTATCCTAAATGTCTGATAGTAGGTCCTTGCACTCTGGGTGAAGGATCTATGGGCAAGGTCGACTCTAAGAATCAAGGCGCTGGCATAGGCGTTATGATGCAGATGTGCGGTACGGATGATCTGATGCGCGGAACCAAGGTTCCTATCGACGTGTTCAGCTACCACTATTATAACGGTATTTCAGAGCGTCTTGCGTCAATAATGCCCGGCGCCCACTGGGACGGTGACGATGCGCACACAGACCCGTATCTTGCGGTTGCGTCGGTCAATGCTAAAAACTATATTCCCAGCCGGGATAAATACGTTCCGGGCGGTCAGATGTGGGTAACCGAGTCGGGCGACGCAGGCGGCGGCGGAGATACCTGGGCTTCCACCTATCTTGACGTTCTCAGAACGCTTAACGAGCTGGGCAGCTTTGCCACGGTTACGGACGGCGTTATTTTCCATAACACTCTGGCATCCTCGGATTACGGCTTCCTCCGTCACGGCACCTTCGAGCCCCGTCCCAATTACTTTGCCGTTCTTCTTTGGAACAAGCTTATGGGTACTACAGTCTACGATTGTGGGGATCCCGCCGGCGAGGGCGCGCACGTTTATTGCCACTCACGCAAGGACGGAAAGGAAGGATACGTATATCTCGTTATCAATAACTCTCTTACTGAGGATACTAAGATCACTATTCCCTCTGACGCAGAGGTCTACGAGCTTAACGGTGGAGACAGCGTTCGCTCAACCGTAATGTACCTTAATGGCAAGCCTCTTGGATTGATCTCGGATAATGAAATATCCGACCTTTCACCGAGAAACGAGCCAGCCGGAGAGATTGCTCTTTCGCCGTCCAGCTGTACTTTTATTGTGATCTGACGTTAAGAATATGCGTTGTAGAGCATAAAGCTACCGACTATATGAAAAAGCAGAGGCTGAGCAAAAGTTCAGCCTCTATTTTTATTGATAATAACGATTATCCGGCATACGTGTTATGATTTTTTCCATTTAAGCATGTTGTTCTCTATAACCGTGCTGACCCGTCCTTGATCCATAAGATATGAAAGATAGGACCTAAGAGTGCTGCCTATCAGTGCATACTGTTCGGGAGTAATTGTAATGCCGTAATAATTAAATGCTTCAGCAAGTATTTCATCAAATGACAGACCCGTGTCGCAAATTTCGGTGATTTTTTCTGCAATCTCACTAATTTTTTGTCTATTATAATTTACAATCTCCTCGATGTCGTACAGCGGTGCTGAGTGGGATGGCAGATACACGCTGCATCCGAGAGACATAAGAGTGTCAAGCGACTTAAGATAATCCGATACGTCATAGAGATAGAATATGCCGTATTTTTCCAAAGTGCTCGCCGGCGCGATAGCATCGCCTATGTACGCAATGCTGCCGTCTACAATGTATCCGGTCATTTCGGGCGTGTGACCGGGTAGGGAAATACTTTTAATACCCGGAGGCAGCTTTTCATGCTCAAGGGTCATAGCTTGGCTTGGCTCTGCGATCATAAATTTTCCCCTCAGCGCCGGCATAGGATATCCACCGTATAATAGCGCAGGCTCGAGGTAGGTGTATCTTGTCATTGCCGCCTCGACTCCGGGCGCATAAATTTCACAGCACGTTCTTTCGCTTAAAAATTTATTTCCGCCTATATGGTCCGCGTGAGAGTGAGTGTTGAAAATAAGCTTTAGCTTTAGTTTCCTCTCCTCGATAAGCTTTAATGCTTTTTTAGCTGTGCTTCTGTCGTTTCCGGAATCAATGAAGCATACCTCTCCGTTTCCGATTTCAATAACGCCAATTCTGGACGGACATTCAACGTAACGGCACCGTTCGCTCAAAGACTTCAATTCGTACATTTTGTTTTGCTCCTCTATAGCTTAGGGGTGCCATGTGGCACCCCGTGTTGCGTTTTTTTGATGATTTGGGTTAAATTACTTTAAAACTATATCGCTTGTATACTCGTTTTCCTCCCAAACTGCATCTTCCTTGCTTCTTAAATATTCTCCGTTCACCCTGAAGCTTTTGATGGTGACTCCCTCCGTCAGATGCTCTCCGTCGTATCCCTTAAAGGTAAATATAGGCTTTTTACCGACGTAGTCGATATCCTCGATCAGTATATTTCTGTTTCTTCCGCACTTACCCTTAAACGTGGTGTATTCATGGTGCTGCTCAACCTCTATGATCACGGCGCTCGGCAGATAATCGGGATCGGGATTTACGTATACCTCATCATCCGACGTCTGCAGAACCTTCGCTCCCACGCCGTCGTCCGCTTCTATTCTGATATTTCTGTACGTAATGTCGTGTACGTCAGCATAGTCCACGTTCATACAGTCAATAGCGGCGGTTGTCAGATGAATAAGATCGCAATCACGGAAGTGTATATCGCATATCTGCTCCGCCATAGTTTCCGCGCCTATCTCCAGCGCCTTACCCCAGTCGTTCCAGATAACGCATTTCTCGATCACGGTATCTCTGAAGGTGTGATAAACTCTTCCGCCGTGATACATTATCTCGTTCAGCGTTTTCTCCGGGTCTTTTGACTGAAAGAAGTCAAAGCCCTTAACGCAAATTGAGTCGTCATATGTACGTATGAAGCAGTCGGAGATCCTTACCCTCTCACAGTTATGCATATCAATACCGTCGGAATTGTATCTCCAGCATCCGATGATCTTTACGTTACGTATATCAATGCCGGTGCAGCATATCGGTCTGATATTATAGACTAACGAATCTCTGATGGTAATACCGTCAATAAGCACGTTGTCGCAATATTTCAGAAGCACCGTGTGACGCCTTCTCGCGTTCGGCACAGCCGTTGTATTGCTCTTTACGTTCGCCTCGTAGAGAATGACCTCTTTATTTCTGCTGTTATCGAGAATGCCTCTGCCAATAATGCTGATGTTCTTCGCGTCGGTCGCCTCAATGCTTGCATAGACCACGGCACCCTCGTCGATAAACAGCGTCTGACCGGAGTGAAGCTCTATAACGCCCGCGTCGTGCTCTCCCGCGCCGAAATAAATGACGTCCGCGTCCTCGTTTACGGTGTACTTCCTGATCGGGTCAATGAAGAAGTGAAGCGCGCGCTGTCTGCCGTAGGGCTCCACCGTAAAATATGCGGGCTTCTCAAGCGTAAAGCGTATAGTACCGTCCTCGTATGTCTCCGGCACTATACCGAGAGAGTAGGGGCGGATCTTGAGCTTTGAGACGTCATACGGCGCCTTTGGGCGTATCTCGTAGCTGACGGGACCCTCTGCCTCGCCGGAAACGAACTGAACAAGCTCGGTCTGCGATATATCTCTCTGGTGACCGGGCCACCTGCGGTTAAACGGGACGGCGGATACTCTGGCGACGTTAGTATCAACTCTCATACCGTTTATATATATTTCATATTCGGAGCATTCAAGCTCCGTTTTAGTAACCTCATAGCATCTGAAGCTCATTGTCAGATCTCCTCCCAAAAATATTTTTAAAGTTTCAACAGGCTTTACTATCCTTAAGCATATTATAAAATAAACCGTTTGCTTTTTCAATACCTACCGCGGAAAAAAGACAATAATAATATTATTTGTGACAAAAAAACAACGGTGTAATAAGAGCGTTGTGTCAAAGGGAAAACCAATAATTACCACCTGAAAATACGGCAAATACACACTATGAATAAACCGTATATTCATTGTGACCAATCGTTAATATATAGTTAATAAAATATTAATAATAAATATGTATAAAATGCACAAAAGCCAAAGTGCCTTGTTGTGCATAGTGTAAAAACTTTGACACCTTAACATTTTTGCACTTGACTTAGTATTTTTGTTGTGTTATGATATGGATACAGAATCGTGTCTTTGCACGACTGATATTATTTTTAAAAGGAGAAAAACATGAAATCCAAGATTATTTGCCTTATTCTGGCAATGGTTATGGTGATTGCGGCTCTCGTTTCCTGCGGCGGCGGTGGCGGCGGCGAAGGCGGCGGCCAGGGCGGCGGCGGCCAGGGCGGCGGCGGTCAGGGCGGCAGCGGTAGCCAGGGCTCATCCAATGCGGACGTATATTGGAGAAAGACTCCTATCGTTTACTCGCTGACAGAGGCTGCTGACTCTAATTCCTTCCCTTCCGGTTGTAGAAGATACTATGCCGGCGAGGTTAAGGGCGGCACCACCGAGGAGATCGACATTATGATCTCTCAGAGAAACGATGCTGCTGAGGTAGAGGCAAACGTTACTGTTGACTATCAGTATGTACCTAACACCAGTGCTAACGACCATAGCTTCTACGGTCAGACTATATTCAACAACAGCACTGCATATAACCCCGGTACCTCAGTTGATATCTACTGTAACTTTACTTACGACCTTACCTGCGCTTCTCTTAAGAACTGCTTTGCAAACCTTAAGGCTAACACAGATCTCGTAAGTACAACCTACGGTATGGGCAAGAACTTCTTCGCATTCAACGAGGAAGGTTACGAGTACATCGGTGAGAACTACTTTGACTCCTCTGTAGGTCAGGGTTACTTCTACCAGTACATGCTTTCACTCACTCTGTCTGATGACAAGGTATACTGCCTTGGCTCTGACTACTGCACCGACCTTGTTCGTGCATTCCACGTTATTCCCGTTAACATCGAGCTTATGAACAAGCTCCGTGCTAACATGATTCCCGCAGCTACCGGTAAGGATGAGAACGGCAACGACGTTACCATCACCAAGAATGCTGACGAGACCAATATCGAGCACTTCTACAGAATCGTATGGGGTGGCGGTTGGACATTTGAGGTCCTTTCCAAGTACAGCCGTGCCGTATTCCAGGATACCGGTGTTGGCGGCGGCGCTGACGGTAGCGGTATCTCCGGCGCAGACCTTACCGATACTCTCGGCTTTGCTATCTCCACAAACGGTATTCCTTCCTCCGGTATTCTCTACACCTCTACCGTAGAGATCCTTGATAAGAAGGCTCTTACTCCCGCAGAGCGCGAGGCTGCTCTTGCAGATGAGAATATGGCTCCTTACGTTTCCGGCAACTACCTTATCACCTATCCCGAGACCAACAGTGACTTCGTTACCTATGCTAACGCTCTTCTTGACCTCTTCAAGAACGGTCAGAGCGCAGGTATAGCTGTTGTTGGCGGTGGTGACAGAGAGAAGGTTAAGAATCAGTTCGTTTCCGGCAACGTTCTCTTCGGTAACATCATCAACCTCGGTTCTCTTGAGGAAGCTGAGTACCAGAACATGAGAAAGGGCGATGGCTTCGGTATCGTTCCCGTTCCCGTTTACAGATATGGCGACGAGTACCAGACCTTCGTACATAACAACTCCCGTATCATCGCTATCGCGCGTATGACCGACCGTTACGAGCAGTGCGCTGCATATCTTGATTATCAGTCCACTCACTCCAGTGAAATACTTGATAAGTATTACAACGAGGAACTCGCTCAGTCTGTCAGCAACAGCAGCGGCGATGACAACGAGCGCATGCTTGTTTACATCCGTAACCACGTACGTAACGTTTTCGATAAGACCTACGAGGACGTTATGGGTGACTTCAATAAGGAAGACGATGCAAACGCTACGAAGAACCGTTGGCACGAGATCTTCGCAACTGCTTTCTATCAGGTATCCGGTATGGAGGGTGAGTACAAATCACGTCTCGATATGAAGTCCGCGAACCTTAAGAAGGTTATAGCTGCTTGGAACTCTCTTGGCAATGAGGACTAATAATAACGCGCTTTGATCAACAGAGCGAATTTGGAGAGCAGGGAAGCCTGCTCTCCTTTTTCGTCACAGTTCACCTTTATCTGACGCTTCGTGAGGCTGGGGGATTGTCGGATCCTTTTTCTGTATTAATGTCCGGATTTTTTATCCGACGTCTTGAAAAACGACTGAATTTATAGTAAAATATTCTTGACAGCTTGCCCGTAATCAAGAGTATGCTCGGGCGAGCCTGTATGGCTTAAATAAGAAAGGAAATCTCAAATTGAGAGTAATACTTGCATCAAAATCCCCACGCCGCCGAGAGCTGCTCGGCAAAATAATAGATAACTTTGAGATAATAACCGCAGAAACGGACGAAGCCCTGCCACCGTCTCTTCATCCCTCGGAGGGCGTACGTATACTTGCGATACGCAAGGGCGCGGCGGTTCGTGACACGGTTGGTGATGAGGCGTTGATAATCTCCTCGGACACCCTGGTGGAAATAGACGGTGAGCCCCTTGGTAAGCCGACGGATGAAGCTTGCGCTGCTGCGATGCTGACGAGACTCTCCGGCAGAGGACACAATGTTCATACGGGTGTAGCCATACATTATAAAGG
Source organism: Clostridia bacterium (assembly GCA_017467105.1). GTDB lineage: Bacteria > Bacillota > Clostridia > Oscillospirales > CAG-272 > UBA1740. The sequence goes on from JAFTSU010000014.1 coordinate 12,303, forward strand.
TAAGGTGTTTAGCGGAACTCACACCTCAAGGGTCTATTTCAGGAAGATATCTGACAGAGAGATCCAAGATTATATCGCGACGGGTGAGCCGATGGATAAGGCTGGCTCCTACGGTATTCAGGGTGAGGGCGGTAAATTCGTAAAGAGATTTGACGGAGAATTTGATAGCATTATGGGACTGTCTGTAAGCTTAACCCGAGAGCTTATGGAAAAGGCTGTCGGAGGTGAAGTATGACAAAGGCGGAGAAGCGGGTGAGACTCGCTCAGATAATAAATAGACTTGAAGAGCTGTATCCGAATACGGAGTGCGCCCTGCATTACGGTGGTGACCCTTGGAAGCTGCTCGTTATGGGAAGGCTGTCCGCTCAATGCACGGACGAGAGGGTAAACACCGTATGCACAGAGCTGTTCGAGAGGTTTCCTACTGCCGCGGATATGGCGGTCGGGGACCTTGAGGAAATAGAGAGGATCGTCAAGCCCTGCGGACTCTACAGGATGAAGGCGGCAAATATTAAGAGCGCATCGTATAGGCTTGTCAGTGAATACGGAGGTAGCCTTCCCTCCGATATGGATGAGCTTTTAAAATTCGAAGGCGTAGGACGGAAGATCGCCAATCTGCTTATCGGAGACGTATTCGGAGGGGAAGCTATCGTTTGCGATACTCATTGCATCAGAATTTGCGCAAGGCTCGGTATGTATTCCGAAAAGCTGAAGGATCCGTATAAGATAGAAATGATACTTCGTGACCTTATGGATATAAGGCAAGGAAGTGATTTTTGCCACAGAATAGTAAACTTTGGTAGGGAAATTTGCACTGCCAGATCACCGAAATGCCATGAATGTCCGCTCTCGGATCTGTGCGAAAAATACATAAAAGGATGATCTTATGGCAGAAAGACTTAAGCTATCGTTACCCTTGATCGTAGAGGGCAGATACGACAAATCCACTCTTAGTGGCTTTATTGACGGCGTCGTGATAACGACGGGAGGATTTGGAATCTTCAATAACAAGGATAAGCAGCGTCTTTTGCGCAGAATATGCTCCGACGGTGTGATCGTGCTTACTGATTCTGACGGCGGAGGCAGACAGATACGGTCGTTTCTTTCCGGCATTTTACCGAAGGAAAAGATATATAACGTATATATACCGGAGATCGAAGGCAAGGAAAAGAGAAAGGCTAAGCCCTCAAAATCCGGCAAGCTTGGCGTTGAGGGGATGAGCAGAGAGGTGCTGTGCCGCATACTTGCTCCGTTTCTTAAGTCGGAGCCGCCTAAAAAGAACGCTTCGATCACTAAGACGGATCTGTATCTTGACGGACTGACCGGCGGACAGAATTCCTCTCTTCTTCGTGCTAGGCTCTGCGAGCTTTGCGATCTTCCTGCGGATATGAGCCCGGGGGCACTGCTTGAGGTGCTTAATATGCTGTATTCACGGGACGAGTATAAGACGGTAGTGGGTAAAATAAAAAATAATTGTTAAAATTTTGACAAATTTTGTCGGGCATATTGACAAACTCACATCGGTGTATTATACTTAACTTGTAAAATTAAAAATGAAAGGGTGTATTTTAATGAACAGATTCGTACTAAATGAGACCTCATATCACGGCAAGGGCGCTATCGCTGCTGTTGCGGATGAGGTAAAGGCAAGAGGCTTTAAGAAGGTATTCGTGGCATCCGACCCCGATCTGATCAAGTTCGGTGTTACCGCGAAGGTTCTGGCAGTTCTTGACAATGCAAAGATCCCTTATTCCGTATTCTCCGAGATCAAGCCTAACCCTACTATCGAGAACGTTCAGGCAGGCGTTGCGGCATTTAAGGCAGCAGGCGCAGACTGTATCGTAGCTATCGGCGGCGGCTCCTCTATGGATACCGCTAAGGCAGTTGGTATAATCATTACTAACCCTGAGTTTGCTGACGTCAGATCTCTCGAGGGTGTTGCTCCCACTAAGAATAAGTGCGTTCCCATTATCGCGGTTCCCACCACGGCGGGTACTGCCGCTGAGGTAACCATAAACTACGTTATCACCGACGTAGAGAAGAACAGAAAGATGGTTTGCGTTGATGTTCACGATATTCCCGTTGTTGCAGTAGTTGATCCCGATATGATGGCAACTATGCCCAAGGGACTCACCGCGGCTACAGGTATGGACGCTCTCACTCACGCGATAGAGGGATATATTACCGGCGGAGCATGGGCGCTCTCCGATATGTTCCATATCGAAGCTATACGCATTATCGCTAAGTCCCTGCGCGGTGCAGTTGCCGGCACGGATGAGGGCAGAGAGGGAATGGCTCTCGGTCAATATATCGCAGGTATGGGCTTCTCGAACGTAGGACTTGGCATAGTTCACTCTATGGCGCATCCTCTAGGCGCTCTCTACGATACTCCCCACGGAGTAGCAAACGCGATCATTCTTCCCACCGTTATGGAGTATAACGCTCCAGCTACCGGTGATAAGTATAAGTATATCGCAGAGGCTATGGGCGTTGAAGGTACTGACAAGATGAGCGTAGATGAGTATCGCAAAGCGGCTATCAACGCGGTAAAGCAGCTCTCTCTCGACGTAGGTATTCCCGCTGACCTTAAGGATATAGTTAAGGCTGAGGATATCCCCTTCCTTGCGCAGTCCGCATACGATGACGCTTGCCGTCCGGGCAATCCCAGAGAAACAAGCGTTGAGGAGATTACCGCTCTCTATAAGAGCCTTATTTGATGATCGTCGTAGCTTTATAGCCGCGTCAACAAAATAATATAAAAACCGCTTATGGCTTGTTAAGCCTTAAGCGGTTTTTGTTTATTAGAATAAAAGTAAAATAGATAATGATTGATCGATCTGTTTGGCTCTAATATAATAAAATGCAAATAATTATAGTCAGATCACCTGTTTTTTACAGTCTTTGGCTTGCGTCTTATGGCCTTCGAGATTGGCTTCTTTTGCGTTTTTTCCGACGCTTTGCTTTTTGAGTCAGTGCTTTTGATTTTTGAGTCAGTGCTTTTGCTTTTTGAGTCGGTGTTTTTGCTTTTTAAGTTGGAGCTTTTATTTTTTGAGTCAGTGCTTTTGCTGATAGCACCGGTCTGCGCCGTAGCCCTCGCACTCCTTTTCCCCTTTGCTCTTGCTTTTGTAGCTTGTTTCTCTTCGGATGGTTGTTCCGCTTTCAACAGCTCCAGCATTCTTGACGCTGCGATCTCTCTTGCATCCTGCTTCTGTGCGGCGATGCCCGTTGTGCTTAAGCCCTTGAAGCAGCATTCAATTACGCACATTTTGGCTCCGCCCACTCCCGCGGGAGCTTCTCCGAGATCGTGATACTCGGGTGAGGGAAGCTTGCCCTTGGCAGCCATTGACTTAAGAGCAGAGAGGGCATCCTGTCGCTTTGCCTCTGCTTGCTCCCATTCGGCACGTAACGCCTTGAGCGCTACCTCTGCTGCGGCGGCGTCAGCCAGCTTCTGATTTTTACCGGATCCCGTTCCCCAAAGCTTATCGCCTATATAGCAGCCTCTCTCGTAGATCTTCTTGTGATCGGGTCCGCTCTCGCCAATGGTCTTATATATGGGTGGAGGCAGCCTTCTTTTCTTGTCCGCACACCACTCCTGCAGAGCGTTCTTGTAACTTTGTACAGGCGCTTCTCCGGATAAATATTCATCCACGTCCAGCATACTGCTCACTACCTTTATAGCCGTGTGTATATCCATTCCGCAGTCAATGTATACCGCGCCTATTATACTCTCAAAAAGGTCCTCCATAACCGACGCTTCGTCGGCGATACCCAGCTTCTCATCACCCTCGCCCATCAGAAGAAGCTTGTGAAGTCCGAGAGTCGCCATGCTTTTTGACAGATTTCTCTTGTCACTTAGCTTTGAGCGGATATTTGACATATCACCCTCTGTCAGCTCCGTTCTGATACCGTGCTCGTATCTTTCGGTCCGCTTTTCCAGCAGCACGGATATGATAGCGGTGGATAGCACGCTGTCGCCGAAGAATTCAAGCACCTCGTTGGAGGAGTAGCTTGCTCTTCCTTTATAATTTTTTTCATTGCAGTAGCTTGTACGTGTGAATGCCTGTCGCAAAAGGGACTTATCCCTAAAGGTATAGTGAATTTTCTTTTCTATTTCATTTATTTTAATGTCAAAGCTCATTTTTTTCTCCGCGTCGTGATTATTACCTGTTCATTGTATCATTATTTTGCTCTTTTGTCAACACCGCTGTTTATTCATACGCAATACCATCGTACCGACTTTTGAGCGGGTTGACCGGATACGGTTCGCTATTGACAAATTACAGATATAGTGATATCATATAATGTAGAGTAGAATAAGAAAATGGTAGATTTTATTGTGAGGTAATATGATCAAGGATACGATCCGCAAACTTTCATCGCCTGATAACCTTCGTAAATTCTTTATGGGACCGATATATCCTATTCTTGTGGCGATCATCGTTACGGTTGGATATTTTTCGGGACTTGAGCTGTATTTTCATCTTTTTAATATGGCGCTGGCGATAACCGCAATGTGCTTTTGCGACTCATTGCGCCCCATTATGATACAGGTCTGGACCTTTGTTTTCCAGATATCAAGAGAGCATACCCCCGCAACCAATAATAACACCGGTATCCCATCGGATTACTATTTTACAGAGTGGCGCGTGTGGGTGCTTATTCTCTCGTTTGTTGCGGTTGCTGTCGCTCTCGTGTATTTCTACGTCAGAAACAAGCTTATAACGGCAGAGAGACTTCGTAGCCTTCCTCACCTCATCCCGTCGCTTCTGTTGGCTGTCGCATTCAGCATTGGCGGAGTACTCAGCGCAGATTGGGATGCGGGAAGCCTTGGCTTTGGACTTGTACAGTGCGTTATGTGGTTCGTAATCTTTTATCTGATGCTGATCGGATTTACAAACGAGAAGAGCGAGGAGCTGATAGATTATCTTATCTATATCGCATCGATCGTTGTAATTATGCTGACGGTACAGCTGCTTGAGATATTCGTTACCACCGACGTCAGCGAAATGATAGATCCGGAGACGGGAGGCATACTCAGAGCAATAGTTAGTTACGGCTGGGGCAACACCAATACCGCCGCTCAGTCGCTCACCGTCACTATACCAATTATGTTTCTCGGCGTTATGCGCACAAAGAAGCGTGAGTACTATTTCGTTATGGCAACGGTGGCTATGGTAGCGTCTTTGCTTAATATGTCCAGAACGGCAATGGTAGTGGGCGTGCCGATATATATCGTTCTTCTTATCGTCACGTTCATTAAGAGCACCGATAAGCGCCGTTATCTTATTGAGATACTGGCTATAGTTGGCTGTATTGCCATAGGATTGCTTCTTATGCGTCAGCAGGTTGCTATGATCATAGAAAACTACGTTATGCGTGGCACGGGCGACAGCGGAAGATATAAGATATGGGAGAATGCCTTGATAGCCTTCAGAGAGGATTGGCTGTTCGGTAAGGGCTTCTTTGGACTTGCAAAGTATTTCCCGGGCTGGTCGAATACAGAATTCATTCCTTATATGGCGCACAACACGCCCGTACATATGCTTGGCTGCTGCGGTATTTACGGATTTATAGCGTACATCGTTTATCGCGTATGCACGACAATTCCATTTATCAAGCGCTTCGATATGGTCAAGGGTATGCTCGGAACGGCGCTTCTTTCTGTATTTCTCGGCTCTCTCTTTGAAAATTTTGTGTTCTATATTATGCCTATGTTGTCATATTCCGTAATTTACGCCGCGGCATACAGATACATTGAGGAGAAGAGGGAGGAGAGCGAAAAAGCTCCGGAGGGTAACTCTCCTTATGAGCTTGCTGCACGCACTGACAGTGCAGCTGATACGGTGCCGCTAGCTCAAGGGCAGGAGTAAGAAATCCTGATTTAGAGGAACTATCATAAAGTTGTATTTAAAGTCCTATCCCGAATCCTTAATAAAGCCTCAAAGGGAGCATTCGGTTAAAAGTTGATACAATATAAAAGCGGACGGAAATCCCCGTCCGCTTTTTCAGTTCTACAAAAACCCTCTCAAGTAATGCTACACCTATGCTGTTTATATACGAAAAAGTTTCGTTATAGTATATGTTGACATGTATTGGAAATCGTGATATAATTAACTAAAATCCGCCTCGGTGTCGTTTTCCAAAAGCGAAATATTGCACACGGGTATGGGTTAAACTGAAAAATATGGTTTTTGATGATTTGGAGGAACGAAATGCTTATCACAGACAAACGGTTGGGAGAAATAAAAAGGATCCATGGCGTAAACTGTGCTCCGTATAACCAAAGAGGCGGCGATGATCAAAAGAAAATATTTGATCTGTTTAGCTATATAGGTGCGCCACACTCCAGATTGCACGATTGCTGCGGCAAGTGGGGTGGAACTCATTTTGTGGACATACCAAACGTGTTTCCAAACTTTGACGCAGATGAAAACGACCCTGCAAGCTATGATTTTCATTACACCGATGAGTACGTAAATGCAATAATATCCTGCGGTACTCAAATCATATACAGACTTGGCGTTACTATTGAGTGGGGTTCCAAGCAATATGTGGCGCATCCACCCAAGGATCCTCTCAAGTGGGCAAAAATCTGCGAGCACGTCATTATGCATTATAACGAGGGCTGGGCAAACGGATTTCATCACGGCATAGAGTATTGGGAGATTTGGAACGAGCCGGAAAACCCTCCAATGTGGACAGGCACTAAGGATGAGTTTTTCAATCTTTACCGTGTGGCGAGCAAATATCTGAAGTTTAAGTTCCCAAGCCTTAAAATCGGCGGATATGGAAGCTGTGGCTTTTATGCAGTATTTAAAAAGGATTTAAGTGATTTTTATAAATCCTTCGTTCCGTATTTTAACGATTTTCTTGAGATGTGTAGGGGAGATAATTGTCCTCTTGATTTCTTCTCCTGGCATATCTATACCGATAAGCTTGACGAGATAGTGAAATCCGCGGAGTACGTAAGGGAGCGGCTGGATAAATACGGATTTGTTGATACGGAATCTCATCTTAACGAGTGGAATTACGGAGCAGAGGGCAATCAGTTTGAGGATAAGGACACAATGGTTGGAGCGTCCTTTGTTGCGGCGGCGTTTGCTCTTATGCAAAAATCCGATATACACCTTGCGCAGTACTACGTAGCTTCCCAGCCAAGCGTATACAACGGTCTTTTATATATGCGTTCTGGCGGATTTACTCCCGTAACTCACGCGTTCAACGCCTTTAACCGCATATTTGAGGCAAAGAATAATCTTTTGATCGAGTCAAATGGCTCTGAACCCTACGCAATAGCCGCCTTTGATGGAGAAAAAACCTACGTGCTTATCAGTAGCTACAGCAAGTTGTCAGACTCGTTTAAGCTGGAAATGCCCGGATACGAGATGAAGATCAGCGCTCTCTCCGACGCCGGATTCGGCGTAGTCCGTGAGGCGAATGATGAAATTTCATTGCCTAATTCAAAATACACAGTTTACTTTGTTGAGGCTGTGAAAAAATCTTAAGTATAACATAATGTAAATAATGGTTAACAAAAACCGTAGTTTAACTCGTGTAAGTATGAATTGGTACACAGGTTTTACTGCGGTTTTTATTTTAACTGATTAAAATTATCCTGCACACCAACGACAAGCGTTTAGTATTGTTGGCAAGTCTGTTCGTCTGTACCGATTGCACCGGAGTATTATAAAACGACAGTCAGGGGTTTTCACGCGAAGATCATAGCGTCAAGTATCAAAAGGGCATCAATATATCACGCGTAGGACTATATACGTCGTATAGGGGATTTGTCGCGCGGATGGCCTAAGCTGTAGGCAACAAATTTGTAAAGCAGTAGGTTCGATATTGATCAGGGGCCCAATTATAATAAATGGGCTTAAGATTATTATTATAGAGAGGTGGAGAAGTCATATAATATATAGGTACTGACGGAGAATTCTCTCATATAAATATTTATAATATTATAATAGGAAGGAAATAACTGAATATAGCATTTATTCCCACGGATTTCTTTATCGCGGACAACGTTTGCGTAAGAGTACGGGAATTTACTCCGCCAAGCAAGCTTCCCACAGGGAAGGGCAGAGCAATGGTTCGAACCCACGCGCCTCGCATTTCTCGGCGCTGTGTTCGATGCGAGTACGGAGCACTATAAAATAAAAAAACAGACACCGTTTGAGGTGTCTGTTTTTTCATGGTGACCCGTACGGGAATCGAACCCATGTTACAGCCGTGAAAGGGCCGTGTCTTAACCGCTTGACCAACGGGCCTTTTATGGTAGCGGATGTCGGATTTGAACCAACGACCTGCCGGGTATGAACCGGACGCTCTAGCCAACTGAGCTAATCCGCCATAAAATTAAGCACTTTAGGCTCGCTTAGGTATTATATCATAAGAAAAATAAAAAGTCAATACTTTTTTAAAAGTTTTTCTGAAATTATGATGTGATTGTCATATTAACCTTTTTTACCTTCAGGTACTTATGTCGATATAGAGGAGTCAGTCTACTGTATTTTTCTTGGAAAGATCAATATTATCAAACATTTTCGTTTGCAATCATGAAAAAAGCTAACCTGCGCGATTATTTTAGCTCAAAAATATGAAAGAGGGGGGTGCTGTCGAGTTTTACACCCGTTTACCTGGGAAAATGTAAATAAAAAGCGCCATCGGCAGAAATACGCCTTTGACGCTTATGTAAACAACTGTTTACTAAAATGCCTTATCGTTTAATGAAATTAGTTCTCGCACCCGATTCCTTCTTGGGCATACCGTAGCTCTTCTTACCAAGCGCTATGCTCTTGACAAGAAATGCCATATTGTGCGCGAGATTGCGCATGGTCTGGAGTCCCTCCTCGTCAAGCAGGGCATCCTCTGCCACAGCACCGTGAACCTGGTTCCAATACGTAGAGGGCGCTACGGGCATACCGCTGATAGTGAAGTATTTGTTTATCACGTCAAATGAGGCTGTGCAACCGCCTCTTCTTGCGCAGACAACGGCCGCGCCAACTTTCATGGTCTTATCGAAGTGAGAGCTGTAGAAGAGCCTATCCATAAATGAGATAAGCGATCCGTTGGGAGATGCGTAATAAACGGGTGAACCCACGATTATACCGTCCGCCTCCTCAAACCTTTCCGCTATCTGATTGACCTCGTCGTTTATCGCGCACTTGCCCGTCTTCTTGCAGCAGAGACATCCGGTGCAGCCTCTGATCCCAAGATTTCCGACCTGTATTATCTCCGCCTCTATGCCCTCTGCTCTCAGAGTGCTCATAGCCTCGTTCAAGGCAGTAAAGGTCGTGCCCGTCTTGTGCGGACTTCCGTTAATCAGTATTACCTTCATATTTCCTCCCGTTTCGGCTCGCAGCCGTATATTTCGGATTTTATGCACCTCGCAGCATTTTGTTACAAAACGGCTCGAAAAACGGTTTTAGTGGGGGGTGCTGTTGAGTTTTTCCCAAATTCGTACACCGTTTACAGCTGCAAATATATATTAACACAACCGCTCAAAATTTGCAACAGTAAAACGCAAATAAGGGGAAATTCCGCACCTCGCTCTTACCGGTTCTCACAAAAACCTGCGGGAAATAACCAAAAAAGCGAAAAAACGTCATTTTTTTGCCAAAAAAACTGTGTTTTCCTCTTGCAAGAGTAAAACTCTTATGTTATAATATAATAAATAATTATAAATCTTTGAAAGGAGCCGGACTTATGCAGGACAAATTTATCAGCTTGCTCTATCCTACGGCGGAGTCTTACGACGCTCATCAGAGCGGTAAATGCCGTCCCAATATTTCCGAGAACGTTTGTGACGAGCTCGGACTTACGGAAATATTCGATCTCAAAAACGGCAGACTGTCCGACTTCTTTACGATGGACGGGGAAGTTATCCGCTACCGTCAGGCGACCATTGAGGATATGATGAGCATTCCCGAGATCAAGGGAACTCTCGCCAAGGTACACCCGATACTCGACGATATAGTTGAGCTTCGCCGTCTGGACCGTGAGAATACCTCTGATGCCGATTCTTATCTTTACAGTATTACCGAGATAGAGCTTTACGTCTCCTGTCTGGATACTCTTGCCAAGGGGTTCGGCGCTGTCAGGGATCGGATAAAGAGTCCCGCGTTTTCAGCTCTGGCGGACTTCACCTCTGAGCTTGTAGGCTCGGAGTACTATGCGGAGCTTAATAAAAAGCTTGAGTCTCTTGCCGCACGTGTTCACGAGGTACGCAGCATTACCGTGGGAGTTAATCTTGACAGACAGCTCCGTCCGGTGTCCGCGGGAGTTATCTCTATAAATTCCGAGCAGTTCAAATCAGGCAAGGTTCTCGACAAGATACTTCGCTTCTCCTTCAAAAACGATGCGTATACCTGCATTGCGGAGCTTTCTCCCTTCGGTAAGGGGCAGAGTGAAAATCGCAAGGAGGCATTGGTTGGCGCATTCAACACCGCAATCGAGGACGTCTTTCACTCATCGGTTCGCGGCTGGCGCAGCATAGTTGGAGAGTACGTAATAGATAACACGGACTTTCTCCTTAAGCTCCTTCCGGAGATCGAATTCGTCTCCAAGGCAACGGAGCTTATTGCCAGACTGTCCTCAAAGCCCGGGTGTACGGTCACCGTTCCCACTCTCGCTCCGATCGGAGAAAAGCGCTTTACGGCAGAGGAGCTTTACAATCCGAGAGTGGCGCTCGCTATCTCGGACGAGATAGTTACGAACGACATCTCCTTTGACGACCGTGCGGGTATATACGTTCTGACAGGACCTAACCGTGGTGGAAAATCAGTTATTACGGTAGCTATGGGCGCGGCTCAGGCTATGTGTCAGCTTGGACTTCCCGTAGCGGCAAAAAGCGCTGTTATCTCACCGGCTGATGCGGTGTTTACACATTTCCCCGAGGGCGCCGACGATACCATTGACAAGGGAAGGCTTGGCGAGGAATGCCAGCGGCTTAAAGAAATATTCGATGCGGTTAGCGAGGACAGCATGATCCTTCTTGACGAGTCTTTATCATCTACCGGAGCGTACGAGGCGTCCTACATCGCCTCCGAGATACTTACCGGCTTTGCGGTGCTCAGGTGTCGCGGAATCTTCTCCACCCACCTTCACGAGCTTGCCGCGGGAGTAGCCGAGATCAACGAGCGCTCGGCGTCAGAGGGCGGTGTAATGATCGATACGCTGGTTGCGGGAATCGAGGAGGGCAAGAGGTCCTTCAAGATACATCGGCGCACACCGGACGGTAAATCCTACGCCCGAGATATTGCGAACAAATACGGGCTTTCCTTCGATACGCTTATATCCAAAGCGCGAGCAGAGAGAGGAGGAGGTCTATGAGTCTGATAATTGGAATAGACGTGGGCGGAAGCACCACGAAAATAGTCGGAGTCAGAGATGATGGCGGCGGCCCCGTCCTTATGACTCCCCAGCACGTTACAGCGAATGATCCCATTACGGCGACCTACGGTGCCTTCGGTAAATTTACGCTGGAGAATGGGCTGAATATATCGGATATTACCAAGGTTATGATGACCGGAGTCGGATCCTCATATATTAAGAAGGACCTCTACGGTCTTGAATGCACCAGAATAGACGAGTTTACGGGAATAGGCGTTGGAGGACTTCACTTGTCAGGACTTCCAGAGGCTCTTATAGTCAGTATGGGCACGGGTACTGCTCTCGTTCACGCAAGGAGAGGGGGTCCTATGACCTACCTTGGAGGAACAGGTGTTGGTGGAGGAAGCCTGATGGGACTCTCCAAGCTGCTGCTCCAGGCTGAAACGGTAAACCACATTGCCGAGTTTGCCGAGGATGGCGATCTTGAAAACATCGACCTTCGCATCAAGGATATCACGGCGAGTGACGCGCTTGAGACGCTTTCCGGTGATCTGACGGCAGCAAACTTCGGTAACGTCTCTGACGTTGCTACCAAGGGTGATATCGCTCTCGGCGTTATGAATATGGTCTTTGAGACCGTCGCCATGGTTTCTGTGTTTGCGGCACGCTCGGTAGGAGTTAAGAATATAATACTCACCGGCAACGTCACCCAGCTTGATTATTGCCACCGCAAGTTCGACGAGATGAACGGTATGGGATACGGAGTCAAGTTTTCCATACCTGACCATTCCAGATTTTCTACGGTGATCGGAGCCGCTCTGTGCGGTCTCTCTGAAAACGGTGATCGCTGATGAATATTATGAGATTTATCATTCCCAAGAGTATGGTGGAGTACGTTACGGTAGACAGCACCGTCAGACAGGGAATAGAGAAGATGCGATATCACAGGTACGTTGCCATTCCTGTTCTTGATAGGGACGGTAAGTACGTTGGCACACTTCGAAATGACGATATTTTGAACTATCTTCTGGATAAGGGCTCCTTTGATCAGAGGGATTCGGAGAGAGACGGAGTAGTTCAGATCATGAGTGATAGATCTGTTAAGCCGGTGTATCATACTTCCTCTGTGGAGGAGGTCATCGAGCAGGTCAAGGAGCATAATTTCGTGCCGGTCGTTGATGATCGCGGATGCTTTATCGGCATCATTTTACGCAGAGATATTTTAAATTATATATTAAAATTTTATGATGACAAAACAGGGGGAAACAATGATGGCAGATGAAATGAAAGTTTCAACGCCCGGCGAAGAAGCCGTAGCTCCGGTAGCAGAAGAGATTTCTGCTGAAGCGGTTGTATCCGAAGCAGTCACCGAGGAGGTAGTAGCTGAAGAAGCAGTAGCTGAAGAAGCAGTTGCCGAAGAAGCAGTTGCTGAAGAAGCAGTTGCCGAGGAGGCAATCGAAGAGAATGACATTGAGTCAAAGCTCAAGGCTGCAGCCGGCAACATCAAGCGCGCCAAAGCGGAAGCGCGTGCGCGTAAGAGCGAGCAGGAAAAGAGTCAGAAGCAGGCTGAGGAGGACGCTCAGGCTCGTTTGGAGGAGGCTGAGAAGAGACTTCAGGAGGAGGAGCGTATCGCACAGCTCGTTGCTGAGCAGAAGATGGCGGCTCTTGACTATGCTCAGAATTACAGAAAGAAAATTTTGAAGGATAGAGAGAGATCACTCTCTCAGGCAAAGCTTCGCGAGAAGCAGGAACGCGAGGAGGCAGAGGCTCGCATTCGCGAGGAAAAGGCTAAGGAGATCGCGGCTCTTCTCGAGAAGGAGCGCGAGGAGGCAAGAGCGCGCGGCGATAAGGCGACGGCTCTCCTTAATCGCGTAACCAAGTGCGCAGTAGTAGACGACGACGGCAATCTCCGTATGGTAGATAAGCTTGATCTCGTTAAGGGCAAGGTTGACGTTTCCTCCGCTGACGAGGATGCATCCGAGGCGGTTGAGCCGGCTGTTGAGAAGCCGGCAGCAGAGGTAGTCGCAGAGGCGCCCAAGCCCACCGTAGCAGCTCCTACACCCGCACCCGTGTATGAATATACCGAGAGAGTAAGCAAGCAAGAGGCTGCAAGACGCGAGGTCGAAAACTTCCTCGTGGGTGAGATGATCAGCACTCAGGACGATAAGTTCGTTCTTTCCATTGAGGATGACCGTATGGTCGTCAACGTAACCTCCGCAGACGATCCTCAGATCGCAGAGGATGGCTGGAGTCCCACAGAGGAGTTCTATGCCCGTGAGATAGAGATCGCAAAGTCACAGCACGAGTACATATTAAACACTATCAAGGCACAATCCACCTCCGCAAGAAGCGAGATGCTCCGCATATTCGCCGAGGAGCAGGAGAGATTTGCTGTAGAGATGGAGGCGCTTCTCGCTCATCATCAGTCTATCGCTGACGAGCAGGCAGCTCGCCGCCAGACCGTGATCGACGAGATCAACGCAGCAGCAGACGAGGAGGCTCCCGAGATCGCAGAGATTCAGGAGGAGCCTGTAGCTGACGCTGCAGACGAGGCTATCGCCGCCGTTGAGGTAGAAAGCGGACTTGAGCCGGTTATTAACGACGATCCCGTAGTTATCGAGCTTCGTGAAATGGGCGAGGCGGTTGAAACCAAGCGCCAGCTCAAGAAGTATCTGAAGAAGAGCAACAAGGCGGTTAAGAAGTATAACAAGCAGATCAATTCTATTGATTCCTCCTCAGAGAACTTTGAGGATGAGCGCCGCAAGGTTTCAATTATCCGCGCTATGCGTCTGTGTGGCTCCGTTCTTGAGATAAGATGCGACAACCTTTCCGCCGCAGCGGCAGTAGGCAAGGCAAAGCTTGTTAACAAGTGCGTTGATGTTCTTTACGGAGAGATCGAGAGATACAACAGCAGAGCAACCGCGTTTGCTGATATCAGCGGCGTACAGCTGACCCGTGTATCAGCATTCCTTCCCGATCACATTGCAAATGGTACGGGTAGAGCGGTCATTCCCGCTATGACGTACAGAGAGAGATACGAGGAATTCTGCGAGAAGCCCGAAACCGCTCCCAGAAGCTATACCTTCAACTTCCCCTCTCTCGGCGACCTTGTGAACGGCAACGTGGAGAACGGATATCCCACAGTTACCGCTATTGATGAAAAGATAGCTACCAACCCCGTTACCTCCGTAACTCCCATTCAGGCGTCTCTTACAGAGTATGACCTGCTGGGCGATAAGATCGAGATAACCTCCAAGAGAAAGCTTAAGAAGCTTCGCAAGCGCGCAGCAAAGGCAGACAAGAAGATTGCCCGTGAGGTTGCGCGCCTTAACGACAAGCTTGACGACGCAGCTACCTCCGTTGCTGCTCTCGCCCTTGAAAGAGAGCGCGTTATAGTTGCTTCCCGTGTGCTCGTAGAGTCTGTAAAGCTTGGCAACGCTAAATTTATTTATGCCTCCAAGCGCGCGCTCGTAGAGGCTCTTGCACGTTACAATCAGTATGCATCGGCTTGCTCCGCTGCATGCGATACGCCCGTAACGGAGATACATTCCATTACGGCAGACAGAGTAGCCGAGGCTGCGCTTCTTCCCGACGTTCCCGTGATGGCTCACGTATTCGAGCTTTACGAGACCGTTGGTGAGAATACCAGAATAGTAGGCGAGCCTACCGATGAGGAGAAGAACGTTATCGGCGGCAATTGCACGTTCATATTCGGCGGACACGCACCCGTTGCTTCCACCGAAAGCGATGAGGCTTCGGGCGCTTTGGCAGGTGCGGCAGTTGCGGCAGCTGCAGGAGCGGCTATCGGTTATGCTGCTGCAGAGCAGAACGAGGCTGCGGCAGAAGAGACTCACCTTGTTGAGAGCAATGACGAGGTCGTTGTGGCAGAGGAGGAGTCCGCTCCCCTTTCCAAGAAGGAGCTTAAGAAGCGCTATGCGGCGGCTGATAAGAACTACAAGAAAGTTAAAAAGGAAATTGAGGCTCTCGAGTGCTCTAAGTACGGCGCTACCGCTGAGGACGTTGTTGACATAGACGTCAAGATTCTCATCATAGCTAAGAACCTTATCGACTCCGTCGCGGAGGACGTAGCTGTGGCTCACACCTCTCTTGATAAGTCCGCGCTTAAGAAGTATCGCGCAAGGCTTAACTCAGAGATCGTATATCACAACTCCATAGTTGACGAGCTCTTTGATGTAGCAAACGTTACTCTTACGAAGGCATCCGTAGATATGTACGACGAGATCGTCTCCGGAGAGGGATACAGAAAGACTCCTAAGATCGAGTATCAGGTAACCGAGAGAGCACCCGCTCAGGAGGCTGTTGTGGTTGATCAGTCCGAGGAGGAGCCCGTTAAGCCTGAATATACCGGCAGCGCAACTCGCGCTATCAAGGTTATGAACAAGAAGGAACTTAAGAGATTCCTTAAGAATAACGATAAGAAGGCTGATCTTATCAGATACGAGCTTGTCGGCCTCAGCAATCAGAAGAATGCTGCCGAGGGCCGTGATATGATCATAGCTATTGTTAATTGCATCAATGCGCAGAGAAGTATAGTTGAGCTTTCTATCGAGAATCTGCTTGCATCCTGCCAGGTTGGCGACAAGAAGTATGAGAAGAAGCGCTCCCTCGCTCTTGACGTAGAGGTTGATATTTACAACAACTTCGTTCGTGAGTATACCGATCTTACAGAGGACGAGATCACCTATGCTGACCGTGAGCTCTCATCCAAGATCGTTCTTGGTAAGCCCTATAGCAACCTTCCTATTCTCAGCTACACCACCGAGACCACCGCATACTCCTACGATTACGCAGATTACACCGCGTATAAGGTTGAAAACGAGAATGCGGAGAAGCTCAGTCGCGCTCAGGCACACAACAGAGTAGAGAAGAGCAATGCCGAGACCTACGAGATCGCAACTCTCGCAGCGGCCGTTGCAAAGCAGGCAAACAAGGATCAGAGGCTTATCGCCGCAAGATTTATGTACGAGAAGAACCTGCTCCAGAGCGACTACGATATGTTCCGTTACAGATACGGTCTTATGGATAAGAAGACAAGACTCTCTCGCGGTACTATAGAGAAGAAGTGCAAGGCACTTGACAAGAAGGGTAAGGAGGCTCTCGCTCTTGAGAGAGCTGATAACAACCGTTATTATAAGGTTATCAACACCAATCCATACCAGCTTAAGTTCAAGAATCATAAGAAGCAGGAGCAGGCTGTAGCTCTCCGTGAGAAGATCATGCAGCTCCTGAACGAGAGAGATCATCTGAACGGCAAGCTTATATCTATCTACGAGGGTAATGAGGTTGACCTTGAGGGCAACACCATCACCATGGCAATGAGACGCGTTAAGGACACTGCGGCAAGCAAGGAATACAAGCGTCAGCGCCGCTCGGCTAAGAAGGTTAATAAGCTTCATGCGGAAAGAGTGGATAAGCAGAAGCTCTACGATCTCATCAACACTCAGATCATGGCAGAGTCTACCATCGCTATGTCTCAGCACCGTCTGAAGCACGAGCAGCTCACCTCAACCGAGAAGCGTCAGCTTCGCCGTGATATTGATAAGAATAAGTCCGCGAAGAAATCCGCAAAGAAGCAGTTCGGCTGGCTTCTTAAGAGAATAGCGAACGCTCACCGCGATGCAGGTGGCTCCTGGCTTACCGCTCTCGGTATCATCCTGGCAGTTCTCTTGGTGATCATCGTGCTGTTCGCTTGGTTCTTTGGCGGCGATGTCATAGCTAATCTTGGATTATAAGGAGGAATTGAAATGAAGAAGAAGAACGTATCCGCACTTTCGGAAACGGCGGCTGTCAAGTCACGTTCCTCCGAGGCAGCAGATCTCGAGCGGGACAGACTCGCGATCGTTAAGGATCTGGAGAAGCTTATGAAGCGTTACTCCAAGGTTGTAGGAGATAAGAGTCTTGCTAAGCGTAAATACAGCATAGGCAAGGGTCCTCACGATTTTTCCGCAAAATAATCAGATAATCCGGCGAGTGATCAGATAAAATAAAATCGGGAGTGCGGGCAATGCCTGTACTCCCCTTTTTAGTTGTGTGTGATTTACGGTTTGACGCTGTATTTTATGATAAATCAGGAAAAACTGCGCTGAAATTCAATTTTTTTCTGAAAAGCTATTGATTTTTTCAAAATATATGCTATAATGTATACAGTTGAATAGATTGGTTGAAGAGTGGCTTTCGGGTCACTCTTCATTTCATTGTAAATTGACAGCGCCACGCGCGGAAAGGCAAACGAATGAAAAAAAGCATCAAGGATACAGTCAGAGAGGCAATTACCCCTACGGTTGAGGAGCTGGGCTATTCCATTTGGGATATCACGTACGCGAAGGTGGGCGCGGATTACCATCTTGAGATCACTATAGATCATCCGGACGGCATCGATATCGACGATTGCGAGAAGGTGCACAGAGCGATAGATCCCATACTCGACGAGGTAGATCCCATCGAGGGCTTCTATTACCTGGACGTTTCTTCTCCCGGTGTAGAGAGGGAGCTGCGCACCAAGGAACATATGCAGGCGGCCATAGGCGCTAAGGTAGAGGCGAAGCTTTTCGCGGCAAAGGACGGAAGAAAGTCGGTTTTAGGCGAGCTTTTGCAGGTGGGCGATGATCAGGTGGTGATAGTTGAGGCAGACTCGGAGATAACAGTATCACTCTCTGATATCTCCAAGCTTTCTACCGTGTATTTTGAGGAAAAGAAATAAATAAATATAAATCTAACAAACAGAAAGGAACGTATGGGCTGATGCCCGAAAATACGGGTACAACGGAAAAATGAACGCAGAATTCTTCAACGCTCTCGATCTTCTCGAGAAGGAAAACGGCATATCTAAGGAGTATATGATTTCGCACATCGAGCTTGCTCTCGCAAACGCGTGCAGAAAGGAAGTAGGTCCTACCACGGTGATCAGAGTTAAGATAGATCCCGTCAAGAAGGATATGAAGGTTTATCAGCAGCGCACCGTAGTGCCTGACGATGAGGTGTACGACGACAAATGTGAGATCGGTTATACAGCTGCGAAGGCGCTCTCACGCAGACACAAGATGGGCGGAGTGGTAGAGACCGAGCTTAAGACCAAGGACTTCAGACGTCTTTCCGCCAGAGCAGGCACACAGATGATAGTTCAGGCTATACGTACCGCAGAGCGCGAGCGTCAGACCAAGGAATACGAGAACAAGAAGGAAGAGATCATCACCGCAATCGTTGATAAGATAGATACTGTAAACGGCAACGCAATTCTCGACACGGGTACAGGCTACGCTACTCTTATCAAGGAGGAGCAGATCCCCGGCGAGAGCTTTGAGGTCGGTGATAGAATCAAGGTATTTATCTCAGAGGTTAAGAGCGGCGAGATTCGCGGACCTATCGTAACCCTCTCCCGCGTACATCCCAACTTTGTAAAGCGCCTCTTCGAGCTTGAGGTTCCCGAGATAATGGACGGTACCATTCTCATCAAGGGAATTTCCCGTGAGGCAGGTATGAGAACCAAGATAGCAGTTGAGTCAAGAGATCCTAACGTTGACGCTGTTGGCTCCTGCATAGGTAAGAACGGTATGAGAATTTCAGCAATTCTCGCAGAGCTTTCCGGTGAGAAGGTGGATATAATCAAGTACAGCGACGATCTTGCGGAGTACGTTGCAGAGGCTCTCTCTCCAGCCAAAGTGCTTGACGTATATCTGGAGGACGAGAGAACCTGCCGTGTAACAGTTTCTCCTGATCAGCTCTCCCTCGCCATCGGTAAGGAAGGACGTAACGCTAAGCTTGTTGCCCGTCTCACAGGCTGCAAGATAGACATTAAGGCTTAATATGGCAGCCACACAAGCGACAAGAAAGCTTCCCACCAGACGCTGTGTCGGGTGCGGTGAGCATTTTCCAAAGAACACTCTTATCAGAGTTCTGCGTACGCCCGAGGGAGAGATCGTCTTAGACACAACGGGTAAGCGCTCAGGCAGAGGCGCGTATATCTGTAAGGAGCTTGCGTGCTTCAGGCGCGCTGTAAAGTCCAAGAGACTTGAAAGCTCTCTCGAATGCAGTATACCCGCAGAGGTATATTCCGTAATGGAAGAGGAGCTGTCGGTTGGAAAATAAGGCGTTGACCCGTTTCAGAGGAATGCTTGGCTTCGCTATGCGGGCAGGCAAGATCCTTATCGGTACGGATCTTGTGTGCAGTGCCCTGTCAAAAAAAGGCAGTTGCGCAGTCGTAACCGTACTGTTATGCGATTCGGCATCCGACGGAACGAAGAAGAAAATATACAATAAATGCGAATTCTATGCAAAGGAGCTTCGCGAGATCGGGATAGATCCCACAGAGCTTGGCAGATTGCTCGGCAAAACCTACTCACCTATGGTTTTAGGCATAACCGATGCCGGATTCGCTGACGAAATAAGGAAGGCGCTGGATTCTATAGAACAGCCCTTTCCCGAAAAATCATAATGAAAGGAAGTTTCCTACCAAGGAAACCGGTGAACCTTATGCCGCAATTACCTATCAAAATCAGTCAGTTATCAAAGGATTTTAACATAAAGACCAAGGACGTCGTAGATACCTGCAAGGAGCTTGGAATGGATAAAAAGACCGGCGGCTCTATGGAGGCTGACGAATTTGAGATCTTTATAAACCATCTTACAGTTACCCATCAGATCAAGGATATCGACGCTTACCGCGATGGCAGAAGCAAGATAACCTCATCTGCAAAGAAAGCACCCGCAAAGGCAGCACCCGCAAAGGAAGAGAAGCCTGTTGCAAAGACGGAAGTAAAGCCTGCCGTAAAGGAGGAGGCTCCCAAGGTGGCAGAGCAGCCGAAGAGAGCGCCCGAGGCACCGAATCCGCAGACCAATCCTGCGAGAGTGCAGAGCGCAAGACCTGAAGCTCGTCCCGAGACTCAGAGACCTCAGCCGAAATTTGAGAATCAGAGATCTCAGCGCCCGTTCTTCGATGGCGAGAGAGGAAGATTCGACAAGGGTGATCAGTCTAAGTTCCAGAGAGGTGACAGACCAAAGGATCAGAGAAACGATACCTATAACAAGTACAAGAGTGCACCTCAGGAGAATCCCTTCGCCAAGAAGCTTGATAATATGAATAGACAAGCGCAGGGCTTCAGAAATCCAAACTCTCAGTGGCAGAGGCTAGACGAACGTAAAAAGGCTCCGGAGGCAGAAAAGCGCACCCCCGTGTCAAATATTTCTCCCGTAACGCCCAAGCCTCAGGCCGAAGCGTCAGCTCTTCGTCCAGCTCAGCAGATGCAGCTTGAAAAGCAGCAGAAGCTTCAGCAGCAGAAGCCGCAGCCTGCTCCCGAGAAGACTCAGAAGAAGGAAGAAAAGCGTCCTCAGAAGCAGCAGTTCAAAACTATAACTCCCACCCTTGATAAATCGAACGTTAAGGGCGGCGTAAATATCAGCTCCGATTATAATGTTCAGTCTAACGTTCCCAAGACACGCGTGGTTGATATGAGAACCTCGGACGTTGACCTTTCCAAGTACGACGACAGATACAACGATAAGTACTACGCCGTTCTTAACGGTACTGATAACAACAGCTCAAAGCAGAAGCTGAAGAAGCAGGATAACAAGGGTCAGAATCAAAAGAGCGCAAAGGATAAGGAGCGCGCGGCTCAGGAAAGAATTAAGAAGATGGAGGCAGAGCGCGCCCGCAACAAGCAGCTTGAATTCACCGTTCCAGACGAGATCACCGTTGTGGAGTTTGCCTCAAGACTTAAGAAGTCCGCCGGCGAGGTCATCAAGAAGCTTATGTTTATGGGCGAGATGAAGGGCCTTAACGATACCATCGATTACGGAACGGCTGAGATCATCGCTGACGAGTTTGGCGCCAAGGTTACCCGTGAGGTAGTAGTTACCATCGAGGAGCGTCTCTTCACCGAGGCAGAGGACAGCACGGAGGATCTTGTAGAGCGCGCGCCTGTCGTTTGTGTAATGGGTCACGTTGACCACGGTAAGACCTCTATTCTCGATGCTATCAGACACACCAATGTCACTCGCGGAGAGGCGGGCGGTATTACTCAGGCGATCGGCGCTTACAGAGTTAAGATCAACGATAAGGATATAACCTTCCTTGATACTCCCGGCCACGAGGCGTTTACCGCCATGCGTATGAGAGGTGCTAAGTCCACCGATATTGCCATTCTGGTCGTAGCGGCTGACGACGGCGTTATGCCTCAGACCGTAGAGGCAATCAATCACGCCAAGGCTGCCGGAATTGATATTATCGTAGCAATTAACAAAATGGATAAGCCCACCGCTAATCCCGATAACGTTCTCAACCAGCTCACACAGTACGAGCTTGTACCTGAGGCATGGGGCGGTGACGTTATCACGGTACCCGTTTCCGCTCACACGGGTATGGGTATAGACGATCTTCTGGAGAGCGTGCTTCTCGTTGCCGAGATGAAGGAGCTTAAGGCAAACCCAAAGAAGAGAGCAAAGGGTATAGTAATAGAATCCAAGCTTGACCGCGGACGCGGTCCCGTTGCTACCGTGCTCGTACAGAACGGTACTCTCCATCAGGGTGACTACGTTATCGTAGGAAATGCTGTTGGACGTGTTCGCGCAATGGTTGACGATAAGGGCAAAAACGCAAAGGCTGCAGGTCCCTCCGTTCCCGTTGAGATCATAGGTCTTGACGACGTTCCGCAGGCAGGTGATGAGCTTAACGCTGTAGAGAACGAGAGAATGGCTAAGGACCTTGCTGAGCAGCGCCGTGATAAGCAGCGCCAGGAGATCCTTGCGGCAAATGCCAGAGTTAATCTTGACGAGCTGTTCGGTCAGATCGCCGCAGGCGTACAGACCCTTAATATTGTAGTAAAAGCAGACGTTGCCGGCTCTGTCGAGGCTGTGAAGGCATCCCTTCTCAAGCTTTCCAACGAGGAGGTAAAGGTTGCTGTTATTCACTCAGCGGTCGGCGGTATTACGGAGAGCGACGTTATGCTTGCAACCGCATCTAACGCGGTAATAGTAGGCTTTAACGTCCGTCCCGACAAGAACGCGTTGGATAGCGCGGAGAGAAACGGGGTAGATATCCGTTGCCATCGTATTATTTATGAGATCATTGATGAGATCGAGGCTGCTATGAAGGGTATGCTTGCTCCTACCTACAAGGAGGTGCTGCTCGGTCACGCAGAGGTCAGACAGACCATCAAGGTTCCGAACGTTGGTATTATCGCCGGATGCTATATCCAGGACGGTAAGATTACGAGAAACGCGCAGATTCGTATCGTTCGTGACGGTATAGTTATCTTTGAGGATAAGATATCCTCTCTCCGTCGCTTCAAGGATGACGTCCGTGAGGTAGCAGAGGGATATGAGTGCGGTGTTGGTATAGAAAAGTTTAATGATATTCGAGAGGGCGACACTCTCGAGGCATTTATAATGGAAGAGGTTAAAAACTAATTTCTTCTAACCATAGTTTACAAAATCAAGGCTGAGCTGCAGAAAATAGCAGTTCAGCCTTGATGATTTTTCCCTTGAGTAATGCATTTAAAATTGCAATATAAGTCAAAGTGGACTGTTGCTTTTTCGGCGAAATTTTGAGTGCGAGCTCGTTTTTTGTGCGTCGATTGATCGATCGAAATCATGTTTTATAATCAAAAACTTGACTTTATCGTATTTTTAATATATAATAAAATCATAAATTACTATAAATTGTACTATATGACTAAAACACTTCCTAAAAGGAGGAGAACAAATGATCAAACAATTGAAAGCTTTTAGGCTTATCGTGCTTTGCCTTATCATTACTCTGTCCCTAAGCCTTGCATCCTGTGTAGTGACTCCCGGAGGCTCGGGCGGCTCAGGTGAATCGGGCGGCGAATCCGGCGGTGGCTCAGGTGAATCGGGCGGCGAATCCGGCGGCGGCTCAGGTGAATCGGGCGGCGAATCCGGCGGCAACTCAGGCGAATCCGGCGGCAACTCAGGCGAATCCGGTGGAGACGATAAGCCCGACGGCGTTACTATGCCCACTCTTGAGGGCCTGTTTGACGCTAACCACAGCATACTTCTCGGAGATAGCCTCCATCTTTATCCCGGCAGACCGTTAACCGTATTCGTGATGTTTGACGGCTCCCATCCCGACTTCTGTCACGGCAAAGTGAGTGGAGACTCGCTTTCTGAGGATATTACGATTGGTGGAATAAAGGTTAACGGCTTTGAGCATGAGGGCAAGAGATATTTTGCCTATTCTATGGTTATTCCCGATCTGGAGACGGAGGGAGATTATACTTTGACTCTGTCCTGGGGTCTCGGTGAGGAGCGCGCGGAGCACGTATACTCCATCAGGGTTGATGACGTGCTTGACAATCCCAGCGGTGTTGCAGGATATTTCCTTGATGCCAAGGGTGACCTCGACCCCGGCTTTATCAGCAATAATATCAGAATAACTCACGGTGTCGGAGCGATTATTTATCTGCGTTTCAGCGCACCCGTGTCAAATCTTAACCTTTTCATATTTGATCTCAACATAAATACAGCTCCGACCTACAGCTATAGCGACGGTAATGCCGTATACGTTTTTGAGATCGATACCCTTTTTGCCGACTATGGCAGGGAATACTCGGTTTATATAAGCCACGGCTCGTCCGGAATGGACCAGACAAATATAAATATTAATGCGATCGTCGGTCAAGGCAGTGACGATGGCGGCGACGAGGAAATTCACAGTTTCCTTGGAGTTTCTGCAAACGATATCGAGCCTCTTGGAGATCGCTTAGCTCTTGAGGGTGTGCAGGACGAGACTATCTACTTCTTCTTTGATAAGGAGGTATATCCCTTAGGCCTCATTACCGATTGGGGCGAGATGACCGATTTTAATTCTTACCAATGTGGAAGCTACTACGTTGTAGGAGCAAAATATCCCGCTGCCGAGGTAGGTGACTATAAGGCGTCTCTCAGATACTACTTCAACGGCGTGGAGTATTACGCGCACTGCGGTGTAAGCATATCTGTTGGATCCGCTCCTAAGGAAATCTCCTTCCTTGGCGTATGCCTGCAGGGCGAATATTCTTTAAGACGTGAGATCACCGTAACCGAGGGAGAGAACACCATTTTCGTCGTTTACTTCTCCGGAAGCGTTGAGGACGTGAGCGTTTACTTTATGCAGAACGACGGCTGGGGCGGTCACGCAGGCAGCAGCATTGACTATGATGGAAGACACTATCATCTGATATCTGTGCCTGAGGTGCTGGCGGGCAGCGATTCCGTAAGGGTATCCTATACCGTAAACGGCGAGGCGCGTGAGGATTTCTTCACGGTTACGATAAACCCGTCGGATAACTTAGGCAGCGATTTCGTGGGCGCTAAGGCACACTATGACGGCACGTTCGAAAAGAACGTTACAGTTTATGCCGGAACGGAATTCACTCTGTACGTAGCATTCAAAAACGAGCACGAGAACATCTCTCTTATGCTGGGTCAGTATGAGACTGCGTTTGAACCCTATGACTTCTCCTACACCGCTGAAGGTTGGATATTTAAGTTCAAGACCTATCCTCTTTTCGAGGGCAGCGATACCTGCACAGTTATTGATAAGTTTGGAAGAACCATTGCTGAGTTCGGCATAGAGGCTAAGAGCAGTGATACGAGCGAGGCAACCCTGCTTGGCGTTATGACCGAAGAAATGACCGGACCGATGCCTTATCTTGAAATTATGACCGGAGTTGAACAGCAGCAGGTCTTCGTTATCTTCAGCAAGGACGTAGACGGCTTAGAGATTTATTTGAGCGGCGGAAAGCTTGATATATTCGCTTCTGGTTCATCACCTATCGGTCATTACTACGGAGTGATCCTGCCTACCCTGTATTCCGAGGGAGACTACGGTCTGGCTGTCAACTACGTTGACGTAACGGGAGAGGTGGTCAGAGAGGGAATAAGCATTATTGCCACAAGCGGTAAGGAAGAGCCTGAGCCCGAGTCGGATCCCGTATACCTCGGCGTAATGCTCTCCGAAACCGGAAACCCCTCCGATTCCGTGACCGTGGATTACGGAGTTCCGTCAATTATATATCTTGTTTTCGATAAATACGCAGAGATAGAAGGCAGCATAAGCGTCTCCGACGACGGCTCGAACGACTATCTTGGCGAGGGACACTACGTTTCCGATTACTATTACGTAATACCGTTGTATATCGGTCCTATCACCGCAGGTCTGCACCGTGACGTAAACTTCTCCTATTTTACAAGCGCAGGTAACGGTTACGGATACTTTGCGGTAATGTTAAACCGCCCTTACGTTGAGCCCATTACGTACGTAGGCGTTTCGGTGGACGGTGCTGATCCTGTTAATTCCGATTTTCTGACCGTTACACCGGGTGAGCACAGCTTCCGCTTTATTTATACCGGCGATAGCTCGAACGTTACCTACGTTGGAGGTATTGGAGGCCTGGATCTCTCGTATTATATCACCGAGTCGGACGGAGGATTTGCAGTTGAATGCTCCTACTACTTCGATATGACTATGGAGTACGAAATCTCATATCAGGTGTATGCTACGTACTTCGACGGTGAGATCACGGAGACTAACACCTTATTCGTTGGCGTTAAGCTTGAGTCTGAGCCCGAAATGGTGGGAGCCAGATTCAAAGAGGGTGAGGACTTCTCTTACGAGCTTGAAATTCTAAATACTACAGACACACTTCCTCTTATGATAGGGTTTACCGCTCCCGTTTTCGTCACCGACGTGATGATAGGCAACTATCATTTCTCTCCTACAGTGGAGGCTGTAGGCGTCGCTGAGGGGCTATACGTGTGCGAGATTCCCGTTGAGATCTACTGTATAGGTCTTGATAACTGCGAGGCAAAAATAGAGTACACCTACTACGGTCAGGTGTTCTACGGTTCATTTGCCGTGAACGTGGTCAGGAGAGATATGACTGCTCTCTACGATGCTGACGGAAATGATCTGTTGAAATCGGACGGGGATATGACCCTCTGGATAGGCTACAAGGAGTCTATCGATCTTATATGCGTATATAACTTTGAGCCTCAGCGCGTTGAGGTTATGCACGATTTTGGTGCATTCATCCTTGAGTGCGAGGGCTACAGCGATAACTATGGCGGATACGTGGTAAGAATTCACGTTGAATACTACGAGATAGGAACAGAGGGACCAACGGCGCTGAAGTACAACATAATCTCCTACGATAGCATGGGAGAGATACAAGATTCTCCAAGCAAGCTCGTGATAGTCAATCTTACAGAGGGTCCTCTTACGGCTTTCGGCATCAATACCGACGGCGTTACTACGGGAAACGGCTCTCTTAATTTCGCTCCCGGCGATATGACTCCCGTGTTCATTATGATTAATAAGATGACCGACTCCGTATTCTTTAATCTTTGGTCTGACGGAGTGCAGAACTGTATCGTTAAGCCTACGGAAATAAATTACGTTTCAGATGGACTGTACGCCGCTAGAATAGATTTCCCAAGCTATGAGGAAGGCGCGAATTACAAGATCTGCGTTATGGAGGGAGATGAAACGCTGTACGGCATAGTTTACTCCGTAACCTATTACTCGAATTAAAGTGAATAGATAGGAAACGAAAATGCTGATAATCAAAAACGGAAATATCAAGACTATGGCAGGCGCGGAATACGAGCGCGGCTATGTAGTAATAGATGATAACGGCAAAATTTCTATGGTTGGAGAGGGAGATTGCCCCGTCACTTGCGATACCGAGATAGACGCTGAGGGCAGACTCGTCACTCCCGGTCTCGTTGAGGCGCATTGCCATCTTGGCACGGGCGGCGGAGTAGGCTCCAGCTTCAACGAGTCTACCGATCCCTTTACACCTCATATGAGAGCCGTCGATCTTCTGACCCCTTATTCAGATGATCTGAAGGATGCGGTTGAGGGAGGCGTTACCACGGTTTGCACAGGTCCCGGCAGCTCCAATATCATCGGCGGAACCTTCGTTGCCATCAAAACCGCAGGAACGCGTATTAAGGATATGATCGTCAAATATCCTCTGGCTATGAAATGCGCCTTTGGCGAGAATCCCTGCAACGATTACGGCAAGGCAAAGGAGCGAGCTCCCAGAACCCGTATGGCTCTGGCGGCAATGATGAGGGAATTCCTCTATAAGGCAAAGAAATATTATCTGAACACCACCCTTGGCAAGGAGCAGGATTTTGATGTGAAGTACGACGCCATGCTCCCCGTTTTCCGCGGTGAGATCCCCATGAAGGTACACGTCCACGCAGCACACGACATCCATACCGTGTTGAGTATTGCGGAGGAATTTCAGCTTAAGATGACCATCGATCACTGCACCGACGGCGCTCTGGTAAAGGAGGATCTGGTTGCCGCCGGCTTCCCCTGCTTTATCGGTCCTTCCTTTGGCGGCAAGACCAAAAAGGAGCTGGATAACAAGGGCTTCGCTACCGCAGGCGAGCTGTACCGCGCAGGAGTTCCCATCAGCATTATCACCGACGCCGAGATCACTCCCATCGAGCATCTGCCTCTGTTTGCGGGCATGTGTGTCAGCCGTGGCTTGCCCATGGAGGAGGGCTGGCGTGCAATCACCGTAAACCCCGCAAATCAGACGGGAATCGGAGACCGCGTTGGATCTCTTGAGGTCGGCAAGGATGGCGACGTGGTCGTATGGACGGAGAATCCCCTTCGCTACGTAGGCGCTCATCCGGTATACACCATAATAAGCGGTAAGATAGTATATTCCGACTCCGACGATACGAACGTAATACCAAAATAACAAAAAAGGAAGATGGCGCGTTTGAACGCCATCTTCCTTTTTTAAATCTCAAATCCTAGAAACAAGCGACCCGTGTTGAGTTTTTTTGCTTGATTTACTCATAAATACCGCCGGAAATATGGTTTTATGTACGGCAAATCCACATTTTATAAGGTCGTCATTATCTGAGCTTTCTGCAATATTGGGTGCACAGCTTATCCGTGCAATTGGAGCATTTTAACGCCTCGTTGGACTTGTCCCAGAATCTCTCGGGATAGAGCATAAAGCAGGATTCCCATACGACGAAGATGATGAACGCCAACAGAACCAGCACGGTAGAGTAAAGGCTTCCTATAAACATCATAGGCGTAAACATCATCATATGGTCCCAGTTATATATGCGGCAGGTAGTACAGCATCTTGAGCCGATCATAAGCCTGAAGGGACACCATATAAGCACGCAAATCAGATCACATACGTAGAAAACAACCGATATCATGAACAGCCAGGAGTTATTTATAACACGTGCGAAATACAGCACGCCGATCACGGTGAGCAGTATTGACCACAGTATCAGTACCTTGTACGCCGCCTTGGTGGTTGAGGTCACGTAATCCTTAAGCGCCTTGTAATTGATCTTCTCCTTTATTTCCATAAACCGTATCTTCAGGTGCTTCTGAGAGCCCAAAGGAACGATATTCCGAACGGGCAGAAGCTGGAAGAGCATATCTATTATCCATATTCCGAAGAGAACGTGCAGAAGGGAGAAACGGTCAAAGAATCCGCCTTTGGAGATGATGACGAATTCCTCCGGTCTTGCGAAGAAGAGCCACACGCAGAAGCTTAGCGCAAAGCATCTGAAAACAAGCTTCAGTATGTATCTTTTTCGTGTACGAGATATCTGCGGCTTCTCCAGCTCGCAGTCTCTGTCGCGATTGTTTTGTTCAGTTATCATCAGATTACCTCTGTGTGTTTTTAGAAGATTTTATCATATATTGTGGTTTTTTTCAAGTACAAATTGCAAAAGACCTGTGAAAAAAATAAAAATTTAAGCAGCCACCTCTTATATTTGCGCCCGATATTGATTTTTTTATTAATATGTGTTATAATTGGAATGTTAAAGAAGAACGGAACGGTCCCGCGTTTTCATAGCGGCAGTTCTTATTTAGGAGATGGAAATGAAATACGATTGTGTGATAGTCGGCGCAGGTCCCGGAGGTATCTTTTCTGCATATGAGCTGGCTATAAAGGCGCCGGAGCTTAAAGTTGCGGTATTCGAGCTTGGTACTGAGCTATCGGGAAGGCACTGTCCCATAGACGGTGATAAGATCAAGTCCTGCATAGGCTGTAAGACCTGTGCTATAATGAACGGCTTCGGAGGTGCGGGAGCTTTCTCTGACGGAAAGTACAATATTACCAATGATTTCGGCGGCTCACTCTATGAGTATATAGGCAGAGGACGCGCTATAGAGCTTATGGAGTACGTTGACAGCATAAATATGAAATACGGCGGAGCCGGAACGAAAATGTACTCAACCGCGGGGAATGCCTTCAAGACTAAGTGCATACAGAATAAGCTTACGCTTCTTGATGCCTCCGTTAGACATCTCGGCACGGATATCAACTACGTGGTGCTGGAGAATCTTTATGCATTCCTTGAGGACAAGGTTGACTTTTACTTCAATACTCCGGTAGAAAAAATCGCGAAAAGTGAACACGGGTACATCCTTACCACGAAAAAAGGCGACTTTACAGGGGATAAGTGCATCATATCCGTAGGCAGAAGCGGCAGTAAGTGGATGGAGAGCGTGTGTGCGTCTCTCGGCATACCCACGAATTCCAGCCGAGTTGATATCGGAGTAAGAGTAGAGATACCCGCAGTAATTTTTGAGCACATTACAAGCGAGCTTTATGAGGGTAAGATCGTTTACAGAACGGAGAAGTTTGAGGACAGAGTCAGAACCTTCTGTATGAATCCCAACGGAATAGTGGTTAACGAGAATACCAACGGCATCGTTACGGTAAACGGTCACAGCTTCGAGGATCCGGAGCGCAAGACCGAAAATACTAATTTTGCCCTTCTGGTTGCAAAGCATTTTTCTGAGCCCTTTAAGGATTCCAACGGCTACGGCGAGAATATTGCCAGACTTTCCAATATGCTTGGCGGAGGAGTCATAGTACAGCGATTCGGAGATCTGGAGAGAGGCAGACGCAGCACCAAGCAGCGTATAGAGGAGAACACCGTTAGACCCACGCTCTCCGCTACACCCGGAGATCTGTCGCTAGTACTTCCCAAGCGTATCTTGGACGGAATCATCGAGATGATATACGCTCTTGACAATATAGCGCCCGGTATGGCAAACGACGATACCTTGCTCTACGGAGTGGAGGTCAAGTTCTATAATATGGAGGTGGAGCTTGATCACAATCTCGAGACCTGCCACAAGGGACTTTACGTTATAGGCGACGGCAGCGGAGTGACCCATTCGTTGTCTCACGCATCAGCCAGCGGAGTATACGTCGCGGACCTTATAGCGAGCGATATTAATAAGGCGTAATTTTGATGCGTGTTTTTCGAAATATTTTAAATTTGAGAGGATATAGAAAATGAAAAGAATAGCTATACTTGGCTGTGAGAATTCACATGCAGGCTCATTCCTTAATACCATCAAGGCTCACGAGGAGTTTCACGATATTGAGGTAATAGGCGTTTTCAGCGAGGAGAGAGAGGCTGCCGAGAAGCTTAATGAGAAGTTTGGAGTACCCGTGCTTGACAACTACACGGACGCTCTCGGTAAGATCGACGGTCTTGTAGTTACCGCCCGCAACGGCGCAAATCATCTGAAGTACGCCGCGCCCTATCTTGACAGCGGTGTTCCTATGTACATTGATAAGCCTATAACCAACAGCGAGGAGGACGCTCTGACCTTGGTCCGCGAGTTTGAAAAGCGTGGAATTCGTTACACGGGTGGCTCTTGTCTGCGTCACGACGTGTTCGTTAAGTCTCTTGCGGAGGACAGGCTCAACAACGTTGACGGCGAGACCGTCGGAGGACTTGTACGCGCTCCCATTGACCCTAACAGCTCCTATGGCGGATTCTTCTTCTACGCTCCCCATATGGTAGAGTCGACTCTTGAGATCTTCGGTAAATATCCAAAGTCCGTCAAGGCGTATCAGAATGGCAGAAAGTATAACGTAGTATTCAGATACGAGGATTACGACGTAAACGGCATTTTCGTTTCAGATAATTCCTATTACTTTGCTGAAAGACAAGCCGAACGTGGCTTCCGCGGCGCTAAGGTAGCCTCCGGAGCGGGCAACGACTGGATCTATTCCGAGTTTACAGATTATTACAGACTTCTTTGCGGAGAGGATCGCATCGGAACTCCCGAGGACTTCATCGCATCCGTTTTCGTTATGAACGCTATCAAGCGCTCTCTTGATTCCGGAAATGAGGAGAAGGTAAACGAGATAAAGCTGTGATTTGATGATCGTGCGGCGAAGGCAGGGCTGTGCATATCGACAGACGCCCAAGTAAAATGGCAGCCATACGCTTGCCAATATCATCAAAACGGGTTATAATATAAAAACAGCGAGGAATTTTGATCCCTCGCTGTTTTTTGCTTCTGCGTTCCCTGTGTCGCATTAAAGCCACGCGTCACCGCGTACGCCTCCTTGCAAACAAAAAAGCCGATTATCTGTTAAGTATGTACTTAGTGAGCTCTACGGGAGGAACGATAGTGCCGTCCTTGTAGACTCTCATATTGCCCGATGCGATCTCGTCGATAAGTATGACGTCGTCACCGTTGTAGCCGAACTCGAACTTGATATCCCAGAGATCCAGACCGATAGATTTCAGATCGTCAGCAACGATCCTGGTGATCCTTAGAGTCTGCTCCTTCATGGACTTGAACATTTCCTCTGACATAACGCCGAGAGCCGCAAGTCCCTCAGACGTAACGAGAGGATCTCCCTTCTCGTCATTCTTAAAGGTGCATTCTACGTATCCGCCCTCCAGGGGAGTGCCGTCCGCAATATACTCACCATAGCGTCTGATAAAGCTGCCGGTTGCAACGAGTCTGCAGATGACCTCCAGACCGTGACCGAACACCTTACCGGGAAGTACCTCCATGGTAACGTTGTCGATATCTGCTGAGACGTAGTGGGTTTTGATTCCCGCCTTCTTGAGAAGCTCGAAATAGTAGATTGAGGTACGCAGATTAGCCTTACCAATGCCTTCGATCTTAAGACCTACAGTGTTTTCGCCGGGATCGAATACGCCGTCCTTGCCGGTGCAGTCATCCTTAAATTTGAGCATTACGTTTCCGTTATCAAGAGCGTAAACGTCCTTGGTTTTGCCTTCGTAAAGTTTTTTCATTGTCTTCTCCATTCTACGCCTGACGGCGAATAATTTACGGATATATTTTATCACATAAAATTTGATTTGTGAATAGGTTTTTGAAAAAAGCGGAGAATTTTTGAAAAAACTGCGAAATGAACAAAAAACAGGAATTCAACTCCTTTTGGATAGAGCAGTTTGCTCGACACTCGAAGACTGTTTTCTTCCCGCTTTTGACAAAATCCATCTTCTGTTTGTCGGGAAAGGGCGGAGAATAGTGTATTAAAGAGAGATAAAGAGCTGTCCATCACTTGACAACGTAATTGAAAAATGGTAAAATAAAACGTGAAAAAAGCACCGAAAGGTTGATCATATGTTAAACAGAGTAATCAGCGTTGATTTTCAGAAAAAGACGGGCAAAATAAAGCCGTTGAACTGTATAAACGGCGGTCCTCGCTCAGGCGGCTACAATCTCCCCTTCGACGTAACGGAGGAGTTTTCGGAGATGTGCGTGCCAATGGTCAGGACGGTCACGCCGGACGGAGAATACGGAAATAATCAGTTTATTAACATACATTGCATATTCCCGGATTTTTCGGCAGACGCGGAGCTGGAGGAATCCTACAACTTCCTGCCCACCGATCTTTACATAGCGTCTATTCGTCAGACGGGAGCGGAGATCTTCTACAGACTTGGCGAGAGTGCTGAGCCGTACTCGCGGAAAATCTACGCACGCCCCCCGGCTGATCCTGAAAAATGGGCGCAGATCTGCGAGCATATCATAATGCATTACAACGAGGGATGGGCGAACGGCTTCAAGTATAACATCAAGTATTGGGAGATATGGAGCGCTCCGGATTCGTCGGTCGGCTTTGAGGGCGACGCAACAGAATATTATGAGCTTTACCGCGTAACAGCAAACCGCCTGCGCGAGAGATTCCCAAAGATAAAGATCGGAGCATACGGAGCCCGCGGCTTCTATTCTCTCAACCGCCTTGACGCAACCGAGGAGATGAAGGGGTACGTTCCCTTTATGCAGAAGTTCTTTTCTTACATAAACGCAGAGGCAACGTGCGCGCCTCTCGACTTCTTTACCTGGTCCGTTTACACCTCTAATCCGGATGAGCTCGCCATGCATATCAAATACGCGAGGACCTACCTTGACGGATCCGGACTTAAGAAGACCAGAAGTATTATCTGCGAGTATAATACTGCCACAAAAGGCGACACGCCCCCCGCCTTATCCCCGGATTTCGCCTCTGAACTGGGCGCTTCGCTGATCCTTGCGCAGAAGAGCCCTGTTGACGTTATGATGTATTCCACCTCGGATATCAGATCCGCTATGAACGGTCTTTTTACAATCGATGACCACGTAAAGCCCCATCACTATGCGGCGTATAACGTAATGTGCGCCTTCGGTAAGCTCTACAAGCTCGGGACCTCCTTTGAGACCAGCGGTGATTACCGTAAGGAGCTGTATTCTCTCGCGGCGGGCAATTCTCAGACTGCTACCGTTATGCTGATCACAAGAAGCTATAGCGGACGGGTTGAGATAATGCTGGAGAACTGTCCCTTTGATACCTGCAGAGTGGTGAAAACCGTACCCGGAGGGGAACGCGGTGAGGGCACTGTATACAGAGCGGAGAACGTCACTATCACAGGATCGAAGATCATACTTCCCACCAAGAAGAACGAGATCTACGAGATCACACTCTTCAATAAGTAATACGTTTCCCGGCATAAGACGTTCCACAGTATTTGTGGAAATTGAACAAATAAAATGCGAGCGCTCCCGAAATATTTTAAATCTTGCGCTCTCACAAAGTCTTGACAGTATTTAAAATCTATGTTAGAATATAGACGGTAAATGGTTTTTGTGACCGACGGACAGCGGAATTGACCGCAAGGAAGCAAAAATCTCTGGCAATTGTCGACCGTCTGGGCAGAACTACCTTTCCGGGTGAGTTCTGCCCATTTTGTTTTTTAAGACTTATCGATCAGTCATTTTTTGTGCTGAGCGCAGTCGGGCAGAGACGCCCGTCAACTAAATACGCAGTCGCCGCGGCGACGGAATGGAGTTATAAATGAAAAAAGTAGCAATTCTTATGGGTAGTGACAGCGATCTTCCTATAGTAGAGAAGGGTATTGCCGTGCTTTCCGATTACGGCATTCCCACAGAGGTGCATATCTATTCCGCGCACCGTACGCCTGTCGAGGCAGCTGAATTCGTATCGTCTGCAGAGGAGAGGGGTTTTGGCGTTATCATAGCCGCGGCAGGTATGGCGGCTCATCTCGCAGGAGCTGTAGCGGCAAACACCGTGCTTCCCGTTATCGGCATTCCGATCTCGTCGAAGAATACGGGAGGTGTAGACGCTCTTCTTTCCACCGTTCAGATGCCGTCTGGAATTCCCGTTGCTACAGTTGCGATAGACGGCGCGGCAAATGCTGCTCATCTTGCGGCAGAGATACTCGCTCTGTCCGATCCTGCGCTTTCCGCCGCTATCAAGGCTTCACGCTCCGCATCTCACGATAAGGTGCTGGAGAAGAACCGGGCGATAGAAGCAAAGTATAACGCATAATATTTTTGAACGCAAGCTCATAGAAGACAGGGAGAAGCATTATGGGAGTATTCGGAATAATCGGTAAGGAGAAGGTCAACGTAGCCTCTAGCGTATACTACGGTCTGTACGCGCTGCAGCACAGAGGTCAGGAGTCGTCGGGTATAGTTGTTAACGATGACGGAATGTTCACGGTGCATAAGGGCTCGGGTATAGTCAACGAGGTGTTTGACGGCGAGTCGCTGAAGAAGCTGGGCTACGGCAATATGGCTATCGGTCACGTTCGCTACGGAACTCTTGGAACCAGAGGCGTGATCAACGCAGAGCCCATCGTGATAAATCACGTCAAGGGCAAGCTTGCTATTGCAACCGCCGGCGGAATATCAAACGCATCCGCTTTGAAGCGGGAGCTGGAGATGCAGGGTATGATCTTCCACACGACCAACGAGGCGGAGGTCGTGTCCTACGTTATCACCCGTGAGCGTATTACCGCTTCGTCAATAGAGGAGGCGGTCAGCCGAGCTATGTATAAGCTGGAGGGCGGATACTGCCTCTTGCTGATGTCACCTCAAAAGCTTATCGCGGTCAGAGATCCCTACGGCTTCCATCCTATATGCTACGGCAGACGTGACGACGGTCAGTACGTTATAGCCAGCGAGACCTGCGCCCTTGATTCTGTAGGCGCGACGCTCGTTAAGGAGCTGGACCCCGGTGAGATCGTAGTGTTCTCCAGTGAGGGAGTCAGATCCATCAGAGAGCATTGCGGCACCAAGCCCGAGAGGCTTTGTATATTTGAATACTTCTATACGGCGCGTCCCGATTCGTCTCTTTATTCAAGATCCGTTCACGAGGCTAGAAAGAGGGCAGGCGCACTGCTTGCCAAGGCTCATCCAGTGGAGGCTGACGTGGTGGTAGGTGTTCCGGATTCCGGTCTTGATGCAGCTCTCGGATACGCTATGGAGTCCGGAATACCCTACGGTATAGGACTGATAAAGAATAAGTACATAGGCAGAACCTTCATAGCGCCAGGACAGGACGTGCGTGAGGATAAGGTAAAGATAAAGCTTAATCCGGTAAAATCAACCGTTGCAGGCAAGCGCATAGTTCTTGTGGATGATTCGATAGTGCGCGGCACCACCTGCGCCAAGCTTATCCACCTGCTTAAGAGCGCCGGAGCCAAGGAGGTTCATCTCCGCTCCTCATCCCCGCCGTTCCTTAACCCGTGCTATTACGGTACGGATATTGAGTCCCGTGATTCTCTGATTGCGTGCAATCACTCCATTGAGGAGATAAGACGCATTACGGGCGCGGATTCTCTTGGCTATCTTCGTCTGGAGGATGCGTGTAAGATAGGAGAGGGAAGCACCGCCGGAGGCTATTGCACAGCTTGCTTTGACGGAAAATATCCTACCGGTATCCCAACCTCATATGTTAATAAATACGAAAAGAAAATATCTGACAATGAATCTGTAAAGGTGAAAGAAAGCGAGGAAGCAAAGTGAAAAACTCAAGATCTGAAAGCTATGCACAGGCAGGCGTTGATATTACCGCGGGCTACAAAGCGGTCGAGCTTATGAAGGCGCATATAGCCCGTACGAGAAACGAGGGATGTCTTGACGACGTAGGAGGCTTTGGAGGCTGCTTTGGTCTCAACCTTCTCGGCATAGAGGAGCCGGTATTGGTTTCCGGTACTGACGGATGCGGAACAAAGGTCAAGCTCGCTATCCTTATGGACAAGCACGATACCATCGGAATCGACGCTGTGGCTATGTGCGTGAACGATATAATCTGCTGCGGTGCCCGTCCTCTCTTCTTCCTAGACTATATTGCCTGTGGCAAGAATGTTCCAGAGAAGATCGCCTCGATAGTCAGCGGTGTTGCCGAGGGCTGTGTTCAGTCCGGCGCGGCTCTTATAGGCGGCGAAACTGCGGAACATCCCGGTCTAATGCCCAAGGAGGATTATGACCTTGCCGGCTTTGCGGTAGGTATCGTGGATAAGAAGAAGATCATAGATAACTCCTTGATGCGCGAGGGCGACGTTGTGATCGCGCTCTCCTCGTCCGGCGTTCACTCAAACGGATTTTCTCTCGTTCGCAAGGTGTTCCGCGTTGACGAAAACGGCGAAAATCTCTACACGCCCCGCGCCGAGCTCGGTGGCAAGACCGTTGCTGAGGCGCTTCTCACTCCAACTAAAATATACGTAAAATCCATACTTGAGCTTATCTCAAAGGTGCACGTAAAGGGTATTTCCCACATCACAGGCGGCGGCTTCTACGAGAATATTCCCAGAAGCATTCCGAAGGGACTTACAGCCAGAATAGATAAGTCCTCCGTTCGCGTTCTTCCTATATTTGATCTTATCGCCAAGGAGGGTAACATTCCCGAGCGCGATATGTACAACACCTACAATATGGGAGTTGGTATGAGCGTTGTCGTACCCGGAGACGAGGCAGAGCTTGCTCTCTCCGTGCTTGCGGAGATGGGCGAGGACGCGTACGTCATCGGTGAGATCGTCAGCGGTGACGAGGGAGTGGTGCTTTGCTGATGAAGAGAATAGCGGTTCTGGTATCGGGAGGCGGTACTAATCTGCAGGCGCTGATAGACGCGGAGGAGAGAGGAGAGCTTGGCTCGGGAAAAATCTCTCTCGTTATCTCCTCTAAGCCTGACGTGTATGCTCTCACTCGGGCGGAAAAGCACGGAATACCCGCATCGGTTATTCCAAGACGCGATTACGACAGTATTGCGGATTATACGCAGGCTCTGGTTCTGAAGCTTCGCAAGGAGAGGATAGACCTGGTCGTTCTGGCAGGCTTCCTCACTATCATTGACGAGCAGATGTATGATAGCTTCCCCAATAAAATATTAAACGTCCATCCCGCCCTGATCCCGTCCTTCTGTGGTAAGGGATACTACGGACTTCATGTGCACGAGGCGGCTCTCGCCAAGGGCGTTAAGGTGTCCGGAGCCACGGTTCATATAGTTACTCCCGAGTGTGACGCAGGTCCCATAGTTCTGCAGAAGGCTGTAGAGGTTATGGAGGACGACACACCCGAGACTCTCCAGAGGAGAATTATGGAGGAGGCGGAATGGCAGCTTCTTCCCCGCGCGGTACGCCTATTTGCCGATGACGACGCAGAGGTAATTGACGGCAAAGTAATAATTAAGGAGAAAAGACAATGAAGGTATCAACTATCAGCGAGGAGCTTAATTCTCTTGCGTATCACGGCAGAGGTATTATGATAGGAAAAAGTCCCAATGGCAAGAAGGCTGTGATAGCCTACTTCATAATGGGAAGAAGCGTCAACAGCCGTAACCGCGTTTTCGTGGCGGAGGGCGATGCTCTGCGCACCAAGGCGTTTGATGAATCAAAGATGGTCGATCCTCATCTTATCATATATTATCCCGTCAGAGTCCTTGGCAACAAAACGATAGTGACCAACGGTGATCAGACCGACACTATCTACGAGCTTATGGACAGACAGATGACCTTTGAACAGGCACTCAGAACCCGTGAATTTGAGGATGATAAGCCCAACTTCACCCCCAGAATATCGGGAATAGTCCGTCGCGAGAGGGACGGAATGAATTTCGCAATGTCCATTCTCAAGAGCGCGGAGGGAGACGATTCCTCCTGCGAGAGATTCACCTACGCATATTCAGATCCCAAGTCCGGATATGCCAAGTTTATTCACACCTACAACTCAGACGGCGATCCTATCCCCTCGTTCGAGGGAGAACCCAAGACCCTCTTTCTTCCCGATACGGATATTGACGGTCTTACCTCGCTTATCTGGGAGAATCTGAATGAGGACAATAAGGTATCCCTCTTCGTAAGATACGTTGATATTGCGAGCGGAGAGTGTGAGACCAGAATAGTAAATAAGAACGTATAAGGAGAGAAAAAATGAAGGAATTTGAACTTAAGTACGGCTGTAATCCCAATCAGAAGCCCTCTAAGATCTATATGCACGACGGCTCCGAGCTTCCTATCGAAATACTGAACGGAAAGCCCGGTTACATTAATTTCCTCGACGCTTTCAATTCCTGGCAGCTTGTTAAGGAGCTTAAGGAGGCTACGGGTCTTCCCTCAGCTACCTCGTTCAAGCACGTCAGTCCCACCTCCGCGGCTGTCGGCGTTAAGCTTTCCGACACCTTGAAGCGCGCATGCTTCGTGGACGATATAGAGGGTCTTGACGAGTCTGCTCTCGCTTGCGCATACGCTCGCGCAAGAGGCACTGACCGTATGTCCTCATTTGGCGACTGGATCGCCCTCTCCGACGTTTGCGACAAGACCACCGCTCTTATCATAAAGAGGGAAATATCCGACGGCATAATTGCCCCCGGATATACCGACGAGGCGCTTGAGATACTCAAGACCAAGAAGAAGGGTAATTACAATATAGTAAAGGTGGATCCCGATTTTACACCCGATCCCATAGAGCGTAAGCAGGTCTACGGCATAACGTTTGAGCAGGGAAGAAATAATTTCAAGATTGACTCCGAGCTTTTCTCGAACGTTGTATCGAAGAACAAGGACCTTCCCCCCGAGGCTATCAGAGATCTTACGATAGCTCTCATTACTCTTAAGTATACTCAGTCAAACTCCGTATGCTTTGCATACGACGGTCAGGCTATAGGCGTAGGCGCAGGTCAGCAGTCCAGAATTCACTGCACCCGTCTCGCAGGCACCAAGGCAGACACCTGGCATCTCCGTCAGCACGAGAAGGTTCTGTCTCTGCCGTTCCTTCCGGGTATTGCCCGTCCCGACAGAGATAACGTTATCGACGGATATATAAACAAGAACGAGGAGGACGTGTGCGCTGACGGTAATTGGCAGAAGTACTTTACCTCCCGTCCTGAGCCGCTCACAGCAGAGGAGGCAAGGGCTTATCTCGACACGGTAAGCGGAGTTTCTCTCGGATCGGATGCGTTCTTCCCCTTCGGTGATAATATAGAGAGGGCAAAGAGAAGCGGAGTCGCTTACGTTGCGGAGCCCGGCGGATCGGTTCGCGACGATGCGGTTATAGAGACTGCTGATAAATACGGTATGTGCGTTACATTTACCGGAATGCGTCTTTTCCATCACTGATATCCTTGTACGAGAGGCACAGAATATGAAATTAATGGTTGTAGGTGGCGGCGGCAGAGAGCACGCCATCATTAAGAAGCTTAAGGAAAATAAGAGCGTAACGGAAATCTACGCTCTTCCCGGCAACGGCGGTATGGCAGACGACTGTATTCCCGTGGCTATCGGAGCGAAGGATATTGACGCCATCGTAAAATTTGCGCTCGAGAAGAAGATCGATTACGCGGTGGTTGCGCCTGACGATCCTCTGGTGCTTGGCTGCGTTGACAGGCTTGAGGAGGTTGGTATTTCGTCCTTCGGACCGAGAAAATGCGCCGCTATCATAGAGGGAAGTAAGGTCTTTTCCAAGAATTTAATGAAGAAATACGGTATTCCAACAGCCTCATACGAGGTGTTCGAGAATGCGACGGAGGCTCTCTCGTATATAGAGAGCTGTCCTATCCCAACGGTTATCAAGGCTGACGGACTCGCGCTCGGCAAGGGCGTTATCATAGCGACCGACAGAGAGATGGCAAGGGATGCGGTCCGCTCTATTATGGAGGACAGAAAGTTCGGTGACAGCGGCTCGCGTATAGTGGTTGAGGAATTTCTTACAGGTCCGGAGGTATCCGTGCTTTGCTTTACGGACGGTAAGAGTATAAAGCCCATGGTATCTTCTATGGA
Source organism: Clostridia bacterium (assembly GCA_017467105.1). Taxonomy (GTDB): domain Bacteria; phylum Bacillota; class Clostridia; order Oscillospirales; family CAG-272; genus UBA1740. The sequence continues at coordinate 52,995 of JAFTSU010000014.1, forward strand.
TCATAAGCGCGCGAAGGACGGTGACGAGGGCTTGAATACGGGAGGAATGGGAACGGTTGCTCCGAATCCTTACTACACTCCCGATATAGCAGACAGATGTATGAATGAGATATTCATTCCCACCGTTGACGCTATGTGCAGAGAGGACAGGGAGTTCAGGGGCTGCCTCTACTTCGGTCTTATGATTACCCCAAACGGCCCAAAGGTCATAGAATACAATTGCCGCTTCGGCGATCCGGAAACTCAGGTAGTTCTTCCTCTTCTTGAGTCTGATCTCTTGGATATTATGATGGCAACAACCAATCAAACTCTTGATAAATGTGAAGTAAAGTTTGCAAATCACTCTGCTTGCTGTGTAATTATGGCGTCTGAAGGTTATCCGGAATCGTATAAAAAAGGATATGAGATTACTATAGACCCCGCGGTAAAGGACAGCGTTTACGTAGCCGGCGCAGCGCTTGAGAACGGCAAGCTTCTTACTAATGGCGGTCGTGTTCTTGGAGTTGTAGGCACGGACGAAACGCTTGAAGGAGCAATAAAGGACGCATACTCTAAGGTGTCCTCAGTTCACTTTGATAACGCGTTCTTCCGCCGCGATATCGGTAAAAGAGCAATGAAAGCATTGGAGGACAGTCAGTAATGGTATATCGAATTTACGTTGAAAAGAGAGAGGGCCTGGATCACGAGGCAAGAGCTCTTTGCTCCGAGATCAGAACGTTTCTTGGAATAGGCTCGGTGGACAGAGTCAGGATCCTTAACCGTTACGACGCGGAGAATATCACGGAGGAGCTGTTTGATTACGCCGTTCGTACGGTGTTTTCCGAGCCTCAGCTTGATCTGGTTTACCGTAAAGTAGAAAACGACGGCGCGACGGTTTTTGCTACAGAATATCTCCCGGGTCAATTTGATCAGCGCGCGGACAGTGCGGCTCAGTGTATCCAGCTTATTTCCCACGGTGAGAAGCCTACCGTTGCCAGCGCGAAGATCTATATGCTTTACGGCAGACTTTCTAAGGATGACATCGCCAGAATCAAAAAGCACGTTATAAATCCCGTTGAGGCAAGAGAGGCTTCTCTTGCTCCCCGTGATACTCTTGCAGGTGAGTACACCGTGCCTACTGAGGTCAAGACTCTGGACGGCTTCCTCGAGCTTGACGATTCCGGTCTTTCGGGTATTATAAATGAGATGGGTCTGGCTATGGATCTCGACGATATCAGATTCTGTCAGAGCTACTTCCGTACAGAGAAGAGATGTCCTACCGTAACGGAGATCAAGATGATAGACACCTATTGGTCTGATCATTGCCGTCACACTACCTTCCTAACTACAATTGATAATATCACTTTCGAGGACGAGCTGCTTCAGCGCACGTACGAGGAATATCTCGCTTCCAGAAAATATTTGGACCGCACGAAGCCCCAGAACCTTATGGACATAGGCACTATTGCCGCAAAGTGTCTAAAAAAGGCGGGACGGCTTCAGGGCCTTGACGAGTCAGAGGAGATAAACGCCTGCACGGTCAAGATCACCGTAGACGTTGACGGCACTGCTGAGCCTTGGCTCCTTCTTTTCAAGAACGAAACTCACAATCACCCAACGGAGATAGAGCCCTTCGGCGGCGCGGCCACCTGTATCGGCGGCGCGATTCGCGATCCTCTCTCCGGCAGATCCTACGTTTACGCGGCTATGCGTCTTACAGGCGCGGCTGATCCTACCAAGCCTCTTTCCGATACTTTGGCCGGTAAGCTTCCTCAGCGTAAGATCGTAACCACGGCAGCAGCGGGATACTCGTCATACGGCAACCAGATAGGACTTGCTACGGGCATCGTAGACGAGATCTACCACGACGGTTATGCCGCAAAGCATATGGAGGTCGGCGCGGTTATCGCCGCCGCTCCCGTGGCAAACGTCAGACGCGAGGTTCCCGCGCCCGGAGACCTTGTTGTTCTTCTTGGCGGCAGAACCGGCAGAGACGGCTGTGGTGGTGCGACGGGATCATCCAAATCCCATAATCTTCAGTCACTTGAGAGCTGCGGCGCCGAGGTGCAGAAGGGAAATGCACCCGAGGAGAGAAAGCTTCAGCGTCTCTTCAGAAATCCCAAGGTCTCATCTATGATCAAGCGCTGTAACGATTTCGGAGCGGGCGGCGTTTCCGTTGCGATTGGAGAGCTTGCGGACGGACTTGATATAGACCTTAACGCAGTACCTAAGAAGTATGATGGCCTTGACGGAACAGAGCTTGCCATCAGCGAATCTCAGGAGCGTATGGCTGTTGTTATAGAGTCCAAGAACCGCAAGAAATTCTTAGATCTTGCTATGACCGAAAACCTTGAGGCAACTGTTGTTGCCAAGGTGAAGGCTGACCCCAGACTCACTATGAAATGGAATGGCAAGACCATAGTGGATATAAGCCGAGAGTTCTTGAATTCCAACGGAGCGGAGAAGCATATAAGCATAAACGCCGCACCCGTGTGCGATTATTCTAAGGAAATACCTCAGAGCTTTGCTGACGGAATGAGCGGAATTGCAAATGGACTTAACACCTGCTCAAAGCGGGGTCTCTCCGAGAGATTTGACAGCACCATAGGAGCGGGCACCGTTCTTATGCCCTTTGGCGGCAAATATCAGCGCACACCCATTCAGGCAATGGTACACAAGATATCGGTGGAGAAGGGACATACCGATCTTGCTTCGTATATGTCCTGGGGATATAACCCCGATCTGTCATCCAAGAGCCCCTATCACGGAGCTTATCTTGCGGTAGTCGAGTCAGTCAGCAAGCTGATCGCAACCGGAGCGGAATATAAGGACGTATATCTTACCTTCCAGGAATATTTTGAGAAGCCCGGCAAGGATCCCTCCCGTTGGGGAAAGCCGCTCTCCGCGCTTCTTGGCGCATATAAGGCGCAGATGGATCTTGGAATTGCGGCAATAGGCGGTAAGGATTCTATGAGCGGCAGCTTTGAGAAGCTTGACGTTCCTCCCACGCTTATTTCCTTCGCAGTTACAACCGACCCGGCGTCGTGCGCCGTATCACCCGAGTTCAAGGAGGCGTCTCATAAGCTCGTTCTTATCTCTCCCGAATATGATAAGGACGGTCTGCCGGTTACTGACAGTCTCCTTAAAACCTACGGCACCGTTACATCACTTATGCGCGAGGGCAGAGTGTATTCAGCGTACACCGTAGCCTACGGCGGTATAGCCGAGGCTGTGCTTAAGATGAGCCTCGGAAACGGCTTCGGCTTCACCTTCGATCCGTCGCTTACTCTCGCTGATATCTTCGGCTACAAGTACGGCTCGTTCTTGCTTGAGGTTGCGGAAGGCGAGAGAGTTGGTGATCCGATCGGCGTGATCACAGAGGAGAATGAGTTCGTTTGGAACGGCGAAAAGCTCGACACGGGTGCGGTCATAAAGCTTTACGAGGATAAGCTTGAGTCCGTATATCCCTGCAATATCGAATATGATACGGAGATGCCTAAAACCGTATCCAGCAAGCCGCGCGAGAGAGTTTCTCCCCACGTAAATGTTGCAAAGCCCCGCGTTTTGATTCCCGTATTCCCAGGCACGAACTGTGAGTACGATTCTGCCAAGGCTGTTACGGATGCAGGCGCAGAGGCTGAGATATTCGTTATCAACAATCTTACGGCTGACGGAATCAAGCGCTCTGCGGAGACCTTTGCGGAAAAGATCAAGGCGTCTCAGGCAATATTCGTTCCCGGTGGCTTTTCGGGCGGAGACGAGCCGGACGGCTCCGGTAAATTTATTACCGCTTTCTTCCGCGGCGAGATCGTAAAGGGTGCGGTAAGCGAGCTTCTTGACTCCCGTGACGGACTTATGTGCGGTATCTGTAACGGCTTCCAGGCTCTTATCAAGCTTGGACTTTTGCCTTACGGCAAGATCATTGATACTGACGAGAAGTGTCCCACTCTTACCTTTAACAATATTTCTCGCCATCAGTCAAAGATAGTCAGAACGCGCATTGCGTCTAATATGTCACCCTGGCTCTCTCTTTGCGAGGTAGGTGAAATATATAACGTTCCGATCTCTCACGGCGAGGGTAAGTTTATAGCAACGGATAAGGTTATCCGTCAGCTTATAAGGAACGCTCAGATAGCTACTCAGTACGTTGATATGGAGGGTAAGGCAACCTACGATATCGACTACAACCCCAACGGATCCACTTTGGCTATAGAGGGTATTACCTCTCCCGACGGACGTGTATTCGGTAAAATGGGTCATTCCGAGCGTATAGGAAAGGATCTTTACCGCAACGTTATCGGCGAGTACGATATTAAGATGTTTAAGTCGATGGTCAAGTATTTCAAGGGCTGAATAATATAGTAAAACACACGGACCGGGTCTGCTTTAATCAGAGCAAATCCGGTCTGCTTTTTCGCCTTATTCAACATCACTCTGAACACGAAAAACGGCGCTGCTGTTATTTTGAAAAGAGTATTGACTTTTATTTATTGCTATGATAAAATGGCAGAGGTATAATCACTTAGGTTGTTGATAATTAGTCTACTGTGTCATAGCGAGGAAAATTATGTGGGTGTATTACTTGATGCTGATCGGAGCGGTATTGCTGTTTTCCATTCAGTTCGTATTCTCAAAATGCTATCAGAGGGAGAAGGGCTCTTCCTTCTTCTACTCAATGCTCTTCAGCGTTATAACGGGCGCTGTATCAATTCCGTATTTTTTGATACTCAACGGCTCGCGCCTTGAGATGACACCGTTTTCTCTTTTCTTGGCTGTGCTGTATTCCATTGACGCCCTGGCTTGCACGGTCTTTGGCGTCAAGACCCTTGAGCGCGCCAATCTTTCGGTATATTCTCTGTTTATGATGCTGGGCGGTATGCTTCTGCCTTTCCTATACGGATTTACTCTGGGCGAGGAAATGACGTTAATTAAGGGAGTCGCTATGCTGCTTGTGCTTCTTTCTATGGCTTTTACGCTGAAGAAGGAGGACGGAAAGAAAACCGATCTGTTTTTGGTTCTATGCTACGGAGTAATTTTCGTCACCAACGGCTTGACGGGCGTAATGACATTTATGCATCAGCGTGCTACCGTTGCCGTAGTCAGCGCGTCCGGCTTCCTGCTGTTATCCAATATAGTTAAGACGGTTTTGGCTCTGGCGGTCGTTGCGGGCATTTTTATCGCAGCAAAAGTCAGAGGAAAAGACGCTATGTTGGTTCATGGCGCAGCAGAGGGTAAAAGAAAGCCTTCACCGATAAAGAGTTGGGTGGTTGCCGTGGGATGCGCGGTCGGATTCGCTTTTGTAAACGGTACGGGCTCGCTTCTTTCTACTCTGACCGCCTCGTACATAGAGGCGGGTATACAGTCAACGATCGGAACGGGCGGCTGCCTCTTAATGTCTGCTCTGTTTGGGCTTTTATTTGGCGAGAGAATAACGAAAAAAACGGTTTTTACGTTAGCTTGCGCACTGACAGGCACCGTATTAATAATGCTTTAGATTTACACGCCCCCGGGGTTAAGGTGGAAAATAGGACTTTTTCGCATTTTGCAGGTTGTAAAGGAGTATTTCATTGCTAAAAAAATATTATATTGCCGCTGATGGTGGCGGAAGCAAGCTTCAGACTGTTTTGTACGATGAGTGCTTTCGCGTAATACGCACAGAGAGAATCGCCGGAGTTAATACGCTTTTTAAACCGGAGTCTCTGGTTCGTGAAAGCGTTGGAGAAATGATAGACGGGCTTCTTGACGGATTAGACGGCGTGATAGCGGGCGCCGATCTTTGTATGCTCGGCGCAGTTGACATTATGTCATCTGTCATCCGCCGACATAGCCCGGACGCAGATATACGTATGATCGAGGAGCCTGTGGCCGGACTTGCCTCAGCGCTAAAAACGGGCGGCGCTGTATCACTGTCGGGTACGGGATCGGATGCCTTTTTTGTAAAGGAAGGCAAGACTTTATCCGTCGTAGGCGGATGGGGTCCTCTTCTCGGTGACGAGGGAAGCGGATACGATATAGGTCTTTCAGCTATACGTGCGGCGATTTATTCTCACGATGGCAGGGGTGAGAAAACCGCCATCTATGATCTGATTATGGAAGAGTGGAAGCTTCGGGATCTTTGGGAAATCGTAACACGGCTGGCGGGTAATCCGGATGCGCGTCATCAGGTTGCGTCTGTAGCCGCGCTTTGCTCGAGAGCTGCAAAGGCGGGAGACTGTGTTGCTCTCGGTATTTACGAGAAAGCGGCAGACGCTTTGTTTTTACAGATACGTACTGCTATTAACCGTCACTATGAGGACTGGGACGGTACGGTTGCGGTTATGGGTGGTGCTTGGAAGGGTCACACCGTGATGCTGGAGAGATTTGAGGCGCAGCTTGTCAGAGAGTATCCGATCGCACGTGTTTTCCATCCCATTTTTGAACCGGTGGCAGGTTGCGCCGTGCTTCGCGGATTAAGTATGGGTCACAGCATCCCGTTTCTAAGGGCCGCTATGACAGATGGCTTTTCAATTTTTCTTCATCCGTGACTTCCGTCCGACGTTTTTATTCATAACTAACAAGGAGTATTATTATGTCAGCAATTCAAAACTACTATAATCGCATTGATGAAATAATGAAAGAAGTTTTTTCCGAAGAAGCCGACAATATGGAAAAGGCGGCAGAGATAATTGCGCAAGCGAATGAGGACGGCAGATCCGTTTTCGGCTTCGGATGCAATCACGCAGGCCTTATAACCCTCGAGCTGTTTTATCGAACGGGCGGTATGGTGACTATAAACCCCATCAGAGCGCCGGGTATGATGCTTGAGCTCTCTCCTCCCACTATGACCAGCGAGATGGAGCGTATGGCAGGCTATGGCAGAATTATTTTAAATAATGAGCCTTGCCGTGAGGGCGACGTTCTGATTATTCACTCCGTTTCGGGACGTAACGCTGTTACAATAGATATGGCTGAGTGCGCCAGAGAAAAGGGAATGACCGTTATCGTGCTTACAAATATGAACACAGCCACGTCCGTTACCTCGCGTCATCCGTCGGGAAAGATGCTTCACGATTTTGCGTCTGTTCTTATCGACAATCACGGTGACAGAGGCGACGCCACAATAGAGCTTCCGGGCTTTGAGCAGAAGCTTGCATCATCCTCCACCGTTGTCGGCGCCGCTATTCTGAACGCTGTTACGGCTCGCGCCTCAGAGATACTCTACGCAAAGGGCATAAAGCCTCCCGTGTTTATGAGCGGTAACATCGACGGAGGAGATGCGTACAACAAGGCGGTAATCGCCGAGCACAAGGACAATATTTTCTATATGTAAAAAATCAATAATTAAAAAGGAAATAAAAATGTTGATTGATAGATATCAGGCGGCGATAGATGAGCTGCTTTTAAAGGTCAGGGATAGCCAGAGAGAAAACATAATCAAGGCAGGCGAAATAGTTGCCGAGGCTGTTGAGAGTGGACATAAGGTTTACCTTGGACGTATTGTGCATTACATAGAGATGGATCTGATCTACCGTGGAGGCGGCCCAATATTCTACAAGGAATATAAGCCGGATGAAACAGAGCTGAAGGAGGGCGACGTTTTGTTTGTTTCCTCCGTTTCCGGCAGATCGAAGGGTACTGTCGATCTTGCTTGGGATGCTATGCAGAAGGGAGTCAAGGTTATCGCGTTTACCTCGATGAGCTATGCCACACAGGTGGATCCCGTACACGAATCGGGCAAAAAGCTATACGAGTTTGTAACTCTTACGCTTGATAATTGCGCTCCCGCGGCTGAGGCAATGCTCGAGGTTGAGGGAATAGAGGCGCGATTTGCTGCCGCGTCCGGAATTGCGTCCGATTATATTATGTGGAGTCTTACCTCAGCGTGTGTGGATAAGATGCTGAAGGACGGCTATACTCCCGGAATACTCAAAAGCGCAAACTACCCCGGTGGAAACGACTATAACAAGACTGTTATTGAACCCCACTATGATGAATTCGGCTGGTAATAGCGAGAAATAATCAAATATAATTAACTTCCGACCGCAGTTGGAGTGATGTCCTTAACGGACAAATCACGCTAACTGCGGTCGGGTGCTTTTTTAAAAATGCATTTTGCTCGGTTTTATAGATTCTGATCTGTAAAAAGCAGGGATTTTTCTTGCGTTCGGATGGAAGCCATATCGGATTTTTATACTGCAAATTACCTGAAATGGCGCGGGTTTTCATCATTATTCTTTGATTTTTTACATATTTAATTATTTTTAAGGTGTTATTGACATTTTTAAAATAAAGTGATAAAATATACGGTATGTGAGGTGGAAAAATGCAAATAAACAGAGAATTATTTGAGAAAACTCCGGTACCGAGGGCGCTGGCGGCTCTGGCTGTACCGAGTATTATAAGTCAGCTGATCACTATGGTGTATAATATAGCCGATACGATCTTCATAGGTATGGCAAACGATCCGTCGAAGACGGCGGCTGCGTCACTGTCCTTTGTGCTTGTATTTGCTATGAACTGCTTTGGTAATCTTTTCGGCGTTGGAGGCGGAAGCCTTATTTCGAGGCTTCTTGGAGAAAAGAAGGATTCGGACGCGGCGCAGGTGGCTTCCTTCTCCTTTTGGGGCTCTATTCTTCTCTCAGCGATATATTCCTTGCTCGTTTTCGCATTTATTGAGCCGCTTATGAGGCTGCTAGGTGCTACGGACAGCTCTGTTGGATACGCAATTGATTACGCGTTCTACGTTATTGTCTTAGGAGCGGTTCCGGCAACCGCATCGCTGACTCTGGCAAATCTCCTTCGCAGTGAGGGAAGGGCAAGCTACGCCAGCTTCGGTCTCGGTATGGGAGGAATACTGAATATCATACTCGATCCGCTGTTTATGTTCGTTATTCTCGAACCCGGTAACGAGGTTAAGGGAGCGGCTATCGCCACGATGCTGTCGAACGTCGTCGTGCTTATCTACTTTCTCTGCGTATTTTTATATCTCACGAACAAGACGGTTCTCTCTATTTCTCCGAAGATCTGCATACCGGAGAAGAAATACGTTTACTCCGTTTTTGCCGTAGGCTTCCCATCCGCTCTTTCTTCTCTTTTTGCTTGTATATCAAATCTTATAATCAACAACCTTGCATCCTCGTACAGCATCCTTTACGGTGATGTGCCCGTTGCGGCTATCGGAATAGCCAAGAAGATTGATATGCTTCCAATGAACGTCAGCATGGGTCTCTGTCAGGGAATGATGCCCCTTGTTGCCTATAATTATTCTGCTGGTAATTATAAGAGAATGAACGGCTTTACTAAGGCTGCGCGTAACACGGGTATAGCTTTTGCCGCTATATGCATTATAGTATTCCAGCTTTTCGGTAATACGATCGTAAGACTGTTTATCGGTGACGAAGCAACGGTCTCTATGGGAACGGATTTTCTCCGCATTCTTTGCCTCACCGTTCCTCTTCTCATTATAAATGTGCAGACCTGCTATACGTTTCAGGCGATGGGAATGGGCAAGCAGTCACTGCTGCTCTCTTCTATGAGACAAGGTCTTGTGCATATTCCTTTACTGTTTATTATGAACTATGCCTTAGGACTTTACGGAATAATATGGGCACAGCTTATTTCGGATTCTCTGACCTGCGTTATCTCTCTTTGGTTCTACGTCAGCTCATACAGAAAACTCTTTAAAGGCGATGATAAGGATATTGTCGCACCATAAAAGCAAAAAACGATATAATAAACGCAAATAAGGCGACCCGTGTAGAGAATTTTTCACGGACCGCCTTGTTATTTTGTAAAGAACTGTTTACGATCATCAATTGTCTGAAAATATCCGGAAATTCAAGACGTGAAGCTTTTCACTAGAAGAAACAAGCAATTATCTGCGCTCAAAAATCGATTATTGTCGATAAAACAGCTTTACGTGTTATGAATTTGTGCGAGTCTGTTGTATTTTGCCACTCTTTCGCTTCTGGTGGGGGCACCTGCTTTTATATACGGCGTACCGAGACCAACCGCCAGATCGGATATAAAGGCGTCCTCCGTCTCTCCGGATCTGTGGGACATAACCGTAGTATAACCGTTTTTCTTGGCGAGCCTGATCAGCTCTACCGTCTCTGTAAGCGTTCCTATTTGATTTGGCTTGACCAGCACACCGTTTCCAAGACCTTTCCTTATTCCGACTTGTAAACGCTTAGTGTTTGTCACAAACAGATCGTCACCTATAAGCATAACGCTTTTTCCAAGCATTCGTGTCATCATCTCCCACCCTTCAGGATCGTCTTCACCCATTCCGTCCTCAATTGAGGCAATTGGGTATTTATCCGCAAGCTCCAGGTAATATTCGCACATACGCTCCTTGCTGATGCGCCTTTTTGATTTAGTCATTCTGTACTCCCCGTTGGTCCACCATTCGCTTGCTGCAACGTCAAGCCCCAGCTTGAATTCATCGCCGTATCCGGCCTCATTGATCGCTCTCGTTATAAGCCGCAGAGCATCCTCGTCGCTATCGAGATACGGAGCATACCCACCCTCGTCACCGAGAGCGATAGAAAACCCATCCCCCTCCAATATTTTGCCCAGCGTTTTATATATTTCCACGGATTTCCTGAGCTTCTCCGAAAAAGGAATATCCTTTGTCGGTATTATCATAAACTCCTGAATCTCCAGATTGTTTGATGCGTGCGCTCCTCCGTTTATAATATTAAGCATAGGGGAGGGAATATCGCCCGTAAAGCATCCGCCAACGTAGCTGTAAAGCGGAATACCGAGGTGAGAGGCGCTCGCTCTCGCTATAGCGATAGAAACGGCAAGTATTGCGTTCGCTCCCAGCCGTTCCTTGCTTTCCGTACCGTCAAGCTCTATAAGCTTTTTATCTATCAGCTGCTGATCAGCAGTCATACCCACGATAGACTCGCGTATATTTCCGTTTACTGCCCCTACGGCTCCAAGCACCCCTTTTCCAAGGTATCTGCTTTTATCTCCGTCTCTTTTTTCGTGCGCCTCATACTTTCCAACGGAAGCACCCGATGGCACCTTGGAGACCCCTTTAGCTCCGCTCTCTAAAATTACCGTTGCTTCAACCGTAGGATCTCCTCTTGAGTCGAGGACCTCACGGGCGAAAACTTCCTTTATCTTCATCCTTATACTCCTTTTTTCAGCATTGTTCCACGCGAGAGAGTTTTTATACCTGATTCCTTTAAAAACGTAAAAAGGTGCCACCCGTGTAAAAAAATAACATATAGATGAAGATTATCCCAGCCGAAAAACGTGGATATACATAAAAAAACGGCTGATGGGAGCACCAGCCGTTGAAAATTATTTTTCAGTATATTTGTTTATTGCGTCTATGACCGCGGAGTAGGTGTACAGGGATCCAAGACAGAATACCGCCTTGCCCTCCCTTACGGCTCTGTCTGTTGCCAGACGAACAGCCTCATCAACGCTCTCGGTAGGTCTTGCGTCCACACCGTTTTCAAAGAGAACTGCGGCGTAATCCTTTGCTGAAAGAGCCCTCGGGTTATCGGGCGTGATCGTATATGCGGATGATGCTACTCGGCTGATACTGCGGGCAACCGCTCTGTAGTCCTTATCGGCAAGCACACCGCTTATAGCGATGATCCTCTCATCTCGGTAGTACTCCCTTATTCCGTCTACCGCAGCGTCTATACCCTCGGGGTTATGCGCGCCGTCGAAAATTACGGTAGGATCTCTGCTGATTATTTCAAAACGGGCGCGCCATCTGGCTGCCTTCATACCTCGATACACTGCACCCGTGTCGAGATTTAAACCCTCTTTACGCAGAATATTGATCGCCTCAAGCACACATGCGGCATTGTAGACCTGATAAGTTCCGAGCAGAGAAATATCAACGCTATTCCACTCGCCGTAGGTAAGCCTACCGCCAGAAAGAGTCAGGGACGTATCACGGATTTTGCTGTGGTCCACTCTGTGAAAGGCAGATCCACGCTCGTTTGCCACATTCTCTATAACGGCTTCGGCGTTTTTGTCTCTGCCACCGTAAAGGACGGGCCTTCCCATCTTTATTATTCCCGCCTTTTCAAAGGCTATCTTCTCTACCGTGTTTCCGAGCAATGCGGTGTGATCCAGGGAAATACCCGTTATTATCGAGAGAAGAGGAGAGTCAATGATATTTGTTGAGTCAAATCTTCCGCCAAGACCTACCTCCAACACCACAACGTCGCATTCCTTCTCAAGAAAGTATTGCATCGCTATTGCGGTTATCAGCTCGAACTCCGTAGGTCTGTCCGATTGCTTTTCCACTATGGGAACCATCCACTCCGTAAGCCTTGCCAGATCCTCATCGGCTATCGGCTTGCCGTCTACTGCGATCCGCTCGTTGAATCTGTAAATATACGGAGAAGTATAGAGTCCGACTCTGTATCCCGCCTCCTTCAGCACCTGCGCCAGCATACAGGAGGTAGAGCCCTTGCCGTTCGTTCCGCCTATATGGATAAACTTAAGCTTCCTTTCCGGATTCCCGATGGCAGAGCAGAGAGCGCTGACTCTCTCAAGCCCGGGCTTACAAAATGCGGAATTAACACCGTGTATATATTCAAGTGCCTCAGCGTACGTCATTTCCGTTCACCTCAAAGCTGTCAATCAGCTCTCTGACGCTTCTTCTGCGGTAGAGCAGCGACAAAAGCAATATTTCTACGGATGCGATTACCAGATACAGCGGTATTCTGATCAGAATGAGCCATTGATAGAACTGAAAAAGTCCGATAGACTTAACTATCATAGAGCCTACCAGATGGGACAAACCGCCAGCTACGATAAATTGTCGCGTACCCCTTTTCTTTACAGCGTATCTGGCAGAAAGACCGCTGATCACACCAACGAGCGTCGCTCCAAGAGTTACAATCAGATTGGGCGGATACACCTGACTCGACAAAAGATAGCTGAGAAGGTCTGAGCTGGCACCAACCAGTCCGCCGACGATAGGGCCGAACATAATTCCGGACAAAATTATCGGCAGGTTCTCAAAGGTAATGCGAAGAACTCCGTTTCCAAAATTCAGCACCGTCTTGCAGAAAATGCCAATAACAACGCTCATTGCCGTCAGCATAGCAGCCATGGCAAGCTGTCTTATAGTGATCTTAAGCTTTTTCGATTGCATAAAAAAATACCTCCATATACAGATTTACATCTCCGTACCATGGGGTATTGGCGCAATGCGCTATGACTCGTATGGCAACAGTGGGATGCGAAAAACACACCGCAGATCTGACGATCATTCGTCCGTGTGACAACTCCCCGTCCACACAGCACTAAGCGCGTATTTTTCTACTCTGTTAACGTATGTGTAGAGTATAGCACAAACCTTTGCGTTTTTCAAGTATTATGAGCAAAAAAATACATTTTTTATTGTAAAACTGCCACGTAAACTTAAAAATTCACAAAAATATTCTGCTCCAAAACTCAAATTTTCATAAGAATTACAAATTTGATAAAATTTTGGCAATCCTATTGTATAATAAAAAATTATGTGTTATAATAAACAATGGTAAAGAAGGGCATAAACGCCCTCGCTTGATTTGCTTTATAAAAAATTTTATATTTTGGAGGATTATCACAATGGCAAACGTAAAGGTTGCAATCAACGGCTTTGGCCGTATCGGACGTCTTGCGTTCAGACAGATGTTTGGCGCAAAGGGCTACACCGTAGTCGCTATTAACGACCTCACCAAGCCCTCTATGCTCGCTCACCTTCTCAAGTACGACACCGCTCAGGGTCGCTACGACGGTCACACCGTAGAGGCTGATGACGAGGCAGGCACGATCACCGTAGACGGCAAGACCATCAAGATCTACGCAGAGAAGGACGCAGCTAACTGCCCCTGGAAGAAGAATAAGGTTGACGTTGTTCTTGAGTGCACCGGCTTCTACTGCTCCAAGGAGAAGTCCATGGCTCACATCAAGGCAGGCGCTAAGAAGGTTGTTATCTCTGCTCCCGCAGGCAACGACCTCAAGACCATCGTTTACAGCGTAAACGAGAACACCCTCACCGCAGACGATCAGATCATTTCCGCAGCATCCTGCACAACCAACTGCCTTGCTCCTATGGCAAAGGCTCTCAATGACTTCGCTCCTATCCAGTCCGGTATCATGACCACTGTTCACGCATACACCGGTGACCAGATGATCCTTGACGGTCCTCACAGAAAGGGCGATCTCAGACGTGCACGCGCAGGCGCACAGAACATCGTTCCTAACTCCACCGGCGCTGCAAAGGCTATCGGTCTTGTTATTCCCGAGCTCAACGGCAAGCTTATCGGCTCCGCTCAGAGAGTTCCCACCTGCACCGGCTCTACCACTATTCTCGTAGCGGTTGTTAAGGGCAAGGATATCACCAAGGACGCTATCAACGCAGCAATGAAGGCAGCAGCAAACGAGTCCTATGGCTACAACGAGGATCAGATCGTTTCCTCCGACGTTATCGGTATGAGATACGGCTCTCTCTTCGATGCTACTCAGACCATGGTTGCTAAGATCGACGACGATACCTATCAGGTTCAGGTAGTTTCTTGGTACGATAACGAGAACTCCTACACCAGCCAGATGGTACGTACTATCAAGTACTTCGCAGAATTGGCATAAAAATAGGACTGTGAATATCAGCACAGACCAAAAAGACTCACAGAACGGGACGTACTCTCAATGACATTTTGAAATTCAATAGAATACGTTACCTACTGACATGAAAAGGACGAAGAATTGTTATAATTCCTCGTCCTTTTTTCTTTGCAAGCACTGTTTTTGTCCACAGAAGCTATTTTTAGTTAATAATTATGAGGCTCGCTCACGCTCACCGCTATGAGTATGCTTTGCCCACGTTTGATATGATCGCACTGTTACTTCAAGCTGTGCCGAAGGCGCATCATAACTTGGCGTAGCCAATCATAGCTCTAAACTCGCCGCAGGCGATCACAGTTGCGTAGTATCCTTAAGGACACTGCTCCCTCGTGTGCGTTTTCTATTTGAAAAGCTCCGTCGTACTATTATACAAGCGATGCGCTAAAGGTTATCTCATAATAAACATCTGTGTCCAATAGCTTCCTTCCGTTACGTATCCGACTCCTATGTGTGTGAAAGAGGAATTAAGTATATTCGCTCTGTGTCCCGAGGAATTCATCCATCCATTGACTACGGATTCCGGGGAAGTATACCCACGTGCAATGTTTTCGCCTGCGCTTTTGTAGGAGATACCGAAGCTCCTTATCATTTGGAACGGTGAGCCATAGGTGGGACTCGTGTGAGAAAAATACCCATTATCCCGCATATCCTGTGACTTGTATCTTGCGACTCTTGACAGCTCCCAATCGTGTTGAAGCGGCAGAAGCCCCGCCTTTTGTCTTTCAACGTTTACAAGTCTGATAACCTCCTTTTCGTATGCTGCTACAGTAGCGTGAGTGGTAGGTATTGTAATCTGCTGACCCGGGTAGATTAGCGCTGTATTTTTTATTTGAGGATTCGCCGCGGCAAGCTCGGACAGCCCTACCTGATACCTTACCGCAATCCTCCACATTGTGTCTCCTCTTACTACAGTGTGAGTCTCTTTGGCTGATGCCCGTGTCGCGAAGGCAAACAGCGAAAGAATAATGCAAAATATCGCAAATGCTTTCTTCATATTTTCTCCTTTCATATCACGACGAAAATTGTAATCAGGGTTATCCGCATCTCAAAATAAAAAATGGATTGATCGGTCCTGTACTGACCCAATTATCAATCCATTCAAGGAATTTATCTCCTATGAATTTTTTGTGAGAAATCACGAAAAATAGGGAATTAGCCCACCCCCGTGTCGCATTAATATTATATCATATAAGCGTATTTGTGTCAAATGTAATATCTGGAAGAAAAGGGCTAATCAGGGCTCTAGCCGGTGGGGAAGGGAACGTGACTCTTTTTCATAAAGCAAAATATGCAATATGCACAGTTTTTGGTTGTCAATTTGTGCATATTGCTATTTCGGAAAAATCGGTGTCCGAAATATTGACTCTGATGCCGGAATATGCTATAATAATAGTACCGAAAGGGAGTAGTTCACTCGCCAATGTGGCAGTGGCTTGCATCGTCATAACGGCGTTTATCGCTCGGTGCAAGCGATCAATATGATAAACAAGACTTTTAGCGTATGTTGGAAGTCCTTTTTTGTTTGTCAGAGCTACTGCCTTTTTTTATGCGTTACGGTTTTAGCGAAGACGTGAAGGGATATTTCAGCATAGAGCTTTAAGATTTTCTTTCGGTATTCTTTGCGGTAAAAATAATATTAAAAAGGAGAAAACTTATGAACCCGTTAATCATCGCATTGATCGCAATAGTTGCACTCGCAGCAGGTGTATTCGTCCTCGGATATCTGAAGGCTCCGCCGGACACGGCGTACGTAATTTCCGGTCTTGGAAAAAAACGTATTCTTATAGGTAAGGCAGGCTGGAGGATGCCGTTCCTTACACGTCTGGATAAGCTGTCTCTCGGAGTAATGCAGGTGGACGTAAAGACTAGCGAGGCAGTACCCACCAACGAGTTTATTAACGTAAACGTAGACGGTGTGGCAAACATAAAGATATCATCCAATCCGGCGCTTCTGGAGCGCGCCGCAGAGGCGCTTTTGGGAAAGACTCGCCAGGAGCTTGTGACCCTTGTGACTCAGGTTCTGGAGGGTAATATGCGCGAGATCGTCGGCTCTGTAGGTCTGAAGGAAATGGTGCAGGACCGTCAAGGAGTAGCTAAGAAAATAACAGAGAACGTTGTGCCCGATATGGAGAAGCTGGGCATTGAGGTAGTAAACTTCAACATCCAGAACTTCAAGGACGGTGCCGGTACTATAGAGAATATGGGTATCGACAACGTAGAGCAGATCAGAAAGAACGCTCAGATAGCAAAGGCAAATGCGCAGAGAGATATTGCCATCGCCACTTCTAACGCTCAACAGGAGGCAAACGCGGTAAAGGTAGAGGCAGAGAAGAAGATAGCGGAGCAGGATGCCGCCCTGGCTGTTCAGCAAGCAGAGATGAAGGTACGCGCGGACACAAAGAGAGCCGAGGCTGATGCCGCATACTCTATCCAGCAGGAAAACCAGCGTAAGACCATAGAGATCGCAAAGACTAATGCCGACATCGCCCGTCGTGAGAAGGAGGCTGAGCTTGCGGAAAAGGAGATAGCGCTGAAGGAGAGAGAGCTAGACGCTGAGATCAAGAAGCAGGCTGACGCATTGAAATATCAGTCAGAGAAGCGTGCCGAGGCGGATCTTATAAAGCGTCAGAGAGAAGCGGACGCGAGGGCGTACGAGGCTATCAAGGAGGCAGAGGCAAAGAGAGCTGCCGCAGAGGCACTTCGCTTCGCAATGGAGCAGGAGGCAGAGGGTATTAGAGCCAAGGGTCTTGCAGAGGCTGAGGCAATAGAAAAGAAGGCGGAGGCGCAGAAGAAGATGGGCGAGGCATCTGTACTTGAAATGTATCTTACCGCTCTTCCTGAGGTGGTTAAGAATGCCGCGATTCCTTTAGCTCAAACCGATAAGATCGTTATGTACGGCGATGGAAATTCAACTAAGCTCGTTCGTGACGTTATGAGCAGCACCGATCAGGTCGTAGAGGGCATGAAGCAGACCACCGGAATAGATCTCGCGGCTCTTCTTTCTGGCTTTGCAGGCGGAAAACTAGCCTCAAATCAGGATAACTAATACTACATAAAAACTTAAACATAAACAAGACCGCAAAGAAAAGAAAACGGAGAGCATTTAGCGTGTTATCCTTAACGGAGAACACGCAATGAATTGCAACCTTACGGTTGCGTGAATTGAAAGCTACGCTTTCATGAATTGCCTGCGGCATGAATTGTGCCTTGTGGCACACCCGTTGCAATTCAATTCATGGAGGAGGCGGCGCACCGACGAGAAATCATGGCGAAGCCAATTCATGATGCGTTAGCATCAATTCATCTATAAAAACGAACAGAGCAAGAATAGAAGGATTTGTTTCCTTTTACTCTTGCTCTTTCTGCTTGTTTAGGGGTTCACTTATTTGGGTTTGGACTTAGCCCATTTGCATTTGACTGGTCAAATGCGATGCTCGCATTTAGTGTAAATTATGAATTGCCGATGGTGCAAAGCTTTCATCGGCAATATATCGAAAATCCGCGCCCGCGGATTTATATCGACGCCTTGTGCCCCAAGGCACAAGGCTACCCTATCTCCTCGTCCCCGTGTATATCCATCCATTCAAGGGCGGCGTCGTAGGACTCGTAGTCCAGGTCTGCCATAGTGTTTGTGTGGAACACAACGCCCTCAGCCTCGCCTGCTAGGATCTTTTCGCGGTAGAAGTCAAGCTGCCATCTGACGGCTTTGGCGGTTGCAAGCTTTCTTTCACCAAAGTTATAAAGGTAGCAGCCAAACATTTTTCTTGTGTTTGGGGAGAGCTTTTTGAGAGCTTCGAATTTTTCGGGGATCAGGTGAACGTCCTTTTCTTCCCAGGTCCACATGATGATGCCGTTAACCGAATCAAGGAAAGGGCGAAGAGGGGCGTCGTCAACTCCGTCGAGAGCGAACTCGCGTGTGTATAGCACCATCCAAAGATCGATAGGGCGCACCTCGTTATTATTAAATCTTTCTCTCACCTTGATAAGAACGTCTGCGTTGACCTCCTCGCCTTCCTCGCGGCGCTTCTTAGACTTGCCAACGAAGTCGTCGAGAACTGCGGCGGTGATATTGGGAAACTCCTTGGATTCCTCAATGATCTGTTCCACCTTTTCGGGGTATTTATCCACGCCGAAGCACTCCCAGCCAACTGCGGAAAGTGTTTTAAAGGACTTGTTGTATTGGCGGCGGTTTATCTTTCTGCCAACAGGAACCATAAAGGTCTTGCTGATGCCGAGATAGAGGCAGCCCTCCATAGGCGTCATACGGGATTCAGCCATGTGTCCATATCCGTCCTGACCGTTGTTGTAGCATCCCTCGGGGTGTCCCCATTGCCAGAATTTGTCTCTTAATTTCATAACGCATAGCTCCCTTTATCGTTTTATTATTTAAATTTTTCTTTTTTGTTGCAAATTGAAGTGCCACCTGCTATAATTATTATATATGTGATTACAAGACAAATCAATAGATAATACGGCTAAAAATATGGAGAATATGGAAAATGTATTCTGAAAGATTCGGTAAGCTTACAGCCTCTGAATATCCTGCGGGGATAACCGTGCTCACGGCGGGCTACGCGATCTGCGACAGCGGCTGGAACGGAGAGGTTATAAACCCTCCCTATTCAAGGCTATATTTCGTTATGCGCGGCGAGCTTTCTATGATCGGGCAAAGCGGAGAGGAGAGCTCCGAGAGCGTCTCGGCGGAGAACACCGAAAAGGAAATAAGACTTAAGGCGGGCTGCTGTTGCCTTGTGCCCTCGGGGTATTCCTTCACCTACTCCGCGACCGATGAGGTCGAGCACCTCTATTTTCATTTGCAGATAAGAAGAAGCGACGGCATAGACGCGCTCGGAAAGATCGGCTCTCCTATGCTGACTTACTCGGGAGATAAGGATATGACCGAGCTTCTTTCGGCGTGCCGAGGCAGAGACAAGCTTTCGGATATAAAAGCGCATCTTGAAATACTTGGGGCGATAGGGCACTTTATCAAGACATCGGGAATAGATCTCGGAGAAAGAAGGCGGGATGCCGAGGTAGAGGCGGCTGTCGGGATAATACTTGCGGAGCCGCGACTTGGAATACGCCTTTCCGATCTTGCGGGGCGGCTCCATATATCCGAGAGGACTCTGACGAGAAAATTTAAGGCGGTGCTTGGAATGACTGTTGGAGAGTATATTGAAAAAACGGTGCTGGGGCTTTGCGAGAGGGAGCTTTTATATTCGGATCTTTCCCTTTCCGAAATAAGCGAAAAATACGGCTTTTCGGATAGATTTTATTTTTCAAGAAAATTCAAGGAGCACTACGGCACCTCTCCGAAAAAATACAGAGACAAGGGCGTTCTTTGATATGATTTTAATTAAGTCGGTGTCTTTATAGAAAATAGGGGCTGTCTCAAATGCAAAATTTGAGGCAGCCCTTTCCCTATCGGTAAGTGGTAAATTATTTAATTTAAAGCCTTTTTCCTGATTACAGCCCCTTACCTTTTATATTTCGATTTATTGGGCCCTTTGCCCTTTTTATTATCCTGCTTTTGGGAGTTGCTTCTCCTTTGCGCCGCCCGAGAAATTCGCACGCCATCCGCTTTGGGCTTCCTACTTTCCGAGGTCTCCCATTGCGGCTTCCTCCTTGCCAAGGTCTCCGCCTGCGGCTTTCTAGGAGGCAAAAACCGCCAAAATTTAGCGTGTTATCCTTAACGGAGAACACGCAATGAATTGCAACCTTGCGGTTGCACGAATCGAAAGCCGTGCTTTCATGAATTGCCTGTGGCATAAATTGTGCCCGTCGGCACACCCGTTGCAATTCAATTCATGGAGGAGGCGGCACGCCGACAAGAAATCATAGCGAAGCAAATTTTCCGCTAAGAACCTCACCCATTTGCTCTCCGTTTTTTTAAAAATAGCGTTTTGAATAATTATTTCACTTATACTATGGATGGAAAAGTAAACTGAGGCTTACATTTATCTATTTTTTGATGTCGATAACGGTCAATATACCGTCCGACACCTTGAAGGATATCTCTAAATCGGCATATTTCATACCGTACTCGTTTTCGCCGTCCGGCTTGTATTGTGGTCTTGGGTCGCCCTCCAATACGGCGGTGAGAGAATCGAGATAAGAGTCGGGCAATTTATTTTTAAATTCCTCGGGTATTACCACCTTAAGCTTATAGTCTCGCACACCGTCGGCAAATCCGCCTACTGCATCCGGATGGCTGTCAGTATACGCAAGATATGGCTTTATATCGTATATCGGCGTACCGTCCAGAATATCCGCCCCACTGACGATCAATACGTCTCCATCGCCGTCTGTATGCTCGATTCTGAGAAGCTTGACCGACGAAAGTCCTATCGGGTTAGGTCTGTACGGCGATCTTGTGGCAAATACGCCAACGCGCTTATTTCCTCCAAGCCTTGGCGGTCTGACGGTTGGGGACCAAGTGTCCCTCTTTGCCTCCGAAAATTCCCAGATCAGCCAAAGATGGGAGTATCCCTCTATTCCGCGTAACGCCTCAGGCACTCTGTATTCGGGCAAAAACACTACACGCCCCACGGTGTTTTCGGCAATTCCACTCTGTCGCGGTATTCCGAACTTTTCCTTAAAATCAGTATATATTTTGGCTATGATCTTCATTTATCCTTGCCTGCCTTTTTGTTCTGAGGGTTGTACCCTCGGTTTTCTTGCGCGGTAGCGATGAACACCACGCCGGGTAGCTTTTTCGCACAGTAGAATACCGCGCGCCCGTAACCTTTTGCCGTACGGTAGCGACAGTACCGCGCTCGGTCAGCTTAACGTTTATTTTTCCTACATATATTATACAATAAAAAAACGGGCGGCTCAATACCTTTTCGGTAAAAAGCCGCCCTGAATATTAAACTTTGTATGCTGCTTTGAAATTAAGCTGCGGGAATGTAGTATGCGTAATTGTTTTCGCCGTCAACTACTGCATAGCTTCCGTTACCGGTAACTACGGTGTAGCTTCCGTCGGGATTATAGGTAGCTTCGCCGGATATGCTGCCGCCATTGCCGTATTCGAAGCTGTTCTCACCGTTTTCGGGAATAGAGGGCTTTATAACAATGCTTCCGCCGCCAAAGTCGCCGTTCAGCGAGCCATTGCTGTAGATGCGGTTAATGAGATCGTTAAAAGCATCCTGAATGTCGTAAACGTCCTCTCTGAACTGAACGTTCAGCATTGCCTCGTAGAGTGCCTCGTAATCGGCAATGTAATCGGAAACGTCATATCTTGCGGATACGTCAGCCCATCTTGCTTCCATATTCTGAAGACGTGACATTTTGTCCTCTTCGGTCAAGAGAGTCTTGAGAGAGTTGTCTTCGAGAATTACCCAGTAGCCGCCCATCTCCTCAAAGATGATAGTTTTGCCTTCAAGGTCGAGGTAAAGCTTGATGGTAACGTATCCCCAGTACTCCTTGTCCTCGATAGTACCCATCAGACCGCCGTAACGAACGAAATATTCGCCTGCTCCGTCGTACTCACCGATGAATATGAGCTGAAGCTCGCCATCTTCCATGGTGAAGGTATCGATCTCGGTGTCGTAGGGAATGTAAGCGTACATCATATCGCCGCTTAATCCGTAATAAACGTCTACACCGTCCATATTCAGCACGAGAATATCGTCAGTGTCGTAATAGTAGGAAACGTACTCGGTATTGGTATCACCGTAGGGGCTAAGCTGGTAAACGATGGCGTAGCCGTTGTCGTAAAGCTCTACGTAATCGATGAAGAAGCAATAGTCATCCTCACCCATATGGTAGACGTTAAGAAGAGCTGCGTTTTCAAAGTTGGGAACAACCATTATATTTACACCGCCGCCGTAGCTCATACCGTTGTACGTGCAGTTGTAGTTAACATAATAACGCTCGTCAATCATGTCTAAAATCTCGGGAAGCATGCTTATATCAAACATGTCGGGAGTGAAATAAATGGTCTCTGCGCTGCCGTCTGAGAAGTGCGCTATAAGATAGCGATTCTCAAAAATGTAGTTCATAACGTAATCCGCAGAGTAGCCTGCAGGGATATAAACGGTGTCGTGGTTGTTGATCTCTATGTGGTAGATGTAAACGTCTTCCTCACCGTATCCACCCTCAAATTGATTGTATGCTTCTTCGAAAAGACATTTCATCTTATCTCTGATCATTTCAATCTCGTCGAAGGAGGAAGCACTCTTGAGCATGCTATGGATCTGAGAGTATCTGGAACCATATATCTCTCTGAACTTATCACCGTAACGATTGCAGAATTCCTCAAACATATAGTCGAACTCTTCTGCAACAGTCTTCTTGTGTTCATCCAATTCAGAATTACCGGGCTGATCAGGGGACTCTCCGCCGCCGTTATAGTCTATGATCGTACCGTTCTCATCGAAATGGATCACCATTCCTTCGAGAGTAACGACACCGTTATCAAGGTCAACGAAAGTAATAACGCCGACATGGTCATCACCCTCGCGGTATTCTGCGGGAGCGAAGTAAACAACGGGATATGCGCCTGCACCGTTGTAGTTAGGTGCGTAAATTGCAAAGGAAATGGGAATAAGATCAGGGTTGGATACGAAGATCGTGGGCTCATAATCGGGAACGAAGTAATCAGCGCCGCTCTCGTCGCAGCTGATCAGGAAATCGATTCCCATAATGGTTACTACGTAGCATCCAAGCTCCTCGTAATAGTAATAAGAAGCGTTGACGAAATCACCGTGCACGGAGTAGATATATGCTATGCCGTTTACGTAAAGCTCAATCTGGTCAAATCCCAGAGAGTGCTCGCGGTCTTTGAAGATATATGCTCCGATAAGGTCGCCTTCAGAGGGCTTGTCGATATTGACCTCTATGTACGCATTAATGTGATCAGAGTAGAAATGAATACCGTCGTCATATACGAAGTGTACTTCAGCGTTAAAGCTATTATAAATTTCTCCGTAATTACCGTAGAGATCTACGTTTGCAGGGTAAACACGTACAAAATAGCCGTCGCTGAACTGGACTTCAACGTAATAGTTATTGGAAATAAAGTCAACGACAAAGTCGCTGCTTACGCCGCTTTCAACGTAAACCGTAGGATTGTAAATTAATACGTTGTTTATGTAGATATCACCGGGGTTATCCCAGCCACCGTTGAAATACTGATCAACCTCATCAAAGATTAGTCTCAGCTCTTCAACGTTCAACTCTAACGTTCTGTAGCTTGTCGCATTTATGATATCTTCGTAACACCTATAGATACGATCCTTGTACATTCTGGTGAATTCGTCACCGTACATTTTCTCGTATTCGCTATATTTTTCGTCTATATCCAAGAGCAAGGAATTTTTGTAATCTTCGAACTCATTAGAGGGGGAAGCGTTTTCGGAAATATGATCGAAGAGATCTGAAAGCTCCTCTGTGAGATAGTAGAATTCAGAGATATATGGAACGCTCTGCATTGCGTTCATAATGGAATAGTACTCTGCCTCGTAGGGGGTCAAGTCATAGTACTTTGAAAGCTCTTTCCAGGACTGCTGCAACATCTCGATATAACCGGCCAACATTTCCTCGGGAATCAGTACATCAAGGTTGCCGTCAACGATTGCTAAGGTGAATTCGAGAGCGGGGCAATCGAGAGTCATAGTCTCTGGATCAAAGTACATTACGATAGAGAGATACTTAATCAAAACTTCTTCGGTTTCGTAGTTACGATACTCCTGACCGAAGTGTACGAATACGTCACCTGCTACGTTTGCGTCGCCGTATACACGGATCGTAAGCTCAAGCTCACCGTCAATGGTTAAGCTGTACTCGCCGATGAAATCACCGGGAGAATAGAGTGACATTTTGCTGCTTTCGTTTTCTAAGCCAAAGTAAACGTCAACGCCGTCGTAATTTAAAACGAGAACGTCATCAGCAAAGAAGTAGTACTCAAGATACTCGACGTAATCGTCAATATAAGCTTTTGCAATTCCGTTGCTGTAAAGCTCAACGGCCCAGATCACGGATTCGGGACCTGATTTGTAGGATCTGATAAATTCCGCATCTTCCATATTGTATACGATGTCGAAGTATATGGAATGCTCGCCATAGTATCCGTCAAGCTCAATTCTTACGTTAACGTTGTAGTATTCACCTGCGTTCTCAAAAACGTAAGGAACGTGATCGTATACGTAGAGCATATCGTGAGTTATAGGAAGGTTCTCATAGGTTCCATCGGAGTAGTAAACCGTAATTACACGGTTGTTCACAATATAATCGTAAACCATATCGAGATTGGAGCCTACGGGAATCTGGAGATCCTCATAGGGAGTTATCTCTATGTAATCGATCCATACGTCGCCGGGCTGGTCGCCCATATTGCTTGCGATCTCCTTGAACATCTCAACGCAATAATTATAGTAATAGTCGATTTCCTCAAAGCTCTGGGCGATGCTGATGTTATCCCATGCTTCACGGTAATAAGCCTCTGCCTTGTAGTAGAAGTCTGTACCAAGCTTGTTAGTGAAATCGTTGAATATATTGCTTAATTGATCGAGAACTTCGTTTCTGTAGGATTCGATATCGTCGGGTACATCGCCGCCCATGTCAGGGGTAAGAGAGCCGTCAGCGTTAATCTGGAAGCTCATACCCATGTAGTTGAGCACGTTTCTTTCGATATCATAAACGGTAAGGATCGTCTGATAATCGTACATGAAGTTGCTGCCATTTCCGCAAGGACCGTATCCTACGGTAACGTTCTCACCGTTAACGTAACAGTCGGTAACGTAGAGCTCGCTTTTGAATTCCTCGCCGTCGGGGCCGTACTGAGTCATGTAGCAGTATACGATGGTGCTATAGCCGTAATTACGGGGATCGAAGTGATTTATGCGGGACTCTTCAGGATAAAGCTCGAAGAGCATGGGAACCTGACCCTTGAATTGAGTCATAATAACGCCGTCAAACTCGTATACACGATCAAATGAGTAGATATCGCTGAATTCACCGCTGGTGTACATGTACATAAGCGCATTATCAGAGATGAGTATGGAGCTGATACCATAGGAAGCGAAGAAATCGCTATCGGTTTTATATTCATGGTATCCGTCGGGGATACTTGGGGTACCAATAAGCTCTTCGACAATGCGTCCAAACTCATCCATAAGTGTATTAACGCATGCCTCAACCTCGGCATAGTCCTCACTTCCGTTAGA
Source organism: Clostridia bacterium (assembly GCA_017467105.1). GTDB lineage: Bacteria > Bacillota > Clostridia > Oscillospirales > CAG-272 > UBA1740. The sequence continues at coordinate 78,773 of JAFTSU010000014.1, forward strand.
GACGAACATATTTATTCTGTTAACGGTTTGGTTGTAGACATTTAATGCTAATTCGTAGAACTGTTCACCGTAATAGTTGCAGTAGTCATCGAACTTAGAGCTGATATATTCGAGTTGAGCAGCGACGAAGGCTTCGAACTCTGAAGGATCACCGGATTCTCCGTTATCATAGATCTCGAAGGTGAAGGACATATAGTAATCTGTAGATATACCCTCAGCATCATATACGGTGTATACGAGGTTTACGGTATATTTTCCGGGAGTCCCCAAGTCAACGTAACCGTCAACGTAAGCTTCACCGACGGTAACGTGCTGGGTGGTACCGTTAGACCAGGTAACCACAATCTCAACGCCCTGAGATGCGAGGTATTCACTCAAGCTACCCTCAAATGCTAAACCGACAGGAATCTTGAGGTAGCCCTTCGTGAGTTTACATGCCTCAATGTATACCTCTACGGGATCCTCGGGCTGATGATCAAGAATAACCGCATTCTTCATCTGAGCCTCGTTATACATTCCAACGACACCTGCAAGCTCAACGGTATCTCCTACCTGAGGCTTAACGTCGAGTCCGTCATATCTTACGCCGTCAATGCTGTATACGCCGTAGATGTATAGCACGTCACCGTACTCATCCTCTACGTACATATTACCGTAAATATCGTTTGTAATATTAATAATGGTACCGCGAATCTGATATTTTGCAATAGAAAATTCACCCTTTGAGTACCATTCTACCATCGCAAGAATGTCGGAAATGCTTGTGTGAATGGGGGGCATATCTGTGCCGTCATCAAATGCCTCGCCGCAGCGATCGCAAAGACCGTTGTCATCCTCGTCGCGATGTTCGCAAACGGGAACATCCGGAACGTCGGGCTCGTCGCTGCCGCCACCGATTGCAACTCTGGTAGTTTTAATGCTACCGTCAGACATATAGAATGTAAATACTATGTAAGCAGTATCATCCTCAAATACAATCTCGGATGTGATATCGTCAATACCAACGCCGCTCTCACCTGCGGGACCCTGTTCGCCGGGCTTGCCGTCAGCACCTGCGGGACCCTGTTCGCCGGGCTTGCCGTCAGCACCTGCGGGACCCTGCTCACCGGGCTTGCCGTCAGCACCTGCGGGACCCTGCTCGCCGGGCTTGCCGTCAGCACCTGCGGGACCCTGCTCACCGGCTATGTTACCAAGAGAGGTCCAGCTTTCGCCCTTGTCGTAGGAAACGAAGAGCTCACCGTTCTCAAGCTTAAATTCGGGAGTAATACCGTCCTGACCGTTCTCGCCTGCGGGACCCTGAGGACCCTCGGGACCTTGTTCACCGGAACCGCCCTCACTGCCGGAGAGAGTACCGAGCAATTCGTAGTTTTCGCCCTTGTCGTAGGAAACGTAGAGATCGTTGCCTTCGAGCTTGAACATAGGAGTTATACCGTCTGCGCCGGGCTTACCGTCTGCACCGGGCTTACCGTCAGCACCGATGGCGCTGAATCCGGTATCGGTGTCACCGATAAACCAGTTACCGTTAATTCCTATGTGGGGAGTGATACCGTTAGCGCCCGCTGCGCCGCGGATGCTTTCAAGCCACTCTTCATAAGAGAGAGTTTCCTCGCCTGTCTTAGCTGTGTACGCAGTGTACGCCGCATAAACGACAGCGAAGAGATCCTCGTCGCCGCTCTCGCCTGAGCCGCCCTGCTCGCCTGAGCCGCCCTGCTCACCTGAGCCGCCCTGAGAGCCGCCACCTGCACCGCCACATGCTGTAAGCACTAGCATAGAGCAGCACATGATCAACGCGAGAAGCGCTGTCAGAAATCTGTTTTTCATGATTTTTCTCCTTTTGGGTTTTTAATTTTTTCGTTAGTAAAAAGCTTAGTTATGCGAAAACGCTTTCCGCAAAAAATCAACCGACGGCGGAAACCGTCGGCTGAAAGTAAAATATGGTAATTTCGTTACCATTATGAATTGTAGCACTTTATATTTACAAAAGCAACATAAAAATATTTTTATTCACAAAAAGTTCACAAATATTTTGGTTCATTTTAGTAAATATCTAAAAAATAATAGAATGGTTCTAAAATTATTAGAACGTGTCTAAATTATGAAAAATGCAAGGGACTTGAAACCAAGAAAAAATCAGGGCGGCACAAGCCCTTACCGGACCTGCACCGCCGTATTTATGAATCGGACGTATTTTATGATCACCGTCCTGTTTTCAAAGCTTTATGCTGCGGGAGTGATAGTAACGTAGGTGTAATTGCCGCCCTCCGAAAGACTGCCGTTATACTCCTTGTATTCGATACCGTCACCCTCGGACTCTGAGGGATTCAGGGTCACTTCGTAGCTGCCTTCGCCTGAGGCGCTTCCGTCGGTATAAAAAACGATGAAATACGCGGTGTTAAGTAACTCGTTGAGGAAATCATCAAAGCTCGCGCCCTCGAGAATTCTCCAATCGCGAGAGCTGATATCAATTTGATCAACACACGGACTGTCGTCATATCCGCCATCGCCGTTTTCTTCAAATTTACTATTGGCTTCCTCGAAAAGATAGTTGAGTTTATCGTAGAATGCGTATACTTCATCAAGGCTTGTGGAGTTCTTTATAGCATCAAAATACTTACTATAGTTGTCAAAATACGCAATATAGAACTCTTCACCGTACATTTTGTACATACTGTCGAATGTTGTTTCTACATTGATCAGAAGCTTTTATATTTAATTGTTCAGATTGTCTTCGGGGAGGGGACTGTAGCTGAATATGTAGCCTTCCTCATCGAAATGCATCTCTTGAGTTGCAAGTGTTGCAACGCGATTATCCAGATCGAGATATACGATTACCGAGAGAGCTCCATCAATAAGGGAGCCGTCTTCCATAGGTAGAGACATATGATACAAAGCTACGTAGTATCCCGCTTCACCGTAGTTTCCAAACACTTCTATCGTCTCATAATCACCGTAGAGTGTGATGATGCGCTCTTGGTCAGGAACGTAGTTTTTCGCGGTGCCGTCCTCGTTAAGAACCAGAACTACGTATGCTCCGTCAATGTCGAATGCATAATACTCGTCATATTCTACGTACTCGACGATCGCATCATCTGCAAAGGTGGATAATTTTGCGTATCCGTTCTTATACATAACGATGTCTCTGATACCGAGGAAGTTTTCACCGTTATAGCAGAACGTGCCTATTATGTCCTCCTCGTTGATCTCGGCAGTAACGTATACGATTACGGAAATTTCATAACCGTTATTTAAATCAATGTAAACCTCAAATGAGCCTATAGCCGACGTATCAATACTGTCGGTTCTTATCATCTCCTCGGTTATGATCACAGTTTCCTCGGCGCCGTTTCCGTACCGTATGATAGCGTAACAGTTTTCGGCGATGAGGCTTACGACATCATCGGGAGTTGTGTTTACGGTAACGTAATGTATAGCCTTGGGAACATAAACGGTTACTTTATCGTCTTAGTCAGGAGTGCTTGAGCCGCCGCCCTCAGGCATTTTCGGTAACGTTGGTTATATTTCCTTTACTGTCAAAGTAAATGAGCAAGCCGTTAATATCAATATATCCGCTTTCTTTATCAAAGTATACCAGGGTACCGACGCTTGCGAATGCATCCGTTCCGTCTTCAGCGGGCGCTGTGAATATTGCCTCATAAGTATTCGCGCCGGTGTATTGACCGTGAATAGAAATAGTTATTCCGTAGCCCGAAACAGTGAAGAACTCATCATCTGCGGGCATATAGTAGTACGCATTGCCATTCTCGTTGAAGGATATGAGAAGCATCATACCCTCGTAAGAAAGAGTAACGTAATATTCATACGCTTCCCACTCGAGAATAGAGGTAGTGTTATCTGTGTAGTATATGACTGCGTAGCCTGATGAATAGAACTCAATAGAGGAGAATCCGAGAGGATGCTTTTTGTCCTCAAACTCAAACGACTCAAGCAGTTCTTCAAGATCGGGGGCATCCGTATTGCCGCCTTCACCGTCGCCGTTTTCGTCATCCTCGCTACCGCCGCCTATGCCGCCTGTAACTTCACCGTTCTCGTCAAAGCTTAAGGTCATTTCTGCAAAGCGGAGTATGCCCTGTTCCATATCAATATAAGCAATTATACTCATAGTGAAGGATAAAATGCTGCCGTCCTCAGCAGGTGCTCCGGTAACGGTATAAGCCGCAACGTATTCACCAGGGCCGGTGTATTCGCCGTAGAAGGTGAAGGTCATAGGAGCAAGCTTAATAGTGATAAAGCTGTCTCCCTCGGGGAGATAGTAATCTGCAGTTCCGTTTTCGTTAAGAACCAGTGCCAGCTCTACACCGTCAAAATCAAAGCTGTAGAAGTCGTCGTGCTCGATATACTTGCCTAACAGATACTCATCATAATTGTTGTATATCATAGCGTATCCGTTGTCATAGAGGACTACGCTGCTGATGACAAAGTCATCGTTCATGGAATACGTACCGATAACCGTAGCCTTATCCATATCCGGCTCTACGTATACGTAAACGGTAAAGCCGCCCTCTGCATAGTAATTGCCGTCGTCGTAGCTGTACTTAATGTAAACCTCGAAGTATCCGGGCGCGGATGCGTCGATATTATCGGACCATATCATATCGGTAGTGAGATACACGGTAACGGAGTGACCGTTGCTGTATTCTACCTCTGCATAGCAGTTTTGTACGATCGCCTTGATTACCGTCGCGGCAGATGAGCCCTCGATTACGTAAATTGTATCAACGGGTATGTAAACAGATGTAACGTATACTCCGGATTCGGAAAGCTTTTCATCTGCCTCGTTGAACAGCTCCATAATCATGGAAGCATATTCGTTAACCTCTTTAACGGTTTTGGCATTCTGGATCATCTCAACGTACGAAACGATCTGATCACCGTATGCCTTTTTAAATTCTTCGCCGTATCTGTCAAGATAATCCTTGTAGGTGTAGGTGATAGATTCGGTCACGTTGTTAATATGGTTCTGCAGCTCGCTGCTTTCTCCACCGCCAATTACCGGTGCGTTTTCCTTGATCTGCTTTATGAGGAACTCAACCTTGTAGTAAGCCTCATACGCCTCCCAGTAGAGCTGCGTAGTAAGCAGGTTACTGTGGTTAGCGTTATATTTTGCCTCGTATTCGGAAAGGTCATAGATGCCCTGTACCGATTCCCACATTTCCTCAATACCTTCAAGGAAGATCTGTCTTTCTTCCTCGGTGAGAAGAAGGTAGAAGTAATTTTCCTCATCTATGAGATAAGACGCGCCGTCACCAACGGTGAATATCATAGCCTCGGGATCGAGATATACCTTTACAGCTAACGTACAGTATACGGTTTCAACGTAATTGTCGTCCGAGTCATAGATATCATACGGTGCAGTGTGGGTTGCAAAGTAATAGTCCGCACCTGCAAGCTCGCCGTAGATTGTAACGTATATATCGTCATCTCCGGACTCGTACTCTCCTATAATTTCGCCCGCAGGTTGATACATAGTATACGTCATGGCTTCCTTATCGACAAGGAAGTATACGTAAACGTCATCCAGACAAACTGCCAGAAGGTCTCCATCCATGAAGTAGTGAAGAGATTCGTAATAATAGTTGCTCAAAGCGTAAGCAACGCCGTTGTTATACAGCTCGAAGCCCTCAATTTCGAAGACGTAATCGTATTCTGCTGCCTTGTAGGTTGCCAGAAGCTCAATGTCTCCGCCGCCGGACTCGCCGCCCTCGGAGCTAAACTCATCGGCTGCTTTTTGTATCTCAATTCTGAATTTCTCGACGTGATTTCGTGCTTCTTCATCAGATGTGGAGAGCTTGATCATTTCCACGTATTCATCGTAAATATAGCCGTAGAGGTTGGCAAATTCATCACCGTAGGAAGAATAATAGGAATAGTATATCTTGGAGATAGTTTCGAGATGATTCGATATAACATCGGAGGATATGCCGCGGATCTCCTCTATCAGAGCATCCAGCTCCTCGTATATAGCGTCCGCCTCTGAATATGTAAGAGCCTTTTCCATAGCGGTAATCAGCTCGTCGAATGCGTCCTGATATTCAGAAACGTCGTAATAATTGGAAAAATCTTCCCATTCCGAGTTCATCCAATTGAGATAAGACTCTCGATCTTCATCGTTTATTGCCTGGGATATTTCGTTGTTATCGTCAAAATAGAATTCACCTACACCGGAAAACTCCACGTAGTGACTATCCATATCGATATACATTGAGACGGTTAAGTATCCGTATACGTCAATGTATTCGCCGTTTTCATCCTCTATTGAGCAGAGCTGACCGTAATAAACATAGTACGTGCCTGCGCCTGTGTACTCGCCAAGGAATGCCATGGTTATTTCTTCTTCAACACAGATAAATTCAGCGAAAATCTTGTCAGAGGGGATGTAATTGAAGAAATATCCATTCTCTGTGTCAAACGCGTAATAAACCTCAGCGCCGTACAGATTGATACGGAAAACGTTGTCGCCACAGAACGATAACTCACAAGCATAGCTGTCGTCGTATCCGTCGTAAACCAATGCGTAGCCGTTATCGTAGATGTCTATACGGCAGATCTCGAATATCAGATCGTTTTCCTTAGCTTCAAGGCTGTATAGAAGCTTGGAATCTTCGCCGCCGGGTACTACGTCGACGTAGATGTAGAACCAAGTGGAATAATCGCCGTTTACATAGTAGAAGGTTATGTAATAATACTCGCCCACTGTATCTAGAATATCGGGGAAATCAGTCTTATCAATCTCTGAATTACGGAGAGTGTCGTAGACGATCTCGCCGTTAGCGAGGCTAAGCTGTACCTGAATAGATTCGTAAATAAACTCCAGCACTTCCTCATAGGTGGTGCCTACCGGAACGTTAATATCGGTATTGCCGATCATGTCTGAGTTAACGATAGTCTTGTCATCGTTCGCAAATGCCTCGATACATTGGCTGAGCCAAAGTGTGAACAGATAATAGTGATAGTCTATATAGTTTTCTTCAACCGTTGCGGATTTAATAAGATCGCAGTTGCGGTTATAGCCGTCTATGAAGCGATTAGCAAATTCATAACCATACTGATTGACAGCCTTTTCCCAGTCTGCCGCCATCTTTTCAAGAGTGGCTGCTATAAGAGCCTGAAGCTCCTTCTCGGCGTTTTCATCACCGCCGGGCTCGCCACCCATTGACTTAACATACGCAAACAGATCCTCGAAATAATACTCCGCCTCGTAAACCCACTTCTCAAGCTCGCTGTAGTATTCCAGCTTTTTAAGCTGAACTACGAGATCATTGTATCTTTCATTAAGCTCACCGGTCAATGGGGTGTCGCCGAGGATCTCGTAAACCTCTTCTGCGAAATCGGCAAGAATCTCTTCTTTGATCTCGTCGGTTACGATCTCCTCGTCCTGATCGGGCTCTTCCTTATCACCGCCGCTGCCGGTAGTGAGAGTATAGCCGTCCTCGGAAATGAAGAATTCCGCAGATTCACCTGCGCTGAGTAGCTTGTTTTCGAGGTCCAGATAAACCTGAATAGCGCACTTAACGTAAACGCCCTCTACTGTTGCGACGTACGCGCAGAAGTAGTTGCCCGCACCTACGTAATCACCGTAGATCTCAAAGTCCATAACTGTGTCGTCGTAAGGATTGTAGTGATACTTCAGGCTGATGCCATCGTCAGACTTGTAGAATGAAGCGGTTTTCGACTCGTTGTCAAATACGATAGCGAATTTCGGAGTATCTACGTCCACAACGTAGCAACCGTCAGCCTGATAAAGCTTTACAGGCATTTCATACTCCTCGCCTTGAACGAGCATAGACAGTATAGCGGACTCTCTACCGTCGTTTACAATAACGGAAAGGAAAATGCCGGTATCGTCTGCGAACTTGTAAGTCTCAGCCACAATAGGCTCGTCGCTTACGGACTCATCGCTATCGCCGCCGGGCTGCTCGGGACCGTCGCCGCCTTCACCGCCGCCAAGACTCTCTACGTACTCTCTGAGCATAGCGAGATGCTCTTCAGCCATCTTACCCCAGGCATTAAGCGCCTCAGAGGAGTCTGCTGCAAAGAGCTCCTTGACGATCTGCTGGTAATTTGCGTTTATTTCATCAGTAACGGGATGGTCACCGAGAATGATTGCTATCTCCTCGTCAAATGATGCGAGAAGCTCGGTTTTAAGCTCTTCGGGAATTGTAGGGTCGGTAGTACCGCTGCCGCCGCCTTCACCGCCGCCCTCGCCGGGCTTATCAGGATCTCCGCCGCCAACGTTGCCGCCTTCATTTCCGCCCTCGCCGGAGCCACCCTCGCCTGCAACTATCACGAAGGTGAAGTCAAGAGCGTGTTCAATTCCGTCAGCATCGGTGTAAATAAACTGAATGTCATAGCTACCGGGGGTAGAGAAGTCAACGTTGCCTGAAGGCGTCGTTTCTCTGATGTGAATTATATCACTGCTTCCGTCTTCCTTAACGAAAAGAACGTGAAGTCCAACGCTGTCGAGGTACTCAGAGAGTGAAAGCTCTGTTTCAAAATCAGTAGCTATTGTCACGCTGACAATAGAGAGGTGATAGCCGGGAATCAACTCAGGTGCGTCGGAGCCACCCTCGCCGGGCTTATCAGACTCACCGCCGGACTCACCGCCGGACTCACCGCCGGACTCACCGCCGGACTCACCGCCGGACTCACCGCCGGATTCACCACCGGATTCACCGCCGGACTCGCCGCTCGATCCACCGGTGCCGCCACATGCAGTCATAACCAGCATAGAGCAGCACATGATCAACGCGAGAAGCACTGTCAGAAATCTGTTTTTCATGTTTTTTCTCCTTTTGGAATATATTATTAAAAGTATTTTTTGTTTCAGCGCGCGCTCGTGAAAATATTAAGCCGACGGCGGAAACCGTCGGCAAAGTGAGATCAAAAGCATTGCTGTCAACTTGAATTGTAGCATTTATTTATAGTAAAAGCAAGGCGAAACCAACCTTGTTAACAAAAAGTTCACAATATGCGGCAATTATTTTAAAATTAATTAGAATGAGTCCAAAAATATTAGACTGTGTCTAAATTATGAATACAAATAGCTTGATCAGAATAGAGGAGGATAAGCTTCGGTCATATTAGATAAAGCAGGTGCCCAAAACGAAATATGCTCTTGAGCTCAAGTGAAATAACGTTGCACAACCGCTATTTTTGCTTAGGACAAGGCGTCAAACGTAAAAGAAAAAATATTTTTCAAAAACCTCTTGACAAACCAAAAACGTTGTAGTATAATGGTATAGCGTCCGCGGGAGTGGCGGAATCGGCAGACGCGCACGTTTGAGGGGCGTGTGTTTTTACGTACGGGTTCAAGTCCCGTCTCCCGCACCATAAAGAAACCATAATATTGATACGAAGAGTATCGGTATTATGGCTTTTTTATTGCCAAAAAGGGATGTTTTTCTCTTTTTCTTGAATTATGAATAGAAATATGCTATACTAAAACAAAACTAATAAGTAAAAGAAGTTGCAGTATGATATTTGAAGAGAAACAAATAACATTAAAAGACGGTAGAATAGCCATATTAAAAAGCCCGTGTGTTGAAGATGCCGAAAAAATGTTGTTTTACATAAGGAAATCCTGCAGCGAAACTTATTTTCTCGCGCGATACCCCGAAGAGTGGGATGATGCAACTGTCGAGAGTGAAGAAAAGAGGATAAGGAGTCGTAGGGATTCTCAAAATTTATTGTCCATAACGTGTTATATTGATGGAGAAATAATTGTAAACTGCGGGATAAATTTAGCAGTGATATAAAAACCTCACACCGCGCAACTGTTGCAATCGCAATTCTAAAAGAGTATTGGAATCTCGGAATTGGGTCCGCCATGTTCGCGGAGCTTATATCCGTGGTAGAAGCCGGACCGGAGATAGAAATCATTGAGCTTGAATTTGTGGGAGGAAATGATCGCGCACGAACTCTTTATGAAAAATTCGGATTTAAGATTGATGGAGAACGTCCTAACGCTTACAAATTAAAGGATGGTAGCTTTCTGAAATAACATTTTATGCAAAAGGAACTAATAAAGAAGTAAAACTACTCTCATCATTATAATCGTCAATTTCTTTTTGAAGTAGACGCCTCAGGTTTTTATAATAAGACATTTAACTGAATTTAAATGGGTACAAGACCTATTACGGAAATGCACCCATAACTCTTAAATTTGCACCCACTATAAAATGGTATCAAAATTTTACAAAGACGTTCTGACGGTAGCCATATTGCTGCAAATAGTCCTAAACGTTTCATGTTTTTAAAAAGGAGAGCGTATGAAAACAGAAAAGCTATACCCCGTTTGCAAGGATTATATCTGGGGCGGAAGAAAACTTATAGATAAATACGGCAAAAAAACGGATAAGCTGCCGTGCGCTGAAAGCTGGGAGCTGTCATTCCATAAGGACGGACCTACGGCTCTCTCAAACGGAGCGCTTCTTGCGGATTCGGTAACGGCTGAAGATATCGGAGCAAACGTATCGGCATTTTTCGATTTCCCAATGCTGATAAAATTCATTGATGCCGAGGGTGATCTCTCCGTGCAGGTGCATCCCTCTGACGAGTATGCTCAAAGGTATGAGAATTCATACGGCAAGACTGAAATGTGGTATATCGTAGAGGCTGCAGAGGGCGCAGGTATTTACCTCGGCTTTAATCGTGACGTAACCTTGGAGGAGTACAAGGCGGCTATCGAAACGGGCAATCTGACGGAGCTTCTGAATTTCGTAGAGGTCAGGGCAGGGGAGTGCTATTTTATTCCTGCGGGAACAGTACACGCCATCGGCAAGGGCTGCCTGATCTGCGAGATACAGCAAAACAGTAATATCACCTACCGCGTCTATGATTACGGCAGGAGAGACAAGGATGGAAATCCGAGACAGCTTCACGTAGATAAGGCGCTCTCCGTGTCGGATTTGTCTCGCTTTGTTCCGGCAAGCCGCGAGAGCGGAGTAATCGGAGCGAGTAAGTATTTCTCGGTTGAAAAGAGAGAGATAAGGGGAGAGGAACTTGTTCGCACGGGCAACTCGTTCTTAGCCGCGATCTGCTTATCCGGAAAGGGTGAAGTAGGTGGAACGGAACTCACGCAGGGTGATAGCGTATTCGTTTCCGCAAAGGAGAAGGGAGTAGAATTAAAGGGGGATATGACAGTGCTTCTCGCAAGCGTCAGAAAATATTATCTAGGTATAGATCTTGGCGGAACATTTATCAAGGGCGGTGTCGTTGACGATTTGGGCAACGTAATAGTTGCTGATAAAATACCGACAGAACGCGACGGCGGATCATCCCGTGTCACATCAAATATCAGTACGTTATGTAAACAACTATTGGCAAAAACCACATTAAATATATCAGATATCGTGGGAATCGGCATAGGCGTTCCCGGTATGATCGACAGCGAGAAGGGCGAGGTCGTCTTCTCCAATAACTTCGGTTGGGAGAATTTCTCCATATCGAGCGAGGTAGAGAGGCTCACGTCACTTCCCGTGAAAATTGCAAACGACGCTAATGTGGCAGCTCTTGGAGAAGCCAGGTTTGGCGGTGGAAAAAAATATAAGAACACGGTTATGCTCACTCTCGGTACGGGAGTCGGAGGCGGTATAGTTCTGGACGGCAGGCTTTACGAGGGCAATCGCTCCGCGGGCGCTGAGCTTGGACATTCGGTTATTCACCACGGTGGTGAGATTTGTACCTGCGGAAGAAGAGGCTGTCTTGAGACCTATGCGTCCGCGACCGCAATAATCCGTGATACCGTCAGGGCAATGAATGCCCATCCCGACAGTAAAATGTGGGAACTTGGGTCCACGGATAAGGTGAACGGCAAAACGGCATTTGATTACTACGACTCTGATAAATATGCCCGCGACGTAGTGGACGGCTATATTGAAAATCTGGGAGTAGGTATTACGAATATTGCAAACGTTTTCAGACCTGAGGCTGTTATTCTCGGCGGCGGAGTATGCGCTCAGGGCGATGCTCTTACAGTACCGCTCAGGAATTTCGTTAATCGCGAGATATACGCGGGCAATCGGGGTCCTAAGGTTGACATTGTGATCGCCGAGCTTGAAAACAGCGCCGGAATTCTCGGCGCCGCGGCTCTATTTATGGATTGAAGCGCGTAGCACCGTGTTCGTTTAGAAGCGTATTTATTCTTTTCTACCGTAGATTGCTTTAAACAGTACTGTATACCGTTAACATAAAACTAAAAAATAAGGAGTTATTAATATGACATCAGCAGAAAAGTTTATAAAGATATATAAGGATAACATAAAGCGCGAGGGCGCTGATAAGCTTCTCGAGTATCTGCTCTCTCCCCAGTCTGATTTTTTCACCGCTCCCGCAAGCGCCAGATTTCATCTGTCTGAGGTAGGCGGTCTCGTTACTCACTCCGTAAACGTCTATGAGGCGCTGAAGGGTTACCTGGACAGCAAAAGAGCGAAAGAGACGTACGGCTTTGATTATTCGGACGAGAGTATTGCGATAGTATCTCTTCTTCACGATCTTTGCAAGGTAAACGTATACAAGAAGGGATTCAGAAACGTTAAGGACGAGAAGGGCGCTTGGCAGAGAGTCGATAGCTTTGAGTATGACGATAAGCTTCCCTACGGTCATGGCGAGAAGAGTGTATATATAATCACGGGCTATATGAAGCTTACCAGAGAAGAGGCGTTTGCTATCAGATACCATATGGGTTATTCCTCTACGGAGGACGAGAGAAACGTTTCCGCCGCATTCGAGATGTTTCCTCTTGCATTTGCTCTCTCAACGGCAGACAGCGAGGCAACCTACTATATCGAGTCTGATAAGTATAAGAGCGCAAAATAATATTTCTTGTTTGTTTTTACGTAAATACTTTAGCTTGAAAGAGAAACAAAAAACGGTAAAACGTTCATAATGTAAATAACTGTAGTCAAAACGCCTAAAAATCAAGCAACACCAATCGGCTGTATCGCCGTTTGATGTTGCTTTTTGTTATGCGGTTTTAATTATTTTGCAGCGTCAGATGCAATCTCTGCGTCGAACAACCGTGTCCTTATCTTTCATAATAGAGTATGGAGCAACCGTTCCTCTCACAGACAGAAGGGGATACACTATGCTCTCGCGACCGATAACCGTGCCCGGATTCAGCACCGTACCGCATCCTATCTCTGCGCCATCGCCGATCATAGCGCCGAGCTTTCTTGTGCCTGTGCGTATGTCTTCCACCGCGCGTATTATTACCTCGCCGCCGGTGCTTTTCAGATTCGAAGTGATCGCGCCCGCTCCCATATGAGCGCCCTTGCCAAGCACTGAATCTCCAACGTAATTGAAATGCGGCGCTTTAGCATCGTCGAGCAGAACTGCGTTCTTTAACTCTGTGGAATTGCCCGCCACAGCGCCTCTTCCAATGTATACAGAGCCTCTTATATATGCACAATGCCTTATCTCCGCACCCTCGCATATTATAGCGGGCGGATATATTATTGCTGTGCTTGCAACCTTTGCGCTTCGTGATATCCATACACCCTGTTCGACCTCCTCGCAATCGCCGCCTGGCTTTAAATGAGTAAGATAATCCCTGAGATCTCTGACGATCTTGTATGAATAAACCGACCGTGAAAACAGCTCTGAAAGCTCTGCGGGAACATATCTGAAAAGCTCTTCGTTCATAATGTCCCGCTCAGTCATTTTTCCAATATCCCCTCTCGTCAATGATTTTTGTGAGCTCTCCGAGATATTCGGAGCACTTTGCCTTATCCTCACATTCCAAAGTGATTCGTATCAGCGGCTCGGTGCCGCTTTTTCTTATCAGCAGCTTACCCTTGTCTCCAAGCTCTGAGCGTATTCTGTTTGCTGCCTCAATAATCCTCTTATCGTTAATTACGGCATCCCTGTCGTTGACTCTGAGATTTTCGGTGAGCTGAGGATAGATATTAAGATACCTCGTGAGCTCAGACAGAGATTCCCGTCGGTCCAGAATTTCCTCCGTGAGCATCAACGCTGTCAGCAGACCGTCTCCGGTGGTAGCGTATTTTCTTATTATTACGTGACCTGACGTCTCCCCTCCCAGAGCTAAGCCCAGCTTCTGCATTCTGTCATAAACGAACCTGTCACCGACGGGCGTTATCTCGTAGCCTATGTCCATTTCTCGAAGCGCCTCGAGCAGTCCGGAATTGGACATTACCGTTACGGCGATCCTGTTACCCTCAAGAGAAGCCTTCGTTTTCAGCCTTCGCGCGAGTATATAAAGTATTCCGTCACCGTCTATGACCTGACCTACCGAATCTACCGCAATACATCTGTCACCGTCACCGTCAAATGCAAAACCAAGATCCAGTCCCTGTGCCTTCACGAGCGAGACGAGATTATCAATACAGGTAGATCCGACACCCTTGTTTATATTCACTCCGTTTGGCTCGCATCCGGTAACGTATAGCTCTGCACCCAGCGCCTCGAATACGCTTCGCGCGATTAACCATGATGCTCCGTTTGCCAGATCAAGTCCTATACGCAGACCTCGAAATGAATGTGACGCAAGAGAGATAAGATAACCTATATATCTGTTTCTTCCGGTCGTGTAATCCGTTATACCGCCTATATTTTCACCGACCGCGTAGGGAAGGTCGCTTCCGCTTATACCAAGCTCCGAGAGATCCCCGTCTAAGTATGCCTCTATCATTGCGGTGATGCCGTCACCTATTTTCTCACCGTCTGAGCTTATCAGCTTTATGCCGTTATCGTAGTACGGGTTATGCGAGGCGGTGATCATTATTCCGCAGTCAAATCCGTCGCCCTTCGTAACGTAGGATACTCCCGGAGTGGTTATAACGTGGAGCATATACACGTCAGCACCCGATGCCGTTATTCCCGCAATTATTGAATACTCCAGCATATAAGAGGAGCGTCTCGTATCCTTGCCTACTGCTATTCTTGCCCTCGTCCCGTCTTTTTTGCCGCTTGAGAAATACCAGCCGAGAAATCTGCCTATCCTGTATGCCTGCTCTGATGTTAGGGTTACCCCCGCCTCTCCTCTGAAGCCGTCGGTGCCAAAGTATTTGTTTTCTCTCTCGGATTTATAATTTGTCATAGCAACTCTGCATTTTTTAATTGTTCTGTAATCTTCAGAGATAAGAGCATCAACACCAATACAGAATAGGTTTGCTAACGCGATTATTCTTTCGATTCCGGGGACTGAGTCTCCTCTCTCCCATTTTGATACCGATTGTCTCGATACCGAAAGCTTTTCTGCAAGATTCTCCTGACTCATTTTGCTTTCGGTTCTCAGATAAGAAATTTTTTCACCTAACGTCATAAAGAACTCCTGATTATTTGCCGCTTTAACGGTCTTTAATAATATTCTACTGAATTTGCCTGAAAAATGTAACCAACCAAACGTTGAATGTCATTCGCAACAAATAGTTGAGACACTCACGGAAGGTGCTAAAAAAGAAAAGAGCTCGATACGTTATCGAGCTCTCAAAATTAGATACATATTTCTAAACTATTTAAGACTTGCCTATACCAAAATAAAAAGCAGAGATCTTATTCCGCAACGAAGATGTAAGGATATATTTCCTGATTGCCGACGAGGAAGTAGCACTCTACCTCGGGGAAGCTTTCCTTGACGTAGCTCTCCATGAGGACACACTCGTCCTCGGGAGCATCTGCGCCTGTAAATACGGTGAGCATAAATTTATCACCGCCGGATAAGAGCTTCGAGATAAGCTCCTTGGTTGCCTCGGCGCGATCGGGCATAGATACTACCAGATCCTTGTTTATAACACCAATGGTATCACCCTCACTTACGTGAATACCGTTCATATCGGTATCTCTGACGGAGGGGGAAATATATGCTGAGTTGATTCTGGATATAGCCTCCTCCGATGCTGCAAGTATTTCCTCAGGGCTCTGAGACTCGGGATCGATCGATGAGAGCGCGACGTAGCCTGCTCCTATCGTTTTCGCCGGGATGACGTATACCTTGCTTCTGGTGTATATCTCAGCGGCCTGAGATGCTGCCATAACTATATTGCTGTTGTTAGGAAGCACGAAAATGTTCTCTGCCGCAACCTTATCAAATGCGTCCAGAAAATCCTGCGTGGAGGGGTTATTGGTCTGTCCGCCCTCTACTATAACATCTGTGCCAAGCTCGGTGAAGATATCCGATATTCCGCTGCCGGAGCTAACGGCTACAAAGCCGTTTGTTTTCGTTTTTTGCGACACGGGTGCCGGCTTTTCCTCTGTTTTTTCGTCTGCGTCCTGCTTTTGCGCACCCTTTTCGAGAGAGGTGTGCTGTAGCGACATGTTCTCGATCTTTACGCTGATAAACTCGCCGAATCTTCTGCCGTATTCCAATACTTTCTCCGGGGTGAGCGTATGAACGTGAAGCTTTACTATGCTATCCGTCTTGAAGGCAACTATAGAGTCGCCAAGCTCTCCAAGATAGCTCTTAAGTGCATCAAGGTCAAATTCGTCCGGATTGCATTTTGAGTTCTGAAGCTGGAGCAATACCTCCGTGCAGTAGCCGTAGATCATTTCGCTGTCAGGACCGAAGGCTACGGTCGCATCATTTTCGGGAGCGCTCTTTTTCTCTGATTTGGGAGCATCTGCCGGCTCCTCGCCGCCAAGCACTCTGTTCAGACCGTCAATGATGTAAAAGAGTCCGGCACCGCCCGAGTCTACGACACCTGCCTCCTTCAGAACGGCGAGTCTCTCGGGGGTTCTGTCTACCGCGTCGTACATCTCCTTTACGAGATCCGCAAAGAGAGTACGTATAGTGCTTTTAGGCGTAAGCCTCTTTCTTGCGTAATCCACGGATTCACGGGCAACGGTAAGTATCGTACCCTCGGTGGGCGTAACGACTGATGCATAAGCCCTGTCAACTCCCGCCTGCAGAGCATCTGCCATAGCATATGCGTCCGCATCGTCTGCGCTCTCGAGAGCCTTTGCGATTCCTGCAAAGAACTGTGATAGGATTACTCCGGAGTTGCCTCGTGCTCCCAGCAGCATTCCCTTGGATGCCACCTTCATAACGAGGGCAAGATCGTCACTCTCTACCGATTCCAGAGCCGCGACACCGCTCTCTATAGTCATGCTCATGTTGTCACCGGTATCACCGTCCGGTACGGGGAATACGTTAAGCTTGTTCACCTTATCTACGTGGGCGCGCAGCTCTGACGCTCCGCCCTTCATCATCTTGGCAAAAAGCATACCGGATATGGTTTTTATACTGAGTCCCTTTTTCTTTTCGCTCTTCTTTGCTTCATCCGCCTTCTTTTTGTCGGCGGCGCGCTTAGCGTCGGCTTTTTTCTTTTCTTCTGCCTTTTTCTTAGCCTCGGCCTTCTTTTTTTTCTCGGCTCTCTTCTTTCCCTCGGTCTTCCTTTTATCAGCCTCTCGCTTTTCCTCGGCCTTCTTTTTTTCTTCAGCCCGTTTGTCGTTTTCGGATGGCTTGATATTCTCTTCGTTCTCGTTATTCAGGGGCTTATCCATGCTTTCGTCTGCCTCCTTCACGTTTTGGGTATTGACGTTAGTTGTGTTGCTTGACATAGTGCTTCCTCTTAGAGCTTATCTTTCACTTGCGACAAAGAATAGTGCCATAGTACCCGGTCCCGAGTGGGCTCCGATAACGGGTCCTACGTCGGTTATCAGTTGCACCTCGTAGCCGTATTTCGACATAATTATTTCCGCCAGCTTTACGGCGTCGTTATAGCAGTCGCTGTGGGAAATGTATACACGGGTACCCTCTATTGCCGTTTCTCCAAGCTTGTCAGCCAGCGAGACCAGAGAAGCGTGTCTGCCTCTGACCTTACCAACACTCACAAGGTGTCCCTCATTATCAACGTGGAGTATGGGCTTGATTCCCAAAAGATTTCCGACGATAGCCGTCGCGCTGCTTACCCGTCCACCTCTCTTCAGATATATAAGATCATCCACGGTGAATCTGTGGGCGATCTTCATTTTGTTATTCTCCGCGAACTGCGCAGCCTCCTCGATCGTAGCGCCCTTAGCCTTCTCGACAAGGACCATATCGATAAGCAGAGCGATTCCGGCGGAAGCCGCCAGTGTATCAACCACTATAAGCCTTGCGTCAGGGTACTGCTCCTTAAGCTCGGTCATGGCAATACGAGCAGAGTTGCAGGTGGTGCTGAGACCGGATGAAAAGCCGATGTACAGTACGTCAAGACCGCCCTTGATAGCCTCCTCGAAGGCTGTCTTGAACGCCTCGGAGTTTACTGCGGCAGTCTTTGCTACGCCGCCCTCACGCATTTTCTGATAGAAGCTTCCGATAGGCATATCGTAATTTGCGTATTCCTCTGCCTCTCCGTCAAAGCGGAACGTCAGCTCCAAACATCCTACACCTCTTTTTCTAAGCTCCTCCCGGCTCAGATCGCAGGATGAGTCTGTGTAAATGATATAATCCTTCATAATATTACCTCTTTTGTCTGAATAGTGTTGTCTCCTTTGGCGAATATGTCGGCTCTGCCGCTGTTCAGCTCGTGGAGATTTTTTGATATCGACGATAGCATACGGTAAAGCAGCTCGCGCTCCTCCTCCGTTATATCGCCTCCTACAAAGCCAATGATCCTTCTGGCTCTATCGTGTAGCTCTGTTGCTATTTTCATACCCTTTTCGGTGAGGGTGATCTTGGCTCTGTATTTTCCGCCGCCGCTCTGCATTATCAGGCCTTCGTCGTATAGATCTGACATTGCTCTGGATACGTCCGCCTTATCTCTGCCTGACAGCTGACTCAGCTTTGTGGCAGTCATAGGCACACCGTGCACAAGCATAACCAACAGATATTTTGCAGACGAACCGCGCAGACCGTAGCGGCGCATCTCCTCCGCTGATATTTTGGATATCTCGCGGGAAATATCAGCCACAAACGCTGACAGGATTTCGTACCTTGAGATCATAGCTGCTCCTTTCGTTAGTCGCATCACCGCTTTTGAACACCATCTGGCTGCAAAAACCGACAAAAAGCGTCAAATGTTGACGGCTCAACATCTATATTATACACAAGAAAGGTACGTTTGTCAATACCAATGAATAAATGCTGATCTGCGATGCTGCATATATAGGTGTATATATGCGCTGAAAAGCAGTATAATTTTCGGAATGTTTATTTACGAAAAGAAGACAAACACAGTATAATAATGTCTCATATGGCACTTGACTGAATAATTTTGAACTGATATAATAAATTTGTCCGCTGTTGCGGCATAACTAAATCATTTGGTAGGAGCTTATTATGATCAAAATAGGTAACAGACGTGAACTTTTCGTTGACGATTATATTCTTGATACAGAGAAAACTACGGCAGAAACCAGGCTTCATCATCCCGTAAGACGCGGCGACGAGATAGTAATGGACGGCGAGGGAGAGGGCAACGTGTGCGGCTACCCTTACGTCTTCTACAGCGAGGGAAAATGGAGAATGTATCACAGAGCGGGCGGACTTTTGCCGAACGGCGAAATAGATCCCACCTGCCGCATCTCATACAGAGAGAGTGATGACGGTATTCATTGGATAAAGCCCGAACTTGGAATCATAGAGTATAACGGCTCGAAGCGGAATAACTTTATTCTTGACACGGAATTTGCCAAGCAATACGGTGTAACCCATCTTTGTGGCTCTACCCACGTTTTCTATGATAACAACCCCGCCTGCCTTCCCGATGAGAAATATAAAATGGTAATATGTACCAAAGGTGACGATAAGCTTATATCTATGGTGAGTCCTGACGGTATACACTTTAAAAATCACGGACTTGTGTCCGATGACGGCGCGTTTGATTCTCTAAATCTCGCGTTCTGGAGCGAGGAGCAAGGCAAGTATTTCTGCTATTTCAGAGGCGAGCACGTGCCGGATAGTACGGTAGCATTCGAGGAATTTTCCTATTTTCAGGCGATGGCGAATCGCCTTTGGGATCCCGAAAAATTGAGATACAGGGAACCCTCTGCCGAGGATATACCGTTTATGCGTGACGTTCGCGTAACCACCTCCACCGATTTCATTAATTGGGAGAAGCCAAAGCTTATAGGTCTTCCCGACGACCACGTACAGCTCTATACCAACAATGTCATTCCTTATCCGAGAGCACCCCATATCTTCGTCGGCTTCCCCGTCAGATACTATGAGAGAAAGGCGTGGACGCCTAATTATGACGAGCTCTGCGGTCGTGAGGACCGTATTCGCCGTCGCGATAACTGCACGGCAAGAGAAGGACTCGTCATCACCGACTGCTTGTTTATGTCCTCCCGAGACGGATATAATTTTAACCGCTACGATGAGGCGTTTCTTCGTCCGCCCGTAGAGCACGATTACTCATGGGTATACGGCGATTGCTATATGGCGCAGGGCCTCGTAGAAACAGCGTCCGATATTCCCGGAGCTGATACGGAGTACTCATTCTACGTCAGTGAAAATTGGCGCGCGAAAAACGGATACAATAAGTTTGCGAGATACACTATCCGCAAGGACGGCTTCGTTTCTCTTCACGCTCCCTTTGAGGAAAAGGTGGCTTATACAAAGGAATTTGTATACACGGGTACCGTCCTTTACGCAAATGTAGAAACCTCAGGCCGTGGTCACGTGTATTTCACATTGATATCTGACGGCATAGAATATCCCTCGTACGAGATATTTGGAAACTCAACGGACAAGAGGATATCCTTTATAGATCCCGATGCCGTATCGAAGCTTTCGGGTAAAAAAGTAGTTATGAAAATGAGTATTCTTGACTCCGACGTTTATTCCTTTAAATTCGAATAACGTACCGACTAAAATTTCAGTAATGATTGTAAAAATATAATTTATTATACAAATCGCGCTTCTGTATTGACAAGGCTCTGCTACGGTGGTATTATATAACCGTGGCGGAGCCTTTGTTTGCTTATATAAAATATACATTAAAGAAGGTAAAAAAATGAAAACCTGTTTTCATCTTTCTAACGATGGTGCTGTAACTTCCTATCTTGTAGCGGGTCCAATTGTTGCGGATTTCAATGCGCCGTACACTCTTAAGGATCAACTTCAATTTGAGAAGGAGATGCGCGATATAATTTACGAGGAGCCTGTCGGATATCCGGTGCGGGCGGAGTTTGGAAAGACCTCTCCTCTCGGTGACAAGTGGCGCTTCTACTCGGATAACCGTAATCCCTATATAGATTTTTCGAAATTTTATTTTACACTCAAGCGGGTGAGATTTCTTGCCGCGACGGTGCTTGTATCTGATAGAAAGCAGACCGTACGCGCAAGGGTATGGAGCTACGCCGCCTACGATATGTATCTTAACGGTGAGAGAATACTTACGGAGAAGGTCCCCGTCTACAAGCCTATAGGCTACCGCGACGTATCCTTGGAGCTTTCCGAGGGTCATAACCGCGTGTTCTTTGCCGTTCAGAATTTTGGTGTTCGGGACACCAGGAATATGCTGAGATTTCAGCTTATAAACACCGACGGCATATCCGTCACGCTTGATGCGGATGACACTACACTTACTGCACTTTCGGAGGCTGACTCATGGTTTTCGGGACTTGCTCTCTGTGAAAATAAGATATCAACGCCGTTTGCGCCCACGTTCCCTGTGACCGTTACCTGCGACGGTAAAGACAGTCTGTGGAGAGAGGAAAGAGAGTTTTCCGTAGGCGGTAGCTTTGCCGTCAGGATTTGCGCTGATATAAGGGGGGAACGATTTGTTCGCAGATTTGAAAATTACAGGTGTAAAAAGCCGCAAAGCCGTGAGAGAAAGCTACAGGATCCTATAAAAGATAGTGCACTATCAGTTCTCGAAACAGCCAAATACGACAGCTGCTCGTCAGAGGAGATCGCGATAGAATATCAGAATTGTATTTCCAACGTCGTGTTGTGCTACTTTATGATTCACAACCGTTTAACAGACAAGGAATACGATCTTATCAAGGCTTCTGTCGGTATAGTAAAAAAACGCTGTGACTGCGCTGACTTTGAGCTTACCGGACTTCTCAGAATATATAAGTGCCTCGATATCCCTGAGTGGCTGAGGGAAGAGATCCGCTCTGCCGCCCTGAATTTCCGCTATTGGATGGACGAGGATGGCGCAGATGCTATGTGCTTCTGGAGCGAGAACCACGCATTGTCCTTCTTCGGCTGTCAGATGCTATCGGGAATGCTTTTCCCCGATGAAATATTTATCCGTTCGGGCAGAACGGGAAGAGAGCAGACTGCTGTGGCTATTCGCAGAATAGGAGAATGGCTTGACGTTGTAGAGACGGAGGGCTTCGAGGAGTTTTGTGCCGGCGGATATATGGCTGTTACTCTTATGGCTCTGCAGACGGTATATGATTTTGCGGGTGAAGCTCTCAGCGTCAGAGCGGAGAGCTTGATGGACCGTATTTGTAGGGAATCCGCCCGTCAGTGCTTCCGCGGCATACATATGAGTCCAATGGGCAGAATATATAGATCCGCGCTGGTTCCGTACAATTCGTCGGTTCAGGCGCTGCTTAGTATTATTGACGAAAAAACAGCTCACTCGTCAAGTGCATTCCTCTCCTGCCTCGGATATACCTCTTACAAAATAAAAGATGAGGCTAGAGCGCTTATGCATGGAAGCTTTGATGAGGTATTTAACAGCGGAAGGGCTGAGATATACTCGAGAAAGAGAAAGGATAGCTTCTTAACCTCGGTCGCATCACCCAGAGCGACCGTAGCACCGGAAGCGCCGTTCTCAGATACGGAATATTACAAAACCAAAATAATGAACGAAGGCTTCCACGGCACAACCCTTTTCGTGCCGGGTGAGCACGGGTATCAGCAGCATCTTTGGTACGCGGCTCTGTCGGATACCTTCTATACCTTTGTCAATAATCCCGGTTCAGAGAGGGACTTCTGCGCAATGCGCCCGGGATATTGGTACGGTAATATGCAGTTCCCATTTGTCAAAGAGAGGGGTAGAGAGCTGTTCGTCAGATACGTGTTATCGGATTGGAATCCAACGAAATTTACTCACGCTTATTATCCGGTCTGGGCAGCAGACGAGCATTTTGAGAGGGACGGCTTCCGTTTTGCCAGGGCCTCAGACGGTTACCTTGCTCTTTGGTGCTCGTGCTCACTGACTCTCTATCAGGGGGATGCTGTTGAGGGCGATCTCAGAGCGTACGGTGATGACGTTTGCTGGTACGTTAAGGTTGGCTCAAAGTCAGAGGACGGCTCGTTCGACAGCTTTGTGAAGGAGGTCCTTTCATCTGATATAAGCTACGATACTGTATGTAAGGAGCTGGAATTGAAGCCTTGATAAAGTGTATGTAATACGTCGCTTTGATGTTATAATGTAAACTGCAGATTACAAAACAAAGAAAAAGCGGAGCAACAAGCGTTGCTCCGCTGAAATTTTATAACAGATCAAGCGTTAGTATTTTTCTTCTCCATATGCTTAATGAAGAATACAGCGCCAACGAAGAGTGCAATTGCTATCACCCACATAATGATACAGCAAAGAACGCTGCCGAGGGATGCGCAAAGACCTGCGAAAACGTATGATACAGCAGCTATTCCCGCGATAAGAGATGCGTAAGGAAGCTGTGTATTAACGTGCTCTACGTGGTTGCACTCAGCACCTGCGGAGGCGAGTATGGTAGTATCGGATATGGGTGATACGTGGTCGCCAAATACCGCGCCGCCAAGGGTTGCGGAAACCGTAAGTATAGTGAGGGTTGAAACAGCCTCCGGACCGCCAAGCAGAGTGACTGCGATAGGTACAAGCACGCCGAAGGTTCCCCAGGACGTACCGGTTGCAAAGGCGATAGCTCCCGCAAGAATAAAGAATATAGCAGGGAAGAGCCAGGTTGGGAATCCGCCACCTGCAAGATTTTCCGCTACGAACGACTGAGCGTCAAGATAACCGCCCTTTGCGCCCATAATGCCGGAAATGCTCCACGCAAACGTGAGTATCAGTATAGCGGGTACCATTGCCTTGAAGCCCTCGGTAAAGCTGCCTGTAACGTCCTTGAAGCTAAGGACTCTTGATATCATGTAATATACTGCTATAATGATCAGAGCAACCGTTGAGCCGATAGCCAGAGACATTCCTGCATCACAGTTCGAGAAGGCCTCGATAATGTTCGCGGACTGAAGCTCCGTGCCGATACATTCGTCAGTCCAGTTGTAGTAAAATCCCGTGTAGAGCATACCGCCGATGCAGCATACGATCAGAACGATAACGGGTATGATAAGATGACGGACCTTACCGTTGGGGTTGGACTTGATCTCGTCGCCCTTCTCGTCATTTTCAGCGACCCCTACATGAACGTCGCCGGTCTCCTCCGCGATGAGATCGTCCTTCTTCATTTTGCCGAAATCGAATTTGAAGTAGCAGAGAGCGAATACCATCGCGATGGTAAGAAGCGCGTAAATGTTGAAGGGAATTGTGCTGATGAAGATCATCAGACCGTCGCCCTCAAGCTGACCTGCAACAGCGGCCGCCCAGCTTGAAATGGGTGCAATAATACACACGGGTGCGGCTGTAGCGTCGATTACGTACGCCAGCTTAGCTCTGGAGATCTTGAACTTATCAGTAACGGGACGCATAACCGAGCCAACCGTCAGACAGTTGAAGTAATCGTCCACGAAGATAAGACAGCCAAGACCTGCGGTAGCTGCCAGAGCACCGCTCTTGGATTTGATTTTCTGACCTGCCCAGTCGCCGTAAGCCTTAGCTCCTCCGGACTTCTGCATCAGAACTACGAGTATACCGAGAACTACGAGGAAGACGAGTATTGGAGTATTGCCACCAACCTGTTTGCTCATAACCTCATAGAGAGTGAACATCGCCTCAAGCGGATTGCCGCCTGCGTACATCATAGCGCCAACGAATATACCGAGGAATAACGAAACGTAAACCTGTTTCGTCACCAGGGCAAGCACTATAGCGATAACTGCGGGCAAGAAAGCCCATAATGTACCTTCCATTTTGATCTCCTTTTGTTTTGTTATTTGCAAACAAAAAATCACGGTACTATCAAATACCGTGACCGAGGTCATAATATCCAATAGCGCACCACCGCACAAGCGGTGACAGTCGCGCCGATATTATCGTCGCGCCCGAGCGATAGGGCAGGGAGTCCCACACACTCTCGGCGAGCAGCCCCTTTACCGCGCAGACCGCTTGTCCCCGTCCGCGTTTATCTTGACTCTCGCGCCTCTATTATGATTTTATTTGCGATAGTAGTATAACATATACTTCTCTGTTTGTCAATATTTTTTATCATTTTATATAAAATACAGAGAGAAAAATACCGCTTTTTCGTCAAAAACGATTCAAGAAGCAACAGTTTTTTAAATGATTCGAGAAACGGAAATTTTTCGAAAATCCTCTTGACAAACTAAATTCATCTGTGATACAATTTAACCGAAAGGCAAGGATCCCATTTTTAAACTGCTGATTATGATATCTCTTATTTTACTCTCACTCTCTCGGGAGCGTTTGTAAAATACCGGAAATTATTTTTAATAGTTTTTTTGTGGGCCGATTGCAAGCTTTCACTGTATGGGTGAGCTATAGCTATCGGTTTTTTTGCCTTTATGCTGAGCATGGAGGTATTTTTTATGAGCGAGTAGAAAAAATTGAAGTATTCTTTCACATCTGACAAAACAAAAAACTATTGAAAGGAAAGCTTAAATGAAATTTACTGATTCTGTAATAGCAGAAATAGAGGAAAAGATCGGTTACGTCTTTTCAGAAAAAAACAGGCTTATTCAGGCATTTGTCAGACGCTCGTACGTTAACGAAAACGGCGGA
Organism: Clostridia bacterium; assembly: GCA_017467105.1. GTDB lineage: Bacteria > Bacillota > Clostridia > Oscillospirales > CAG-272 > UBA1740. The sequence continues at coordinate 104,536 of JAFTSU010000014.1, forward strand.
GTGTGTAACGAGGAGCTCGAGTTTCTTGGTGACAACGCACTGTCGTATGCGGCGGCAAGACTGTTATCCGACAGAACAACTATCGGATTATCTTATGGGGAGAGGTTATTCAGCGGCAAAAGCGACTGTGTATTTGCCCATAGGCGTAACAGCTTATGGATCAAGTTCGAGGAAAGCGAGCGAGAATTAAGCGAGCAGAAAACAGGCTTGGTCAGACGCGAAACCTTAGCTGCGGCTATTGATAGGCTTGACGTTGCAAAATATCTGGAAATGTCACGCGGAGACGTTGAAGGCGAAGTTGATAAAGAGGAGAAAGTGAAGGAGGATCTCTTTGAGGCTATTGTTGGCGCTGTTGCATACGATTCGGATTGGAACGGTGATCAGATTTTTAATACAGTCAAAAAAATGCTCCGTCCGGATGAGCTTTTGGACAGCGATTTCGGCTCTTATCGTGACTATGAAAAAGAGCTGCGAGCCGCGGTTAAAAATTTCAAGGCACAAGGCGTTAATATGAAGCTTTCAATAAGAGATTGTAATGATAGAAATTGCTATCCGGAGCATTCTTGCATATGCAGTATTGAATCACTAAAAATAAGCCACTCAGCTATGAGACGGGCAAACAGTAAAAAAGCGGCAAGAAACCGTGCCGCAAAGGTGGTTCTTGAGTACATTGCTAAAATGGAAAGAATTGAGGAAGACATTCTGTCAACGGTTGGTGAGCCTGAGCTCGAAAAAGCAATAAATCAGGTTCAGGAGCTATGGCAAAAGGGGATTATTGAAATGCCTGTGTATACCTACATGCAGGTGAAGGATGACAGTAAAACAAATAACGAAGCAGTTGAGGAGGCGTTCAACATTAAGCTTCGGGACGATTGCTGGATGGTTACACTTTGCATCGATGGATTCGGTTCGTTGACTATGTATGGAAAAAGTAAAAAAGACTGCAAAAAGCATGCGTCCTACGCATTCTTGAAATCAATCGTTTTCGGCAAAGAGTATCTCACGCCAAATATCAAAGGTAATACTGCCGGTGCTAAAAAGTAAAAACAGGAGGATGATTAGAATGAACGAGATTAAGTGCCCAAAGTGCGGCGAAATATTTGCAATAGATGAGTCAGGCTACAGAGAGCTTGTAAAGGAAGTTAAGGACCGTGAATTCGATAAAGAGCTTAAGGTGAGGGAGGAGCTTCTTCGCCGTGAGTCCGAGGTAGAGCTTGAGAAGCTTCGCGCAGAGCTGCGTGAGCTCAAGACCGAGTCAGAGGCTAAGCTTCGCGAGGCAAACACAGATAGCGAGAATAAGCTGAAGCTCGCGCTTATCGATAAAGATAACAGCGCACGCGAGATGCTCATAGTCAAGGAGAGGGAAATTGAGAATCTTAAGTCGAGGCTGGAGCTTGAAAGCGAAAAGGCGAAGAGTGAGCTTGTCAGAGAGCTGTCAGAAAAGGACAAGACCATAAGTGAGCTTGAAGCAAAGGCGAAAACAAAAGAGCTTGAGGCAAAGCTTTCCGAGGACAAACTGATAGCAGAGCACGAGCTTGCTCTTAAGGAAAAGGACGAGCAGATAGCCTATTATAAGGATTTCAAGGCGCGTCAGTCTACCAAAATGGTCGGCGAATCATTAGAGCAGCATTGTGAGATAGAGTTTAACCGTCTGCGCGCGACAGGCTTTATGAACGCATACTTCGAGAAGGACAACGACGCCAAAACCGGCAGTAAGGGTGACTACATATTCCGTGAAAGCTCCGATGACGGCTGCGAGTTTATCTCCATTATGTTCGAGATGAAAAACGAGTCTGACACAACTGCCACCAAGAAAAAGAACGAGGATTTTCTAAAGGAGCTTGATAAGGACCGTAAAGAGAAGGACTGCGAGTATGCGGTTTTGGTTTCTCTTCTCGAGCCGGACAACGAATTATTTAACACGGGTATAGTGGATATGTCGTATAAGTATGAAAAAATGTACGTTATTCGTCCACAGTTCTTCATTCCGATCATCACTCTTCTTCGCAACGCCGCCATGAAGTCGCTTGATTACAGACGCGAGCTTGAGGTTGTAAAAAGTCAGAATATTGATGTTGCAAACTTCGAGAGCGATCTTGTGGATTTCCAGGACAAATTCTCACGCAATTATAACCTCGCCAGCAAGAAATTTAAGGATGCGATCGAGGAGATCGATAAAACCATCAAGCTTCTTGAGAAGATCAAGGATAATCTGACGGGCTCCGAAAATAATCTTCGACTCGCTAATGACAAGGCGCAGGATCTCTCTATCAAAAAGCTGACGAAAAACAATCCGACTATGCGGCAGAAGTTTGCTGAGCTTGCGGAAAGAAACGAAAAATAATACCTAAATTTTTTCTGCCTCTCTTAAATTTGTCAATTGAAAGCGAACAAAAAGGGCACCTGCCGCGGCAGGTGCCTTATTTTTATAAAATGCAGGAAAATGTCGGTAAAGCGACCCCGTGTCGAGTTTTTCGCGGTTACGCTCTCGAAATCGCACAAGATTTCTTGATTTTCAGGCGTTCTTTATAACGAACCTATAGAAATCCACCGCAGGTGACAGAGAGGATACGCACATATTCTCATCAACACCGTGTATGCTGTCCAGCTGAGATCTGTCTATCATAAACGGGGCAAACCTAATACAGTTATCGGATAGATCACCCATAAACCTCGAGTCGCTTGCCGCATTCATTATATACGGCACTGCAGTAACACTAGGGAATATTTCTTCTATTCCTCTTTCCATAAGCTTAAAGCCATCTCCACTGTAGTCTGTCAGAGGAGAGTCTACGCCGTGGCGTATGATCTCCGTTTTTATATCATACTTTTCGGCTAAAGTCCTTATTTCTCTAATGCTGTCCTCGCCGCCCTGATGGTGAGAGTATCTCATATTACCTACGACGTAAGCCTCTTCCGGTAGAACGTTCGCGCCACGAGAGCCGCCCGCCATAGTAAAGGCAATAGTGGTTTTCAGCATTGCCGCCGCAGAGGATGAGAAGCTTGGCATGAATTTTTTTAACAGGGGAGAGAGAAGTCCGGTGTTCGTAAGCAACAGACGCATCACGCCCTTCATACCTTTTCCTATTCTCTTGTACGTTTCGCGTACAGTAGGGGAGAAGCGCGCCTCAAATAGCCTGCCTCTGTCAATCTCAGCCATAAATTTACCAAGTCTGACAAGTGGCGTATCCTTTCCGGGAGTTGACGCGTGACCGCCTCTTGATCCCGCTATGAATTTCAAGTCACAGATACCCTTCTCACCTACGCCGATCATAGCGTAATAACCCTTCGCGCCGTCGACCGGCTCATCAACTATCATGCCGCCCTCATCAAGTATCAGACTAAATCGAACACCCCGACCTTTTAAGGTGTCGGCAATTGCTTTTGCACCGGAGCCGTCCGTCTCTTCGGTGCAGCTTGACAGAAAATAAGTGTCACGGGTGGGGGTATAACCCTCGGAAAGCAGCTCATCCATAGCCTTCAGCATACAGAAAAGACCTCCCTTGGTATCCAGAACTCCTCGTCCCCAAATACGACCCTCGCTTATATTTGAGGCAAATGGAGGATGGCTCCAATCACCGCTCGCTTCCACTACGTCATGGTGATTCATCAGCATTATCGGAGCACCGTCGCCGCTTCCGCGAATTTTTATCAGCAGACTTCCGTCAAAGTCCTCGACCTCACCGATCGCGAAAACGTTCGGAAACGTCTCTTGCATAAGACTATGAAACGAGTAAAATTTTTTTCTGTCACAAGATCCCTTCAAAGATACCGTTTCCACGCTTATCATTCTGCCGAGCAGCTCTGCGTATACCTCATTTCTTTCTCTTTTCATTTTATAACCTTCGCATTTAATTGATCTTCAACTCTTCAAAGCTGTTTACTCTCAAAACATCATCTTTTCCAACCACCGTGTAATGCTTTTTGTCAATGTTAAGCTTGCATTCAGAAAGATTTTTTACGGTCAGAGCAGGGTAATTTTCCGGTCTGTCACAAATATATCTGAAGCCGCGTATGGTGACGTTTTTCATTCTGCTCTCCAAGGAGATTGCTGTGTCACAGTTACCTTTTGCGCCGTTAAAGTCCGGCAAACAATCGGTAATAGGGCGGCACGTAAAGCCGTCAAAGCTTATATCGCTGATCTCGCCCACACCGTCCGGCTTATCCTCCTCCTTGAATAGCGGAGTCTTGCAGTATCTTGCTCCGTCTGCGTTAATTGCATAGCACCTGAAGCCGCAGCTTATGTTCTTGAAGCTTATACGCCTGATGGGCGCTGTGATGCTCAAAAGTCTAACTATAGTATAGCAATTTTCGGCGTAGATATTCTCAAAGGATATATCCTCTATCGCATCTCTTTGAATATCCAGATTTTCCACTCTCTCTACCGAGTCGTCAGCATTCAGCGCGATCATATCGTCATTGGTTTGTCCCGCCGTGAGAGCTCTGATATTTTTGACACGCCCCCGCCTTACTCCGCCTCCGAAGTGCAGACCGTCCTGGTTTACCCCGAAATTATCGCTGACGAAATCTATATCCTCAATAATGAAATTCTCTATTTTGCTCATACGGATATAATAGGTCACGGAGTTCGACACGACCATTCCGGAAAGCTTAAGCCCACTGACGCCTACAAGGTTTATAACAGCACCGGAATATCCGTTCTTATCAAACAGATCGGGCTTCTTATGCGCGGGATCCGTGTTGCAGCCGTCCCATATTCCGCCCTCAATAGTTATATTCTCGTTTCCAAATAGAGGATCGCTGTTAGATAGGAGAAACTCGCCTCTTGCGCGACGCTTTTTGCTCTTCATTACTATTCTCGCGCACTTGTCCGCGATAATATGCATATTGGACCCGACCGTCAGAGTGCTGTAAACGTGATATTCACCGGCAGGTATTAGTACCGTATCGTCACCGCTTTGCAGCGCCGCCTGTATAGCCGCAAAATCATCAGCTTTACCGTCACCCAAAGCACCGTAATCTTTAACCGAAACCATATCCTTAACCAATCCTTTTTATCGATTGTACTGTACGGCTAATTATACCACAGCAGTGTCAAAAATTCAATACTTATGCTAAAATAATAATGGTACATCACGCGCTTTTTCAGGTAGAGCCGGAAGTTTTCATATGAGAGTGATAGCTGATTGACAAAACGGCAACGTTATGCTATACTAGAGCGGTATAGATGCTTTTTCACAATTGGCGGTATACAGATAAAGGAGCATTATGATCTACGATAATATTCTGGATGCCCTGGGGAATACACCCTTGTTGCGTCTTAAGCGCTTGGTATCGGAGGACGATGCCGAGATACTTGTAAAATTCGAGGGACTCAACGTTGGCGGTTCCATCAAGACCCGTACGGCGTTTAATATGATAAATGATGCGGAGAAGCGCGGGCTCATCAATTCCGACACGGTAATTGTTGAGCCAACCAGCGGCAATCAGGGCATAGGTCTTGCTCTTGTAGGCGCGGTAAAGGGCTATCGTGTCAGAATAATTATGCCCGACTCGGTCAGCGAGGAGAGACGCAAGATGATCCGCCATTACGGAGCGGAGGTCGTTCTGGTCCATGACGAAGGAAATATCGGGGAATGTATCGAGAGGTGCGTTGCTCTGGCTGAAAAATTCAGAAAAGAGGATCCGCATGTTTTCGTGCCTCAGCAGTTTGAGAATCCCGCAAATCCGGAGGTGCAGAGAGAGCATACGGCAAGAGAGATTCTGGAGCAAGCGAATAGAGAGATACACGGCTTTTGCTCCGGTATCGGCACGGGCGGCACTATAACAGGAATAGGTCAGACGCTGAAGGCTGCTAATCCGGATATGGTCATATGGGCGGCAGAGCCGGAGAATGCGGCTATTCTTTCGGGCGGCTCTATCGGTACACATCTTCAGATGGGTATAGGTGACGGACTCATCCCCGCCATACTTGACTGTGATATATACGACGAAGTCTGTATTATAACCGACGATGAGGCTATCGCTACCGCCAAGGCATTGGCGACAGAGGAGGGAATTGCCTGCGGAATAAGCAGCGGTACCAACGTTGCCGCGGCTATCAAGCTGGCGAAACGACTCGGCAAGGGAAAAACAGTCGTCACCGTCCTTCCGGATACGGCGGAACGGTATTATTCGACTCCGCTCTTTGACGATTAGACCAACCCGGGAGCATGAAATATCACCTCTTCGGCATCTTGCTTTGACCTGACTATGAGCAGCCGTTTCAGATGGGTGTTCAAGAGAGATGGTCTTTTAAAAAGAGAGCCAATTATTATAAGCTCGTGGAGAAAAGCTACCTTATCGAGCCTTGATATTATAGGAAAAGCGGCAGAAGGCTTTGGATAATATCCTTAGCCTTCTGCCGCTTTTATTTCAAACAGATCGGTGCGAAAACAAATAACGAGACAATATTATCTCTTTATGGGCTTGTCAGGACGGGGGTAAATTTTTGACACGGGTGCCTTGTTTTTGCACTTTTCCCAGAATTCATCGTTGTATTTTGCATAGTAGGTTTTGTCCGGCTGTATACCGAATGCGTAGTGTATGGAGTTGCGCAGACGGTATCCGGCGATCAGTGTGCCGTCAATATCGCTCTCATCAGGCAGTCCGAGTCCCATAAGGTAGCCCTGAACGTAACCGATAGCGCCGCTCGGCGATGAAGCAAATCCACCGTCAGCCTTCTTCAGCTTCAGCGCGTTGTCAACAGCGCAATTTACGATTTCGGCGCCTCTTTCGTAAAGAAGCTCGCGTATTTTCCCCGCATCTTTTTTATGAGTACCAATAACCGCGTTCAGCATAACGAAGGGGTTCCAGATCCACGTCGCGCTTGATGGTGGAATGTCACCGGTGTAGAGCTTGATGAAGCTGTCGATAACCTTATCTACCATAGGGAAGGGGTGCTCCTCGTCAAAGAAGCCGGAAATCTTCATTGCGCCGTTTGTGTTCATCCAGCTGAGTCCCTCTCCCCACAGAGCCGTCTCGGGATTCTGCTTTTTTATAGCGTACTCCGTAACGGTGTAACGTAGTCCTGCCGCCGTAATAAGCGAACGGGCGGACGCCAGATTTCCGCATGTGCCCCAGATGTGCGCGCTGTCCCATGGCAGAGAATCAAGATGCGCGATCAACGCCTCCTTAGAGCTCAGATAATCCGGGATTGACGCAATCTCCTCGTTTTCCGCGCGATTTTTTATTCTTTCCGCAGGCAAGGGATATTTCGGCTTTATGTCGCACATTTCCAAAATGCCGTTGTTATATGACAGGTCGCGGTGCAGTCTGCCACCGGAGGTTATCTTACCCCACAGCTCCTCATAAAAGAATCCGTCGCCCTCGTCCTGATGATTCAGAACCCAATTTCCAACCTTTTTCTTGTACCAGTCCGGCAGAGTGATGCCGCCAGCTCTGAGTGCTTCCAGGACGAAGTACGTAGCCTCACCAAAGGGTGTCATTCCCTCGGTATCACGTGAGCTGATAGTGTGGTAGAAGCCACCTGTCTTTGGGTCGTAGAGATTATAGAAAAGCTCCAGCTGATCCACTCCTGCGAGTATGTCACATCTCTTCAGCGCCTCCTTCAGATCGTTAGGTAATGCATCGTATCCTGTTGTGTTCATAATAAATCCTCCAAAGAGTATGTATTGCTACGCACATTATAGCACGAAAAAAATAAAACCGCAATCCTTTTCAGAGAGAAAATGATAATTTATTTTCAGAAGCAAAAAAGTCCTCCTTTTTTTAATAAATCTATTGACAAAGGGGAAAAATCTTGATATAATGTTATGGCAAGTCTAATTCACCGGCTTGTTTTTATGGAGAAGTACTCAAGTGGTGAAGAGGCGCCCCTGCTAAGGGTGTAGGTCGGGTAACCGGCGCGAAGGTTCAAATCCTTTCTTCTCCGCCAAAAATCGACAAGTTTCGACAGAAGCTTGTCGATTTTTACTTATTACCTCTTCACTCTTCACTTTTCACTAATTACTAGTCGATTTTTGGCGGAAGTAATAAGTAATAGTGAATAGTGAAAAGGTGCTGATGTAGCTTTTCTCCCGTTGGTCGAAAAGCAATTTGTTATAAAACGAATACACGACAGTTCAAGCTCAAACAAAAAAGGCGATAATATCTTTTTTATCGCCCATTCACAAATATAAACCGCAATTCCGATACAAAGGGGTTGCGGTTTTTGTAATAATATGGTATAATATACTTATCAAACGAAAGGAGTCTCCGCTATGAATTTTTCAGAGCTTGATACCGCCGTACAAGAAAGCATTATTGCTTTGCTGAACAACCATATTGCCACAACCGCCGATATTTTGAAACAAGATCGTTGTTTAATTCCTATGCTTATGATTCCCGACTCCAGCCAGCTTGTGAGCCTGCAATCAAGAGATGGCTCTGTGGATGTTGACAAGGCGTATGCCGCTGTAGTTGGAAAGTTAAAAAACGAAGCCTTTACATATGCTTTGTTTTCTTACAGTACACGAATCGGATTGGCGGCAGGCGGTGAGACCGATGCCTTGAAAACCTATATTTTTACAAAAAGCGGAATAGAAGTTTCCTTTTATACACCATTTGCAGTCAAAGGACTTTTCAAAAAAACGATCAATGTTGAAAAATCGATTTTGGCAGAAATTAAAGAAAATGTTTTTGATTGAGTCTTGTATCATAATTAAGGTTATTAGCCAAATAAAAAAGAACTTTTGTCTACCGATAGAGGTTCGTTTTTTGCTTTCCTTGACAGTGGAGTATATCTGTGATACAATGATAAAAACGATGAATTTCATCAAAATCTTTATTTTCACGCAAGGTCCGAAAAGCGGGCATCGGGTGTGATATTAATGCTTTCGAAGGGAGTGATACTAAACCGTGGAAAAATTATACGCAGCGTTTCTTTTATGGTTAAATGAGTTAAATACAAACGAAAAATACGAATTGCTCCTGCATAAATATTTTCTAAACACTCCAAATGATAAAGTTTTGTTTGAGTTGGAGGAGAGTTGTTCGGATATACGCAGAACAAATGCTATATTAGAAAACTATTGGAACTCCGAGAATAAGATTTTAGATGCTGATGTATTTGGAGAACACTTATTCTCTGAGTTGGAATCTGTTTATAAATCCAACAAATTCGTCATTGAGGATTTTGGGAAGCGTTGTTATTCTCTGTGGGGATATTTACCACCACATTTAAAACAAAAAGAACCTTTCTGGACATTGAGTTATGCCGATGATTGCTTATCCTGGAATGACGAAGCACAAACGCGCAAACTATATGAAGAGGCATTC
>JAFTSU010000015.1 GCA_017467105.1 Clostridia bacterium
CGTGTGTTCTGTAATACTCGGCAATTTTGAGTGCTGAATCTAAGTATTTTTTATCATTTGTTGCATTGTAAAGGTTTATGTATGCCGAGCCTGCTTTGCAAGGATAGATAAGCATGAGTGTTTCCAGTCTATTGCTTACTACGTGGTGATTTTTCATCTCACTGTGAAGTCCCGGAACGCAATAATAGGTCGGCGGAAGGGCTTCTATCGGCGAACCCTTAGGTGCAGAAGCCTCAATCATAAAATCGGCCGCGTTTTTTGCTATAGTCATAGCCAAATCAGTGTTTTCCGGACTTAATTTGGCATAGTTTATCATAGCGTTTATGATTGCGGAGTTCATCTTGGTTAAGAATATACCGAGAAAATATTCGGTATTATATTTTCCCTCAGCCCAATCACTGATGTAAGGATCGGTCAATAAATAATCGTATACCTTCTTTGCGCACGTGCGATAGTCGACGGCTTTGGGCGGATACTCGCCTGTGAAGGGCGCTGATTTATGAAAGCTTCTCGCGCCTACCATTACCGTTTTCTCACCTTCGCTATCCAAAGCATACACATAAAGCTGCACTTGTCCTACTGCCAAATCATTCCAAATGGGAGTTAAAAGGGCATAAGAGCTATCAGCTGTAAATGAGTACTTCTTGCCGCTTTCATCCTCTGCTTCAAACAAATAGCTCGAGCAGCCGGAAAGAGGCGCAAAATCAAATGACGGACAATACATAAACGCCTGTGCTTGTATGTTCCAAAAGGCGTTGCCGTTTACCCCTCCTCTGCGAATTGCGTAATCGGGGTTGTTGTATTCCTTTAAGGCTTTATTTTTTAACTGCATACGTTTACACACTCCAAACTTTGTTATTCGTTTTATAAATTTTAACATCATATAAGTCGATTGTAAATGGAAAAAAGTTAGTTCTATATGTGTTTTTTCCACTTGTTACAGATTTTGAGACCTTATATGTAACTTTGAAAAGCAAAAAAGTGAGTGTTACCTTTTTTTACAACGACTGATGCAAAAAAAAAAGATAACGGTTGTTCAACTGTGGTGGAGAACAACCGTTAATTAATCGGTATAAGTGCTAAATGAGGGAAGTGTCCCACACATTAAAGGCTTACTTGAATTTTTTATCAAGAAATTTTATATACGCATTCCAATCCCAGCGCGAGAGAAAATGCCTGTTTTCTCTGTAATGGTAGCATATATTTCCGTCTGTAAAAAGGTCGCCCGTTTGGGGAAGTCTGTCGGGACAAACGAGACCTTTTTCACCTAGTATGCTCCATGCACGTGATGTGTGAAGAGTTGTAAGAAATTCGGATTTTGGATCTGCGCCTCGGTCATCCTTTGCAGATCCAACAGCTAGAAGCCTGGGAGCTATGAGTGCGAGTAAGAAGCTCTGATCGTATGGCTTATCATCTTCGGCGTCCTTGAATTTCTTGAAATTCTCGCAAAACCAATCCCAGCTACCGTAATTTATGAAGTCGTTTATTCTTTCGCCTTCGCCGTGCTTTGACGAAGCCGCACCGCCGTAGCCCGAGTCGTTTGATATCGCGGCGTAAAAACGCTCGTCCTGTGCTGCACACCACAGAGCTGTCTTGCCGAGTCTGGAATGACCTATAACAGCAACCTTTGAGGTATCTAGCTCCTTCCTCTCTGCAATCAGATAATCAATCGCTCTGCTTGCACCGTATGCCCACATTCCGATCTTGCCCCACTCATCGTCCGCGCGGTTTTCCGTAGTACCGAAATGATTAGCTATGCCGTCTGAGTAATCTCCGTTTAAATTTTCGTTGACTAAGTCCGTATAGACAACTACTGCAAGTGCATATCCGGCATCTGTTATCTCTTCGACCGGAATATATCTATCGGGAACCTGTCTAAATGCTATATGGAGCAGTACAGGAGATCTTTCCGCCTTTTTTGGAATGAAAAGCTCCAACGGAAAGTCGGTTTTACCATGCTCGGTTTCAAAGGTAATTCAAACCTTTTGATTAAGTACCTTGCCCGCATATGCTATATCGTCGCACTCTGTGATTTTTCCGCTGATTTTTACAGGAATGCGTGACGTTTTCGCGTATGAATATTTTTCAAGCAGGTCTAAAAGCTTCAGCCTTTTTCGCTCCCAATTGTCCTTTGTTACGGCTTGACCGTTAATATCTGAAAGTATAGGCAGATAATTTCGTTCATTAAGTAATTCGCTAAGAATATATACCTCTTTCAGTACGATTTTATCCTAATGTTGAAGATTTTGCATTAATTATACACTATGACTTTGGGTTTGTCAATGAGTTGTCAATACTCCAAAAAAGATTGACAAAAAAACATAGAAATGGTATAATTATCCTAAAGTATTTAGCTTTATTTCAATTTTAATACTTGAGAGGTGTAATATGGAGAATTTGCTTGATCATATATTGAATAATTGGGATAATACCTTGAGAGATGATCACCATCCTAACATAGATCTTCCGCACACGGCTATAATACTGCCGTATCCATATACCTCACCGAGTATAGACGAGCATTTCAGTGCACTGTATTATTGGGACACCTACTTTACCAACGTTGGCTTGCTATTGTCGGATAAATTAGAGTACGCTAAGAACAATGCGCAAAATATAGCATTTATGATAGAAAAGTACGGATATATGCCAAACGGTAACCGCACTGTATTCATCGGTCGTTCTCAGCCTCCGTTCTTCTCAATGATGATTTATGACATTTACGACCGAACAAAAGATAAGGTGTGGCTTAAGGAAATGTACGGTTCGATCGCTCGTGAGTATGCATTTTGGCAGACTGAGAGAACTACCGAAACCGGCCTTAACACCTACGCTCCGGATATTTCGGCACTGTCTGAGGAGAGGATATATCAGTTGGCGGATTATATGTTGCGCAGAACCTCAGCAGAGCCGCCATCGGATAAAAAACAAGTCTGTCAATATGCTGCATCAATACTTTCCCTTTTGGAGAGCGGTTGGGATTGTACGAGCCGTTTTGGTTTACGTCCCACTAAGTATAACTGGGTAGAGCTTAATGCATTGCTATATGCCATTGAAGATAATATGGCGTTTTTCGCCAAGGAATTATGTCTTTCCCAGGATAATTTAATCTGGTCCGAAAGAAAGGAACTTCGCCGTAAATTAATTAATGAATATTTGTATGACGAAACCGCGGGAATGTTTTGCGATTACGATTTTGAATTCAATAAAAAGAGCTCGATTTTTTCCGTTGCTTCCTTTTATCCGCTATTTGTCGGTTTGGCAACGGATGAGCAAGCGAAAAATACTCGTCACAATCTCTTTCGTATCGAGCAGGAATACGGCATAAGCGCATCAGAGCCCATAAAGGAAACGATGGATCTTCAGTGGGACTATCCTCACGGTTGGGCGTGTCTTAATTACATTGTGGTAAACTCGCTTTTGCGCTACGGATATGATGATGACGCATACAGAATAGCAAAAAAATATGTTAATCTTCTTGAAAGAAACTTCGATTCTACGGGGGATATATGGGAAAAATACGACGTTGTAACCGGCGAGCCGTCAATTTCAAAGGAAAATGCAACGAAGCATACTATGATGGGTTGGACCGCAGGTGTGTACGTTTATTTCAAGGAGGCGCTTAAAATTTAAAATCAATAGATTTATGTGAGGGTAATGATATGAGGATTAATTTTCAAAAAACATTTTTTGACGTTACGAAAAAATAACTTCTGACCTTTGCCGATTTTAAAATAAATGCGTTCAAGTATTCTTCCGGAGTGGAGGCATTGGAGGTTGAGAATTCCAGATGCTCGTTTGTTTTCACTCCGTTCAAGGGACAGCAGATTTGGCACTTTGCGGTTGACGGAAGGGAAGTATCTATGCAGACGAGTGTTAAAGAGCCGCAGAACACTATGGTGTATCTGAAGAACTACGGTGGCTTTTTATATCATTGCGGAGTTATTTCCTTTGGTGCGCCCGATGCGGAGCATCCGCACCATGGCGAAATACCTAATGAAATATACGATAGCGCTTACGTATCTTGCGCAGAGGATGAAAAAGGCAGGTACATAGCTCTTGGCGGCTCGCTGGAGCATGATACCGCCTTTATCCGTCATTACAGATTTTCACCTGAGATAAAGATATACGAGGGCGACTCCGTTTTTAATATCAAGGTTAAGCTTGAAAATCTTCGTAGCTATCCTATGGAATATATGTATCTTTGCCACATTAATTTTCGTCCGTTCGATGGTGCGGAGCTCCTCTATACAGCAAAAGAGGATCTTGAGCACATAAAGATATACGATCCAAATGGTGACGAGAAAATGGACGCTTATATAGCTACATTAAAGAAAAATATATCCGCTATGAACAAGGTCGGCGCGGCGGGTCACTGCTATGATCCTGAAATCTGCTTCGGAATAAACTACGCATCTGACGAAAACGGCAGAGCCTACACACTTCAGTATACTCCCGAGGGGGCTTGCTGCGTTTCTCACCCCATAGATCCGCTTTCAAACGGTGTCAGGTGGATATCCAGGACGAAAAACGAGGATTCATGGGAATGGTCCTTCCTGCCACTGCAGAGCATATTGGCTATGCCAATGCAAAAGCAAACGGACAGCTAAAGGTGCTTATGGCGGACGAAACACTCGAGTTCGTTATAGAAGCCGGATATCTTGATTCGAAAAGAGCTGACGAGATCAAGACAAAAATAGAAAAAATCAAATCTACACTATAATATGAAAAGAGACTGCCGTTCGTAAGCAGTCTCTTTTTGGTATTTACTTTACCTACTCGTTATTTTGATTTCTCTTATAACCGAGCTTCGTAAGCAGAGCCTTAAGAGCATTTGCCGCAAAGTCAAATGCCTCGCGGTTAGTCTTGAAGTTGTACTTTCCTTTGAGCTCGTGCTCGTCGATATCCTTGTATGCGTCAAAAATGTGAAGGTGAGGCTCAAGAGTGAGACACGTATTTTTCATCACCGCTCTTAACTCTGTCCCACCAAACTGTAATCTCGTCAAAAAATATCGTGTTAAAAAGCATCATTTTCTCCATAAGATTTATGATCAGCAAATAAATATGCATAAATTAAACTGATAATGTTTTACCATAATACAGGTTAATTGTAAATAATCAAATATAATACTCTATTGATTTTTCTATATCAAGGTGATATAATTACAACAAGATAATACTTATAGGGGGAAAAGATGAAGATCGCAGCACATATTTCGGGACTGATCGCCGTAGCATTATATCTTTTGTGCTTTCAGCTGAAAAAGGGAAAAAGTATCGTAGCGTGCAGGTTTATGTCAAGCGTTTTTTACGTATTACAGTACTTTCTTCTTGGCGCATTCGTTGGTGCGGCTATGGATGCATCCGCAGCCTTAACGGCGGCAATCAGCTACAAGAAGGATACTCCATTCGTGGCAAAATATAAAATACCCATTATCATTGTCACTAACGTCGGTATACTGACCGTAGGACTGCTTCTGTATGACAGTCCCTTCAGTCTTCTCGCGATAGCGGGGGTGTTACTAGAGAGTGCTTCAAATTGGATGAAAAATGAGAAAATGCTTCGCATAGTATCCCTTTTTGCCGTACCTTGCTGGTTGGTTTATAACTTCGTTTACGAGGCATACGGATCGGCGATCGGAAGTATACTTGCGCTCGTTTCGGTCATTACTGCGCTCGTTAGGTATTCTCGTAACGGTAGAGATGCTTGCCGCGGAGATTTTAAATCGGCATAATTTCCGCTTGTAAAATGTTAGCAAATCGCGTACCCCTTGAACTGAAATCGCAGCGCTGACAGGAGATTAAAATATGAACGAACTAACCATATATTAAAAAACAGAGATAGCGAATATCCTGATCCGCTATCTCTGTTTTTTATACAGTATGCATTCTGCCGCATATTAAACCTACTAATATTTGAATTGC
Organism: Clostridia bacterium; assembly: GCA_017467105.1. GTDB lineage: Bacteria > Bacillota > Clostridia > Oscillospirales > CAG-272 > UBA1740. Next base: position 5,926 of record JAFTSU010000015.1, read on the forward strand.
AAAGTTGTCAAATCAATGAATCGGAAACGTTTTGCTCAAATATAAGTCCTGTTTTTCCGCAACCTGCGCTGTCGTTCCAGCGCGAATTTTTCATATATATAGCAGTTATATCGTTCTCCGGGTCCACGAAGAAATGCGTTCCGTACGCTCCGCTCCAACCGTATGTTCCTGCAGCGAGATATGGGTGTCTTTCATTGCACACCCTCACTCCCAGACCCCATACGTCCGTAGAGCCGGATTTAACCGCGGAGGGCTTTATCATAGGTGTCCTCATTTTCCTTATAGCCGCTGCTGATACGATCCTCTTACCGTTATGGTATCCCTCGCATCTTAACATCTCGGCAAAGTTCACGTAATCGCTTAGGGTACCCACAAGTCCCGCTCCGGCGCAGGTGTATTCTGTAGGGAAGCACTCAAAGGTGTGCCGACCCATATCTACGTTAACTCTGCCCATAGGTGTTACCTTGTCACTCATAGTCACGAGTCTTTGCCATTGCTCCTCGGTTGGATGATACGTCGTATCGGTCATTCCCAGGGGCTGAAAAATGTACATATTCAGGAAATCCGCATATTTCATTCCCGATTTATCCTCTATCAGCACGCCAATCACGTCAAATGCTTGGTACGCGCTGTATCCCGTGCTTTCCGTAGGCTCAAGAGTGAGACACGTATTTTTCATCACGTAGTCAATCGCCGCTCTGTTGCTTGAATAAGCAGAGGACGGTATTGTCTCCATTTGCGCTGTGCATATAGGTGAATTACTCATAAATCCTGACGTATGACAGAGAAAATGATAGAGCTTAAGCTCTTCCTTTGGCTTATGGTCAGGTACAACCTTACCGTCTGCCAGCTTGCCAACGTACATATCCGCAATTTCTGGGAAGTAATCAGCTGCTCTGTCGCTTAAGGAGAAATATCCCATTTCCTCAGCGATCAGCGCCGCCACGGCGGAAACAGGCTTCGTCATAGATGCAAGACGGAATATCGAAAGGTCATTCAGAGGAGTCTTAGTCATATAGTCGGAATATCCGAAATTTTCTCGGTAGAGCATCTCGCCGCCTTGTATGACTGCTATAGCCGCGCCCGCAATATTTCCTGCTCTAAGGTCACGGTTTGCGGTCTCAGTTAAGCGTTCTCTTAGCTTCAACATGTCAATTTTTGCCATCTTTTTCTCCTTTTGCCCGTGTCAAATCCCTATTTTTATATTTCGGTATCCTGTCCGTGTGATTTATAAGCCGCAAGGAGAAGTCTTACAGCCCATTTCGCGCTCTCCATAGTTACGGGCATTTCGGTGCCGTTCTCGATTGCCTTATAGAATTTATCTATCAGAGGCTCGTGACCGTTTCCGTAGCAAGCCTTACCTGCGTAATCCGAGCTTTCGTCTGTGTCAACGAACTCCTTGTCAACGTACAGATTATAGTTGTTTACCTCTAGGATATGATTTGCCGTCTTGAACTGTATATCCGTGCACCAGAGCCCCTTCGCGCTGGTCGTAGCGTAGAAGGTAGTATGTAGTCCGCTCTCGTGAGTAATGTATCCGCTACAGCAGTCCTCAACCTCTATTACGTCTCTTAAATGATAGTTGTCGATGTTAGCGCGCAGAGAGATCGGCTTACCGCCAAACTGTATAAGCAGGTCCATCATATGAATAGCCTGGTTTATCATAACGCCGCCGCCCTCGGTAGCGTAGCTGCCTCTCCATCCGCTCTCGGTATAGTATTTTTCGTCTCTTTCCCAGAAGAGAGAGCCGAACGCGGATGTTATGCCTCCGTCAGCCTCAACTATTTCGCGCGCTCTTACGATAGAGGGAGTAAATCTGTTCTGGAAGCATACGTTTACGGACGCCGTGCTGTTTCTCTCCGCCTCCAGCATTGCCTCCATCTGCTCAATATTTATACACATAGGCTTCTCCAGAAATACGTATATTCCTCTCTTAAGAGCCTCAAGCGTCATCTCGCAATGTAGATAGTGGGGAGTACAGATATGTACTGCGTCGGGCTTTTCCGTATCCAGCATCTCGATATAATCGGTGTAGATCTTCGAATTTAGCCCGTATTTTTCCCGCATTGCCTCCGCGCGCTCAGGCTTAAGATCACACAGAGCGACCACGGTATTATTTCCTATATTGTTAAGCGCTCTGAGGTGATTACCGGATACGCTTCCGCATCCTATAAGTGTAACTCTGAAATTTCTTGACATAGCCGTTTCCTCACTTTTTTATATATCTGCCATTTCTTTCTTCATATCCAAAGTCAGAGAGCAGCTGCTTGAGAGCCGCAGCTCCCGCATCGAACGCAGTGCGCTCATCCTTGTAGCTTACCACACCGCCGATAGTTCTGCTCTCTACGTCCTTTAGAGAATTAGCAGAGTAGAGATGAGGCTCGAGCGTGAGCATTACGTCTCCGTCAATTTTGGCATTAACCTTATCAAGCGCCTCACCGATATGACCGTGACCCTTTCCCGCGGGAACGATGACCATACCGTTTTCCGTGCCGGGTGTTCCTGCCATAAGAGCATCTTTTATATGAAGATACTCAAGATATGGCAGAGTGACGTCTATACCCTTTACAGGATCACCGCCGACCACGCAGTAGTTTGCCGCATCGAATATTCCGCGAATGCCATTCACGGAGCTAAGCAGATCCTCTACGTCCTCAGGCATCTGACCGTATATTTTCGCCTCGTTCTCGTGGCAGAGCGTTATTCCACGCTTCTTGGCTATCTCTACCATTACGCTAAGTCTTCTGATGATCTCGTCGCGGTGCTTATCCATCTCGTCTCTGTTTAGGTAAAAGCTGAATATTCTCATTCTTTTTGTTCCGAGTATCTCACAGGCGCAAAGCGCTCTGTCAAACAAGGCAAGCTGACCGTCAAAATCATCCTCAATACTGAATTTTCCGATAGGAGAGCCTAAAGATCCGACTCTTATTCCTGCCCGGTCCAGCTTTTCTCTGACTTGGCGCAGCTCGTCGTCGGTTAAGGTAATTACGCCTTTGCCGTCGATAATTCTCGGTTCTATATATTTGATCCCGTTTTCCTTAAGCGCCTTTATCTGTCCGTCGAGGGCAGTGCAAGCCTCATCCGCAAATGCCGATAAAATAAAATTAGCCATACTTATCTCCGTTTCAGCCCCAAGCGATAGCCGTCAGCTACCGTTCCGGAGCAGCTTATTTCGCGCAGCGAGAGCGCACGTGCGCGATCTGTTACATTATAAGTCATTTTAACAACAAAGTAAATGGCTAAATCTGCCATAAACATTGCATTTTATGAACTCTGTTGTGAGGAAATGGTTATATGCCGCAATTAGATTTATATGTCGTAAACTATAAACCTTGCCTCACGGCATATTATAGCATACCCGTGAAATATTTTCAAGTGAATAATATATTTTAAAAGATGTTTTATTTATTCCTACGGCGTAAGACAGGTGTGTTTCTTATTGTACGGTACCCTAGATGTACGGATATTTTCGTTTCTTTATACAATCGTCGGTACGCTTTAGTTTAAATATTGACGATTTTGTATTGACTTCGATGTGGAACGGTGGTATATTTTACGTAATAAATCATTTTAGGGGTGTGTTATGGAAAGCAGGGTGTATCTCAGAGAATCTTATTTTGCAGACGGTGAGCAGACAGTCCTCACAACTCGAAATCTGTTAGCGTCCACGTTTACCTATTCAACAGGGGTATGCGGCGTAAGGCTCAGAAACGAGCGCGGAGCGGTCGTTCTTCTTCCATATATGGGGCAAATGATATGGAGATGTGAGTTTGACGGAAGAGAGCTTGCTATGAGATCAATATACACGGAGCCCGAGAGGGACGCGAGAGTATTTGGAGAAACCTACGGCTGTTTCCTAATGCATTGCGGTCTTACCGCTATGGGTAATCCTACTCCAAAGGATACTCACGCGCCACACGGTGAGCTGCCGGTAGCGCGTTATCAGACGGTATTCCTTGTAAGCGGCGAGGATGAAAAAGGCAGATATATCGGTCTTGGTGGCACGTATTCACACAAGCGCTGCTATGAGACTAATTACGATTTTTCTCCTTTGGTCAAGCTCTACGAGGGTAAAACCTCCATCGACGTTACCGTCAGCTTTAGAAATAATAAGGACGTTCCCCTGGAGTATTATTATCTTTGTCATATAAATCACCGAGCCGTAGACGGATCCAGACTGCTTTATACCGCTCCTCGTGACAGTATAACGGTATATCACGAAGTGCCCGACGATTACTTCTCAGCGGAGATAGCCTCCAAGACGAATCGCTATCTGAAAAAGCTGGATAATAACTCCGGTATTATGGATCACGTTGGCGCGCCCGGACAGTCCTATGCTCCCGAGATAGTGTTCTGCTGCGCATATGAGTCAGACAGCGAGGGCAGGGCGTATACTATGCAGCAATATCCGGACGGAGACGCAGTATACGTTATCCATCGCCCGAGCGAGCTTCCGTACGGCGTTCGCTGGATATCCAGAACGGAGGACGAAAATGCAATGGGTATGGTTCTTCCGGCTACCGCAGAGCACAAGGGACGTCTTTACTGTCAGAGTAAGGGGCAGGGCAAATATCTCTCTCAGGGAGAAACAGTTACTTATCATATTGAAACGGGACTTCTTGATAGCTCGTCAGCTAAGGAAATGGCGGAGAGGATCAGAGCTATGGGCTTTTGATTTTCTCGAAAAGTTGTTGTTTTATAATCAAAAAACATCTTAAAACAGGAGATATTGCTCGGCAGAATTGATGATTTTGCCAATCTTAACTTTAATATCTTATTTTGTTTTCAAAAAACAAGGCTATCAGAAGAGCGAAAAGCTTCTCCGGATAGCCTTTATTTTATCAGAATCCGCCCTGCTCGGTAATAGGCGCGGACTCTCCTAAATCCTCTTTGTCTAGGAATTCAACGGAGAATCTGTCCGTAGAATCAGACTCGAAAACTAGGATCTCATTTTTGCCTTTTTTAAGTATTGGCGCAGGAACGTAGAGAGTTTTTTGCGGTCCGGCATCGTTGAAATATCTGCCGATATTAAATCCGTTTATCTTCACAAATCCCTTGTGGAAGCCGTCAAGCCTTATAAACGTATCTGACGGCTCTTCACGGATATCAAGATATCCACGCAGGAACGCAGGCTTGCTCGTAGAGTCCTCTGTTGCCTTTTTATATACGAGACCATCAAGCTCCTTTTCCATAGGCAAGCAGTATGTCTCCCATCCGAAATGATGTTGATTATTTAGGCGAACAGCGCTGAGGCCCTTGCGGTCAAGCAGCTTAGGACCGTAATTTATCCGTCCCATGTTTTCTACCAGCAGATCAAGGCGTACGCTTTCACCAAAATCAAGCGCCACGGTCACAAGCTCATCTTTTTTTGGCTTAGCCATACGGCAATAAGTACCCTTATGCTCTCCGTCCAAGAAGATCTGAACCCTGTCGTGTATCTGATCAACCTCGATCGCTCTCTCCTCTGATGGACCTTTAAGAGTCGATCGGTACAGTATATAACCGTACGACTGATCCATATCCTCCATATATTTTGGGGAGGTAGAGAATACGGGCGCGGATATATTGTCTAAATTATCGAAGAGATCGGCGATCTCCGTTAGCTCCACCTTGCCGTACGCCTTCTTTTTCGAGTCCGAGGCGGTGAGCGGGGGTACGGTACCGTAATATTTTTTTACAAGCTCGCGTATTGCGTAATACGTAGCAGTTCGGTCGCCCGCTTCGTTTAGCGGAGCGCAGTAATCGTAGCTCGTGGTTGTTGGCTCATAGCCCTTTTCACTGTAGTTTGCTCCGTTCATAAAGCCAAAGTTCGTTCCGCCGTGAAACATATAGAAGTTAAAGGAAGCGTTGATCCGGAAGAATTCCTCAAAGTCCGATACGACCTCCTCGGCTGTTCGTGTATGATGATATTCAGACCAATGATCAAACCAACCGCACCAATATTCAGCGCACATAAGGGGCTGATCCGGGCGGAATTTTTTCAGAATATCCAGCCGCTCGCAAGGTCTGGAGCCGAAATTCGCTGTTGCAAGGTGCTCGTCAAGGGTGCCTCCGTTAAGCATATAATATGTAGGTCCGTCAGAAGTGAAGTACAGGCAGTCGATTCCGTTATTTTTGTAGATCTCTGCTATTGCGCGCAGATATTTTTTATCATCGCCATAGCTGCCGTATTCGTTTTCAATCTGTATCATAGTGATACAGCCGCCGCATGAGGAAAGGTATGGCTTTATTCTCGGTAGCAGCTGGTCATAATATCTCTTGACTTTAGCGAGAAACTCGTCGTTATAGCAGCGGAGCGGCATTTTTTCGTATTTAAGAAGCCACGACGGCAGACCGCCAAGCTCCCACTCGGAGCATATATACGGACCGGGACGAAGTATAAGATCAAGTCCCAGCGATTGAGCGGTCTCTATAAACGCGGCTATGTCAAGATTTCCGGAAAAGTTAAATGAATTCTCCCTCGGCTCGTGCAAATTCCAAGCGGTATAGGTTTCCACAGTATTAAAGCCGCATTCCTTCAGCTTTAATAGTCTATCGTGCCAGTATTCACGGGGAATACGGAAGTAGTGCATAGCACCCGAGAGTATAGTGTGCTTCTTGCCGTCGCGATAAAAGCTGTCGCCCTTGTACGTGAGATTTGCCATAGTTGTTCATCCTCTCCTGTTTAAAAATCCTTGCTATACGAATTATAGCACAACTTAATATCCAAATCAATAGCTTCTCAAACAATTATTAATTAAGCGTAACCATCTATTCTAAGATAACTTTATAGCGTAGATTGTATCCTGAAGCGAAATGGAAATTCCCAAGCCTTTCCGTGTTATCGGAATGACTCGGGACCCCTTTTATTTATCTTAAATTTAATTATTTTTGCCTGAAAGTCTTTCCTCGCGTATGCGCTGAAGCTCGGACTTTGCCAGCTGCTCGGCGGTGTCGAGTCTTGATACGAATTCCGTGGTAAGCGTACGTATTGCTTCGGTAGCCTGCTGCTTCAGAGAGTCAACCTTCTGAAGCTCCTCATCGGTAAGATCTGCTTCGATCTTCTTGAGCATAGCCTCAGCCTTCGCCTCAGCATCATCTACCAGCTCATCCAGCTTTTCATCGGAGAGTCCGCCGTCTATCAAAGCGCCGATATGTTCAACCGTGGCATTCAGATCTGCAAGGCAACCGTCAAGCTCAGCCTTTGCCTCTGCTGACATAAAAGAGAGAAGAGGAGCCGCGGAGGAGTTAACGGTGCTGACGATAGCTTCTATCTGTAGCTTCAGAGAGGCAAGGTCCTGGCTATACGCGTCTTGCGCAAGCGCGATCATCTCAGCCGCATCCTCTGCGTCATCGATAATATCCTCAATTCTATCCTCAACCTCGTCGGATACCTCGTATTTATCAAGATAGTCCTCTGTGAAGCTGATTATGCTTTTCAGGGTGACTTTGCCGTTTTCATTACGGGGTATAAGGCTTGCGTCAACAGAGAGAGCTGTCGCAATCTCGTTTACGCTCTCGTCACTCAGCTCGTAATTTGTCATTTCGTCACCGAATTCGATGATATCCTCAAGCGAATCAAAGGTTCTGGCAATAGTCATATATGCCTGATATACTGCACCGTAATAGAAGGTATTTCTATATCCCGGATTTGTTATTATGGACGGTATTCTCTGCAGATATACCGTGTTGTATATACCGTCAAGCGCTATACCCATAGCCAGCTCGTAGGTCATTTCAGCACGAGCCTTTGCCTCCTTGTACAGATCGGTAGCAAATCCGACCAGCTCGCTGTGAGCGTTGTTGATCTTGTTTATAAGCTGCTCGGTATTAAGCTCTGCCGCAGCCTCTACGGTTATCTCTCCGTTTTCGGATGCAGAAAGCACCAGCTTGAATTTTTCGGGGGTCAGGCTTTGTATAGACGCGTTGTTGGGATGGCTTTCCTTAAGCGCGTTAAGCTGACGAAGTATCGAATGCGCGACCTCATCGGTCAGCGTAACCGTATAACCCAGCTTGCTTGCCGCGTCGGTTATCTTATTATGCAGCTTAGCCTTTATATCAGCAGCGAGAGCGGTATTGTTTGATGAAACCGATGCGTTTATCTTATGTCCTTCCTCCACGTATCCAAGCTCTACGGCAAGATTGATTATGTGATCGGCCGCTTCCTCATACGCCTTGCCGATGATATTGGCCTCTTCGCTGTAGAGCAGTACGGCGCCGTCCTCGTTTGCGCCATATGCCGTTACTACAATTCCGTTTTCGTCCAGAGTCAGCTCGATTGACGGATTGATATCAATAGCTACGAACGTCGTTAGTGAGCCCTTCGCTTCGCCACCTCCTGTTTCATCAGAGGGCAGGGAGCACGACGCAAGTGAAATGCAGGATGCTACAGCAACCAATAGTGCAATAATTTTAGTAAAAGTCCTTTTCATTCAGATTCTCCTTTCGTTTTTGCTTGTGATTATTATACAGTTTACGTTAAGGTTTTGTTGCACGAAAATTCAAATTATCTGTTTTTTTCTTCAAAAAATGCGCTGAGCGATCCGTATTCGCGTATAACGGCTTCTTTGATTTTGGCAATATCTACGTCCTCGCGCTCTTTCTCGTAGCTGGATTTATTTGCGTTCAGCATTGCATCAAGGTTGATGGAATAGGCTTCTCTCGCCGCCGCCGTAAAGCTCTCCATGTCTCTTGGCGCCGCGTCTATCAGATCACGTATGGCGGCTCCCACCGAAATCCCATTTTCCTCGATCATATTTATAGCGTCTGTAATGCTATTACCCCACATAAGCAGGAAATCAGACAGTATCGCCGCTGGATCCATGCTCACCTCAGCAAGCTCAGCGGAGCTTGAGATCACCTTACCGTAGCTGTCAGCGAATCTACTGAGAGCAGCCTCCATCTCCGAGGCGAGCCGCGCGGCCTCCTCTTTGTCGGGAGCGTATATCGGAATACCGTTTTCCTTCATTCCGAAATAATCCGTAAAGGCTGCATTTACGATCCCCAGATTCAGTTCATTGATGTAGAGAATATCGCTTACGTAGGAATTTATAGATGAGGTGATTTCGTCCTTGAAAATTTTATCCACAAACCGATCCCTATATATGCTTTCAAGCTCATCGCCGCTAAGCAGCTGCGCCTCTCTCTCCGTGAAGGATCCAACCGAATTATTTATCCAAAAGGAGAGCGAATCCGCACCGTCAATATTGTCTATACCGAATCTTTCAGAGAAGCTCTCTACGTCAATAAGCTCCGAAATAACGAGAGTACCTATATTATGAGAATCAAAGAAGGCTTCGATCTCACTTGCGGATAAGCTAAGCCATTCCTTCTTGCAGTCACCGGTAGCGCTTATTCTGATCACGTCCGGCTGATCGAGGTCTATAAAACCGGCTCTGGCGGCATATTCCACCCAAAGCGTCAGGGCGTTATTCATAGGCTTTCCAATAAGTATCTCCTTAAGCTCTCCGCCTGACAGAAGAACGTCGGCATCCGCGTTCAAGGCTATGATATTGCTTATTAGACCGTTCTCGTCGGTTGCGAAGGTCACACCGGGATTTATCTCAACCGTTACGGCAGAAACGGTAAAGGAATGGTTTTCCGGAGGAGTATAGCCAAATATGACCGCGACGGAGATCAATACGCAAGCCGCTAATGCTCCTATAGAGGATAATCCGTAAATCAGAGGTTTTCTTCTGACTCTTGGATTATCGTTACGCTCAGCACCTTGAATTTCTTCGTTTAATATATCGTCTTTCAGCGGTGGAATTGCGGAATCAAGCTCTTTTTTCCATCGTCCTATCCAGCCTCTCATTTGCTCGCCTCCTTTATTTCTCGTTTCAGCTTGTTGATCGCTCTTTTGTATTTTGAGGTCACCGTTCCCGTGGATACGCCTAACCCGTTTGCTAACTCGCGGTGCTTATAGCCCCACAGAACGTGAAGCACGATTATTCTTCGCTCCGCCTCGGTAAGCACCTTTTCCATAAGCTCGGTTATTATGAAGCTTGTATCCGGTTCGCTGTGAGGATATTTATCATCGTCCTCGACCAGCTCCAGTCTACCTTTTTGTTTAATAACGTTAAGCGCGTGATTTTTCGCGATTTCCAGAATCCACGCCCGTCCGTTGCTGCCGGATCTATACAAGTGTATGCTTCGCTTTATTTTAAGATATACCGTTTGCATAGCATCCTCGGTATCGTGGTGATCGTTTAAATATGTATACAGAAAAGCATATACACCGCGGCGAGTCATTAGGTAGAGCTTCTCAAAAGCATTATTATCCCCCGCGGCTATTCTAATTAACAGATCGTTGACAGTCATCTCGCTCTCCTTCTGTCTATTATACAAATAACTATAACCCTTTGTTGCAAAAAAAGTTAATAATATCATAAATCATAAAAATGCAAATTTCAATACAAATAATAATTTTTAATTTTTTTGAGATGCCTGAGCTCACTTGTCGCCGGCATAAGCATCACCGTGACGAAAAGCTCCCCCTGCTACGTAGTAGGGGGAGCTGAAAGAATCTTGGTGAATTATACTATTAAGTGCAACACTTTTAAGAAAAAAGAACGCTCATACTGAATCCTGTGTTATAATGAAGTTACCACACACCACAATAACAAAGTTTGATACTTTCGGTTATTGATCTGTTCCGCCTCGAAAATGTAGAATTCGTAAATAAAAGTTCCCAAAAACGAGGATTATATCTCGTTTATAAGGTATATTCCACGATAGCCCTCGTGCGTAGAATCAAAAGAAACGGCGGTTGAATCCGTATTCCATCTGGGGTGCAGATCACATCTTACGTCGGTGCAGGACGGACGCATTGAGGTATATTTTCCGAGTGAGCGCGTCTGCATGGTAGATAGGTCGGTGACATGCAGAGACTGCATCATATCCGCATCCGGATAGCTATCCCACAGCAGTCTTTTGCCGTCAGATGAATAGGACATATGGTTATCGCGCACAAAGATATCCCGTCCTATTCTTTTGCACTCCCGTGTCATATCGCGGAGCTCGTAGTTGCCGAGCTCGCCGCCACGGTCCTTACCGTCTATCTTGGCGTAGAACATTACGGTTTCGTCGTCCCTCCAATTGTAGTGCGAGTTGTACCAGCCGTAATCGGAGAGAAGATAGGTGTTTGATCCATCTAGATCTGCGGTAATTATAGCTGTGTGATGTATTTCCTTTGTTGGCACGTGAAAATCGCGTGGCAGGAACAGAAATCTTGTGGCGGATGGATTGAACGTAATATGATTAACTACCATTTTCTTATCTATGCCGCCATAGAAGCTACCGGAAAAGTCCCATATATCCTGCATAGATATGATCATTTTGGATTTTCCCGTTTCCATATCTATAAGAAAAATACCGTCGTTTTTCGAGTGATTTTCGTCGTAAAAAGGGTCTCTGACCGTAGCGTAGCCGTAGCCGGGACGAAAGTCGTACAGTCTGCTCATATTAATGGAGAGACCGTATTTTCCGTCGCGAGATACGTTTGCAACGGGGCGGTCGGCGATTCTTTTCTTACCTGTATTTATATCCTCGGTGATCGCTACGTACTGTCCGTCGACAAGAGCGTTGTATATGATCTCCGTATCCGGATTTTTCGGATTCCACTGAAGCATAGCACCCTGCTGGAAATTCCACGCTTTAGTTTTCGTGATCGGGGTGTATTTCAGAGTATCGAGCTCAATAATACCGATCTCCGCCTCATCCTCCGGTCCGTGTAGTCTGTTCATAAAATCCACACGGTGGGCGAGATGGTATTTGCCGTTTTTACTAAAGGGCTGCAGGTCATAATAGCCAAAGAAAAAATATTGTTCTGCGGGAGAAATTCTGTTTTCCATATTTATAGGTCTCCTTACCTTTTTATGCCTAATCATATTATAATACACAAAGCAATAAATGTAAAGAGCTCTCCGCCAAAAACTTACTGGCGGAGAGCCTCGGGCGGAATAATTCGCCCGTATTTTAGGAGAGGCAAGCTGACAGCGCGTAGATTGGGATAGATCGGCAAGCGCCTATACCGTAGGATCTATGAATATCCCTATAGTCGGGGTTTTGAACGTAAACAGAATGAACAGTATTGCCACTAGGATCAGAGCGCTGATGGCAAGTGGCGAGGAGCATGGTCGGGGCGCGTCCTTAAGCATTCTCGCCTCGTAAATATATGAAACGGCGGAGGCGACAAAGAATATAGGTACAGGACTGAAATAATCAGTCCGTGTTGTAGACCAAGCTATGCTCGACAGTAGAGGTGTACTGTCTGCCGAGAATATAATTGATCGTTTCTCTGGCTATTTTGTCCGTGGAATAGTCAACGCTTAGTATCCTTACGTTTACGTTCTTTAATACGGAAACGTTGTCGAAGCCTGCGATCTGTGCGTTTTTCGGATATCCCAGATGATTTAAAGCCCGAAGCACGTAATGATCTGTTGCGCAGATGATACCGCCGCAATTTGAAAGCTCCTCGATTTCCGTCGCGATACGGTAGCTTTTCCGAAGCGCCGTCATCGCCCGAACAAAGCCGTCAAGTCTCATACGCTGCGCATTGCTTGAATGCAGCTGCTTTTTTAAAACGGGCGCGAAATACACGATATCACCTGACAGAGCATTTTCTGCAATTTTTCGTGACAGATCATACATTGCCGCCTCATCGTCTATTCCCACAAACGGCAGATCGAACAGTCTGTTTCCAATCAAAACGATTGGCTTTTTTAACGAGTACAGATATTTTTTGTATTCTTCATTGTCGCTGCCAACCGAAAACAGAACGATACCGTCTACGCCGATATAATCAAAATATTCCAGAGCCTTTTTCTCGTTTTTTTCTTCTTTTCCGGAGAACTGAAAGATAATAGAGTATCCGAATTTTCTTGCTTCATTTACCAGACTCATCGCAAGCTTAGAAAAGTATTCGTTATAAAGATCGAACAGAACCACACCGATCAGCATAGAATTCGCTTGATCATTCAGCTGAATATTCGGTCTGTAGTCGTATTCCTTAGCGATATCCAGAATTCGCGCCTTGGTTTTCGGATTGATACCGTCTCTGTTATGAAGCGCACGGTCTACCGTTCCTTGAGACACTCCGCAAATTCTTGCGATCTGGGTAGTCGTTATTTTGGAAAAGCGCTTCATCGTATGCGTAGCTCCTTGCATATTACGGCGCCATCTAATACGACGCGACCGTTATTAATGCGAAAATCAATGCTTTTTCCATCAACCGTAACCTCTTTAACCTTCTCGGCGCCGGGTACGGTTATGGAATTCAACGTTAAAGCGTTACCCAGTACGGAAATATCGCATCCACATTCGCAAAGCTCTGCCAAGCCCCAGCTTTCACAGACACTGAAAAGATATTTGCCCATTTTTTGAACAGGAGCAAATCCGATATGCTTTTCAGTCATATCAAAGCTGAATCCGCTGTATATAGGCATCAAGGCGTAGGAAGCCATTGACCTTGCATAATTACTTCCGCATTCTATCTCATTCCAGGGGTTGCGCTTTTTGCCGTCGTATCTGTCGCGAACCGCTTTTACTATATTTTCGCCCTCGGAAATATAACCGTGCGATATCATCAGGCCGGCGAGAGCATATTCAAAGCCGGTCATAGTTTCCTCACAGTAGGGAATAGGTATTGCGGGTAGCACCGCCCCCTCGGGATAAGAGCAGATGATCGTTCCGGCCTCGTCGTTCAGCGAGAAATTGCGCCACATATTTACGACTCCTCGCATAGAAGGCTTGTAGTTGTTCTTATAAAGGTTATCAAGCGCTATCCTTTTCTTTTTAGGATCAAAAACGCCCTCTTTTCCGATAAGTACAGCGTGCCAGTCGGCAAGCATCTGGTCAATTATACATCCGTCTGCAACCTGATATTTGATCTCCTTCGCTTCCTCATTCCAATATTTTTCCGCTCCGTCATATCGGTCAAGTATGGATCTGTCAGCGAGGTCAACGGATTGATAATAATATCTTCCGTTGAAAAGATGCTCGTTCATCCACGACTTGCCGCTTTCATATAGCCTAGAGTAGAGGCTCGCGCGTTTTTCATCTCCAAGGAATCTTGCCATATCCGCGCCGCAATCAAGCGCAAGCAGATAAAGGCCCTGAAGCCAGGAGCTTGGACCGAAAAGCTCCATATCAAGTGTGTGATGCTGGCGTCCCTCGAGAACGCCGTCCATATCCGCATCCCACTTGTCCGGATTTTCCTCCGACCACGCAAACTCAAGCATTTTGAAAACGCTTTCCGAATGCTTTTTTAGCCATTCGTTATCACCCGAGAATTTCCACTCCCGATAAAACTTAATGACCTCTCCCATCTGTCCGTCAACGCACGCGCGCTCTGTAGACATCTCTTTTTTTAAAGGAAGGTTTATGCGGAAGCTTGTAGCGCCGCTATCAAGTAGGGCGTAATGAACCGTATTTTCACGGATTGACCGTTCTAGTCTCGGGAAGAGGTAAGGCAATGCGTATGCATAGTTCCAGACGTGCTGACACGTTCCGTAGCACGAGCCCGTTGTTTCCGTGCATCCCTCCCAGCCCCAGAAAGATCCGTCCTCGAGCCTGAGGCTTGTGGCTGTCTTGAGAACCGAAAGGTTTGCCGAAATCGCATCCTTGACCGACACAGGAAGAGTGCAAGACTGTAAAGCGTTCGAGAACTGAGCTGTTTTATCACGAAGCGCGTCAAATTTCTGAAGCGCGTACTTCGAAGCTTCGAAAGAATTTTGGAATTTCGTTGAGTAGTAATTTAGCCATGTAGTAGCCTCCTCGTCCCGAGGCTTCCAATAATTGTATGCGACAGGTACGTTCCAGCCGATCACGAAACGTATTTTCTCTTTTGCGCCTCCGGGTATATCCACGTACGAAACAACCGTGCCGTGATCATTCGTTGAGGGCTCAGAATAGCTTCTTTCTGGCATACGGTCAAGATTCAAAAGGTTTTTCCAATACGTCGTACAGCCGTCCTTCCATCTGCCTCTGTACCAGTATTCTTGAAGAGCGGTGTCGTTATGGTCGGTAAGAATACAAAGATCTGAATATCCCTTTTCGTGATTCTTAAGACCTGCGTTTTTAAACAAAATACCGCTAAAATCACCGTCGCAGGCCTTTTCGTTCACGGTTGATTCAGCAGGATTGCATACCGTGCAGGCAAGCGCAAAGCGTACACTCTCGTTCGTTATATTTTCTATTTCCCATTCAAAGAATGCCGCGGGAAGACTTGAGTTAAGCTCATCGTGCGGGATAAACGGATTAAACGCACGAAGGCGAACGACCGCGGGAAAATCATCGTCACTAAACGAGAGATCGGCTATCGGAAAGCTACCGTCGAAGGTCACGCTTTTGAAATGCGGAAAGCCGGCGAGTGAGTTTTCTCGCGGACCGTATCCAAAGCCGTAATGCCCGCCGCTTGCGCAGGACGTACCCATAAGGCTTTCTATCGTGTCACCGTGTAACACCTTTACAATATTTTTATCAGCATAGGAGGCCTTAATTGCGAAATGAGAGTATCCGTTCCTCGTGCATTTATTGGGTCTGTTGAATATTTCCCAATCCTTTAATTCTCCATTTCCCTCAAGACCGATACAGCCCGTACCGATTCCACCGAGAGGGAAAGAAATGTTTTTTCCTTCGTAGATCATAACGTCCTCCAAAAAACTTTGTTATCTCTAGTTTAGTATATAATCGTCTCCGTGTCAACTTACACGGAGCGATTTTTGGAAAATTATTTAAGTTTTTATTTTTTTACTTTATTTTCTTTCGCTTGATGGACGAGAATAATAAGTGAAGAGTTAAGAGAGAAGAGTTAAGAGTGAAGAATTAGGAGTGAAGAAGGAGGAGAAAAAGCTGCATCAGCTCCTTTTCACCATTCACTTTTACCTATAACCTAATCGACAAGTTTCGTAAGAGAAGAGTGAAAAGTGAAGAGTTAAGAGTGAAGAAGTAAAAATCGACAAGCTTCTGTCGAAACTTGTCGGTTTTTTTGGCCTACCCGATAGGATTCGAACCTACGGCCTTCAGAGTCGGAGTCTGACGCGCTATCCAGCTGTGCCACGGGTAGATATGGTATTTTCCGCCTCATTCAAACGGTAAACGTTCGCCTCTGTCGGCTTACCGTAATATTGTACCATCAATTATTCTTTTTGTCAATAATTTGCACGAAAATATTGAATCTCGGAGTTTAGTGTGATATAATAATCGAAGTATATTTTGTGAGGTTTAAAATGTCATCATTCATTTTTGCGCTTAACGCCGTTGCACCAATCGTTATTATGATGGCAATCGGCTACGTACTTAAAAGAATTAATTTCTTTAATGCGGATTTTATCAAGACGGCAAACAAAATGGTATTCAAAATATTGATACCCGCGATGCTTTTCACAAATATTTATAGCGTCCAGAGCATCGGCGACGTAAACTTCGGCTATGCCGTCTTTGCCATAGCTGCGGTTCTGGTCATATTCCTTGTGATGACCTGCGTCATTATGATCTTCACCAAGGATAACAGACGCCGCGGAGTCCTTCTTCAGTCCTCGTTTCGTTCAAACTACGCGCTTATCGGCATACCTCTCGCTCAGTCCCTTTTCGGTGATGCGGGTGTAGCGGTTGCGGCAGTTCTATCCGCATTCGCAATACCGATATTCAATATTCTTGCGGTTATCAGTCTATCCATATTTGCGGATACGGGGAAGGGCAAGGGAAACGTAAAAAAGGTTCTTCTTAATATTGCCCAAAACCCCCTTATACAAAGCGTACTTGCAGGTCTTATCGTAGTTGCGCTCAGAGGTCTTTTTGCAGAGTGGAATATTTCCTTCCGCCTCTCCGATATACAGCCGCTGTTCAAGGTCCTCTCATATCTCTCGGGTATGGCAACGCCTTTGGCTCTGATTATGGTTGGAGCGCAGTTTGAGTTCTCGGTAGTAGGAGAGCTTCGCCGTGAGATCATCTTCGGCACTCTTACGCGCACTCTTGTAGTACCGCTTCTTTCTCTCGGCACAGCCATTATCTTTTTCAGAGAATATTTCGGCGGTGCAGAGTATGCGGCTCTTACAGCGCTCTTCGCAACTCCCGTGGCGGTTTCCAGCGTTCCTATGGCACAGGAGATGGACGCCGACGTTACTCTGACGGGGCAGCTGGTTGTCTGGACCACTCTGATATCTATTATCACAATATTCGTATCATCATTGATTATGAAGCAGATAGGCATTTTCTAAAGGGATAATTATGAAAATTTTAGTTGTTAACGGTAGTCCAAAGGGAAAATACAGCATAACTCTTCAGACTGTAAATTACCTTCAGAGAAAATACAAGGATCACGAATTTACTTTACTTAATGCAGGGCAGAGTATTAAAACAATTGAAAAGGATTTTTCGAGATCCGCAGAGCTTCTAAGGTCAACGGATGCTGTGATCTTCTCGTATCCCGTATACACCTTCATAGCTCCCTCACAGCTGCACCGTTTTATTGAGCTTATATTTGAGTCCGGTATAGATCTTCGCGGAAAGATCGCCACACAGATAACCACCTCTAAGCATTTTTATGACGTAACTGCCCACAAGTATATAGAGGAGAACGTCTCGGACCTCGGCATGAATTACGTACGGGGACTATCCGCGGATATGGATGATCTTCTTACACAAAAGGGTAGAAAGGAAGCAGAGAAGTTCTTCGACTATTTCCTTTGGTCCTGCGAGCATTCTTTATTCGAGTCATCTGTAGCTCCCTTTACCGAGCATATTCCGGTAGCCGCAACGTGCGCGCCCGAGAAACCAAAGTCTGATAAATACGACGTTATCCTGGTTACAGATAATACCGACGAAAATTCCAACCTGGCTAATATGATCGGGCGATTTATTTCTGTTTTTCCGTATAAGGTCAGAGTAGTAAATATTTCCGAGTATAAATTTTCAGGAGGCTGTCTCGGTTGCTTCAACTGCGCGGTTTCCGGTAAGTGTATCTACAAGGACGGCTTCGATGAGTTCCTTCGCAACAGTATCCAGACTGCAGACGCTACAGTTTATGCCTTTGGTATAAGAAATCATTCAATGGGTTCGAGGTTTAAAATGTACGATGATCGCAACTTCTGTAACGGTCACCGAACCGTAACAGTTGGCAAGCCGGTTGGATATATTATATCGGGTAAATACTCGTCGGAACACAATCTTCGTATGATAATTGAGGGCAGAAGCCAGGTGGGATCGAATTTTCTTTCAAGCGTTGCTACTGATGAAGCCAATACTGACCGAGAGATAGACACCCTTTCAGAAAAGCTTTCTTATTCTCTTGAAAGCTCTCACACAGAACCTCAGAACTTTTTTGGAGTCGGAGGACGGCTTATATTCCGGGATCTGATTTACCTTATGCGCGGAATGATGAGAGCGGACCATAAGTTTTATAAGAAAAACGGATTTTACAACGACTTCCCACAGAAGAAGTGGACTATGTCCTTAAAAATGTATCTCGTTGGTGCACTTCTTTCTTCTGATAAGATACGCAAGAAAATGGGCAATAAAATGAACGAGGGAATGCTTATGCCGTATAATAAGCTGTTTGAAAAAATGGATAAATCCAAATAATTTACGGTATTTTGTTCTAAAAAACCGGGGTGGATGAGCTATCAGGCTCTGCCACCCCGTATTTTTTATTATTTTGTTCAGTTTATAATTTGTGCTTATTGTTTTGGCTAGACTGCAAATTAGCAATGTGTTTCATCTTATCTCGTTATTTCCATTTCAATAAATTGCCAATCCTCACCGTATGGCGAACGCACCGAAATCTCACCGGTCTCTCTGAAGCCAACTGCTCTGTAGCATCCGTATGCAGATTCGTTGATTTCAAATACACCCAGAGTTATTCTTTCGGCGCCAAGATAATCAAATACGTATGCAACAGCCATCTGCAGCATTTTCTTTCCGTATCCCTGTCCTCTACGCTCATCATCTACGATTATATAGCCAAGTCTGACCGTACTCTTGCTTTTATCTACGTACCGCATGATCAAATGTCCGATTAGACCCTCATCGTCAAAAGCAACGAAGGGATAGAAATTATCCGCCTCATCACAGTCACCGTTGTTTTCATAATATTTTTTGTTTATATCATCTGCTGTGATAGGGAAATCACCGTATCTGTCAGAGCTCCACATTCGCAGCGCACGTTCGCTTTTTATCCAACCGGCAATTGTATTGCCGTCACATTTCTTATACTGCCTTAATTTAATACTCATTTTTTATATTTCCTTTTCTCGAGTAATAACGGGATTTCCGTCCTCGTCGAGTAGGACTGTAAGGCCTCCACCGTATCCGGCGGAGCGGTATAGATAGTTTACACCGGTTTCCTTGTCAACCCATATTTCTATAGAACCTGCTCCCTGGCTGTAAATTTTCTCAAATCTTTTTTCTTTATTCATAATATAAATTCCTTATATACAATCTGACTTCAGCTCTTTGATTTAGTCCACGACGATAGATTTCTTTTTGCCGTTCTTGTTTTTCGGATATTCTCTGATTCTGATTACGAAATCCAGGTTGATCGCCTCAAGCTCGCCGTTTTTTTCGATCAGCATAGCGTTCTCATCAACCTCCTTTATAATACCTTCAAACTGACGCCCACCGTCAAATGAGTATATAAGGCACTCCTTGTCAATAAATCTTTTTGCCAGCTCTTTCATTTTTTCTCTTTGCTCCATTCTGTTTTTCTTCGTTATGATTTTTGCAACGATTTGGTTTCGCCGCCGCAGAACAATAAATACTACGACAAACATTAATAACGGGATTAAATACGTAGGCAATTTTTCACCTCCTCAAAATATCCGAGCCGAATGCTACCAAACGAAAGGTATGAGACGGTATTTCACCTTTGATTTGTACTCACTGTATCCTGCCAGATTTTCCTCTAAATACGCCTCCTCGTGTATTATCCTTTTAGCAATTATAAACGGATAGGCGAGAAATATAATAAACGAATATACAGAGCCCAGGACTATTGGCATTGACAAGAAAAGAAGCAATGTCGCGCTGTACATCGGGTGCCTCACAATTCCGTAAAGTCCCGTGTCTATAACCTTTTGTCCTTCTTTAACCTCAATAGTTCGACTTAGATACGTGTTCTCGCGTAGCACTTCAGCGTATATCGCGTATGCAATCAGAAATAGCACAGCGCCTGTAATACATACGTAGCGGGGCAGGGTGTACCATCCGAACCGTTCACCGAGGCCGGCCAGCACGAATCCCACGGTAAACATAAGTCCGCTAAGCTTAACCACCGTGCTTTGCTCTCTTTGCTTTTCCTTTGCGTTTAGCCGACTGGAGAGCAGCTCGGGATTAACAGCCATCATTACGAGCCCTGCTAAAAACATAGGGATAAACAGTATCCCCATAAGCAGCCAACCGTTGAAATACGAAAAGGTTCCCGCCGGCAGAAATATCAGCAGTCCAACCAGCGCTACGCCAAATATAAATTTTAATATTGCAGAAATAAACAGCTTCACAGTTTTCCTCCGATTAATAATCTACGAGTAAGCTCTTTTAATATAAATATGTAGTAAAATGCCTTCGGTAATCAGTAGCGCTGTAATCAACAGTACGATAAACGAATTGTATCTGATACCCAAAGGGATATAGCTGCACACGTTATTGCCGTATTTTTAGCCAGTTTAATTATCCACCCTTTACCAAGAATAAACCAAATCAGCAACGCTGCAGTTAAAATACCGGTTATAACAGCAGTTAACAACGGCGAAAAATTGGCATATCCAAAGGGAGGGAGGTCAAAATATGAATAAGTGCTGCGTATTGATTTTCCACCCATATTCGCGAAATACATCACCGCTCCATATGGCAGAGCTTCCAATATAAGAGTGAAAAACGGAAGGATAAGAAAACGGCCTCTCTTTTTCATATTCGGGCTCTCCTCAATAAAGGATTAACGCTCAGTTTAGCTCTATAACAAATTTTCCGCGTGACTTTTCCGTTGCTTCCACTATGATGTATACAGCCTTATCGCATTCTACGTATCCGCCGCTACCTTCTATCGACTCCCCGCTTTTTACCTGTGCCAGCTCTTCCTTAGTGCCGTAAATATCATAGTAAAGACGCAACTCGCCCTCGTCAACCTGCACAGAGTAGTTTATATCACCCTCGCCCGCAGCAGTCCTTTTTAATTTATATACTAATATGCCATCGAGCGAGAGAAAGCTTGCTTCGCAGTTGTGCGACGTTTGATTTCTGACAAGTCCAACAGCGCTGTACGAGCTTACGTATTTTCCGCATGATGAAAGTGAGAGCATAATAGACGCAAGCATAATTAAAGAAATAATTCTCTTCATATAATACTCCAGGGGCAGCAATATATCGTAGCGCTAACCCTATCAATATACTTTATATATTAAATTTTATCATAAAACCTCAGAAAAGTAAATAGGACGGCTTGATTTTACTTCAAAACCGTCCTATCCTGTTTTTTGCGATATTTAGGTGCTTCTTTTTTGAAAAACTATCAGCTTGGGTCCTTTTTGTTAAGTACCTTCTTGCACCAAGTACGCGTGTTGCATTTAGGGCACTTCAAGTATCTGGTCGTTCCCATATGCATTGCGTTAAGCGCCTCTCTGTAGGTGGGCACGATCTCGCAGCCACACCTTTTGCATTTGTATGCGCCCACACTGACTTCAAGCTTTAATGCATAGAAGCATGCAGGAAGGAATACCGCGCAAGCTCCGAGTATAGCCACCAGCTGCCACGGTCCTTCGGGCATACATAAGGCTATCAGCACGATAGACGAGAGCAGGGCAATAATACTCACACCCATAATCGTCCACATAGTAGTCCATATAGTTTTGTTTTTGCTTTCCAGCTCAGCCGCCATTTTAAGCATTAGCTGTTCGTTTTTCTGATTGTTGTCTTCCATACTGATTTTCTCCCCACATAATAATTCGTTTACACTGATTTTCAGAATATCACATAGCTCCAGCATTATAGATGAATCGGGCATAGCTATGCCCCTTTCCCATTTTGATACTGCCTTGTCTGTGATTCCGAGCTTTTCGGAAAGCTGCATCTGCGTCAAGCCGGTTTCTTTTCTACGCTCTGCGATAAATTTTCCGATTTTTAATTGATCCATTTTTTTGCCTCCCTTCGAATACAGTATAAACGATTCCTTTCTTAAATTACACATACCGTTGGTTTAGTGAGGAGAAGTAAACCGCCGGTTGAGTTAAAAATGCACTTGAAATTAAGTTGTAATAACCTTTTTTCAATCAGACCGCAGCCTATGGTCTTGATCTGTAATTTGAAATTCCAATGATTCCAAGTATAATAAACAAGATAGATAAGAGTAGCTTCACTATCCGCTTTATCGACCTATAAAGTGTTACATCAAAAATCCATCAACTTACACCACGCTTAACGCCTATTCGGCTCGACAAATTGGAATTTGTCAGTATTACAACTGCTTTATCTCATTTGCAATCATAGCCACAGCTTTTGCGTTTGTATCAATTTTAATGGTATTAAGTGTTTGATACATCGGTATTCTTGCTATGCTTCTCTCAATTACATCTTCAGAGCGAACACCTCTTTCTACATCCATTGATAATCTTTCACACAGAGTCTTTTCATCCGCTACAAGCGAGATGC
This sequence comes from Clostridia bacterium, assembly GCA_017467105.1. GTDB lineage: Bacteria > Bacillota > Clostridia > Oscillospirales > CAG-272 > UBA1740. Next base: position 28,543 of record JAFTSU010000015.1, read on the forward strand.
ATTTTACCTCACAGTTCTGTGTATCCAGCTTTTCAAGTATGGAATCGATAATTCTCTGCTCGTGCATCACCCAACAAAAAATAATATTCTTGTATGCAGAACATTTCAGAAAATTATTGAGTAAGTAACAAATATTATTTGTC
>JAFTSU010000016.1 GCA_017467105.1 Clostridia bacterium
AATAATGAATAATTTTGGACAGATTCGAACCGGCGAAAAAGTTGAAATGTTTACAAAGTTATGGTATAATGAATAAGAAAGGCGGTGAGGCAATGTTTGGAGCAATATACGGAGATGTAATCGGTTCGTATTATGAGGTTCATTGTACAAAGGATTACAATTTTGAATTTAACAAAGACAGCTTTTTTACAGATGATAGCGTATTGATCGCGGCAGTCTGCAAGGCAATTCTCAATAATCCATCCGAAATATCCAAATGGACTCTTCGCGATCGCGCAAAAGAATTCGCCTCACAATACCGTCAATATTATTCGTATCACCCACACGCAGGATTTGGTAATATGTTTGCCGCTTGGGCGAAAGATCCGTATGCAAGAAACGGACACAGTTATGCAAACGGTGCCTCCATGCGCGTTATCCCGATTGGATATGCGTATGATTCGTTAGAGCAAACTCTCTTGCAAGCAAAAGCAAGTTGTCTTTCTACCCACAATCACCGCGAGGCAATTGTTGGAGCACAAGCAGTTGCCGCATCAATCTTTATGGCACGGAACGGTGCGGATAAAGAGCAAATTACAGCGTATTTGGAAAAAGCGTTTAAATACAAACTGTCAACGCCACTTTACACCATCAAAGAAACGCACGTGTTTGATAGCCGTACATCGTATAGTGTTCCGCCTGCAATTATTGCATTTTTGGAATCGACGGATTATGAAAGCGCAATCAGAAATGCAATCTCTCTTGGAGGTGACGCAGATACACAGGCGTGCATAGCCGGCGGTATTGCAGAAGCTTATTATAAAGAGATTCCCGAGCATATTAAGCGTTTTTGTGATGGTAGAATAGATGTATCAATAAAATCCGTTGTGAAAGAATTTAATCAAAAATATCTGATTACATAGGCTTCGTTGCAAGCATGGAGTTAAAAGTCCGGTAGATTGCGGAAACTTTTAACTTCCATCATCGCCAAGGGGGCAGTGTACCCCCAGCAAAATCTGCGTGCATCTAAATCAGCCACACACGGTTTTGCATCTAAATCGGACACACGTCACACGTAAGGACACCGTCAGGTGTCCTTTTTGCGTGGCAGGGGTAGCCACTCTCCGAACCTATCTCGCGCCTCTTCAAGATACAATCATCACCCGATAAAATCCAGGCAATACGCGGCACAAAAAATGTAATATTCACCCTACAAGAGTGAAATTCACAACTAAAAGAGCAGATTTGCGTAATTTACCGCAAGGCTTACTGTCAAATTGCCTAAAAATTTCCTCACACGCGCACGCACATTCTACGAATAAAACATTGACTAAAAGGGAGATGTTTGGTATAATAGTATTGGATAAAAGGCGTTATTTATACGCGTATTGATAAAGGAGAACGAGGTGGAAAAGAACAATCCTAAGGGCTGGCTGTATATTTTGCCTGCCGCGCTGTTTCTCGGCGTGTTTATGGTTTATCCGTTGATCGACGTTTTCATATACTCCTTTGAGGAGGGCTTTAATTTCGCGTCCCAGTCATTCTTTGGCGTGGGGCTTTATAACTACGCCTACGTGCTGAGCGATCCCTACTTCCTCCAAGCGCTTAAGAATACGTTTATCCTTGTGCTTATCACCGTGCCTCTCTCCACCGTTCTCGCTCTCGTTATCTCCGTGGCTCTTAATTCTATCAAGGCTCTTCGTAAGCTTTTTCAGACTATATATTTTCTCCCATACGTTACCAACACGCTTGCGGTAGGTCTGGTATTCGTCATTCTGTTTTCCAAAACGGATACGTCCGTAGGACTTGTAAACGCATTTCTCGGCGCGTTCGGAATAGACCCGATCGATTTCATCCACGGTCCGTACGCTATGAAAATGCTCGTTTTGTCCGTGTATACGATCTGGGTAGTCCTACCGTTTAAAATTCTGATCCTCACGGGAGCATTGGCGTCCGTGCCTCAGGATTACTATAATGCGGCAATGATCGACGGCACGTCCCGTTGGCGCACGTTTTATAGAATAACCTTGCCTATGATCTCACCTATGGTCTTTTATCTCATTATAACGGGCTTTATCGGCGCCTTCAAGGCATACAGCGACGCCGTTGCCATCTTCGGCACCAACCTAAACGTTGCGGAGATGAATACCATAGTAGGATATATCTATGATATGCTCTACGGCGATAGCGGAGGATACCCCTCATACGCCTCTGCCGCGGCTATCATTCTGTTTGTTATAGTGCTTACTATTACCTGCGTCAATCTGTACGTCAGCAAAAGAAAGGTGCACTATGCGGGAGGTCAAAATGGATAAGAAGAAAGCTTTATTATCTCCTGCGGCTCGCGGACGTGCAGTTAAGGGACTTGTTTATGCGTTCTTAGCTGTCTGGGCTGTTATCGTGCTGTTTCCGTTTTACTATATGATAATGACCTCATTCAAGTCTGCGGGTGAGTATAACTCGGAGGCGGTTCCCAGCCTTGTTGTAACCAGCCCCACCTTCGAGAACTTTTTCAGCGCATTCACAACCGTATCCCTCGGAAAGTATCTTTTAAACACCTTAGTGTTTACAGTCGTAACCACGGCTATCATGCTGCTATTTACGGTTCTTGCTGCCTACGGCTTCTCACGCATACGCTTTAAGGGCAGGGATCTTGTGTTTACGGTTCTTCTGGCTCTTATGATGATACCCACGGAGCTTGTAGTCATAACTAACTTTGTTACTATTACAAATCTTGAGCTTCGCAATACCTTTATGGGTCTGATATTGCCAAGCGTCACCTCCGTGTTTTATATTTATCTTCTGAAGGAAAATTTCTCCCAGGTGCCAAACGAGCTGTACTACGCCGCCAAGGTTGACGGCACAAAGGATCTTGCCTATCTGTTCAAGGTAATGATCCCCATATGTAAGCCCACTATTATCACGGTTACCATACTCAAGGTAATAGAGTGCTGGAATCTGTACGTATGGCCGCGGCTCATCACCGACAGAGAGGATATGTATCTTGTATCTATCGGTATACAGATCATCAGAGAGAGCGGCTTCGGCAGGGAGAATATTCCCGCAATGATGGCTGCCGTAACGGTGATCTCATTACCGCTTATAATACTGTTTCTCGTCTTCCGTGATAAGATCATGGCAGGCGTGGCGAGAGGAGGTACCAAGGGATGAGACGGCGACTTATTTCAGCTCTCCTTCTTGTGACGGTTATTCTGTCTGTGCTTCCGCTTTCATCCTGCCACGGTGACAGGGACCCTATGCCCGTCTTTGACGTGCCATCTGATTTTGACACGGATAAGGAGTACAGCATAACCTTCTGGGCAAAGCACGAGAGCAACCTTCAGCAGAGGGAGGTATATGCAAATGCCGTGTCCGATTTTCATAAGCTGTATCCGAATATCACCGTCACGGTGAAGGAGTACACCAATTATAACGATATTTACAACGACGTTATTACAAATATCTCCACGGACACCACCCCCAACGTCTGTATAACCTATCCCGACCACATAGCCACCTACATCACCGGTGAGAACGTCGTAGTACCTCTCGACGAGCTTATGAAGGATAGAAAATACGGTCTTGGCGGCAGCGAGGTGCGCTTTGACTCACCCGAATTGTCCGAGATAGTTCCCGAGTTCCTTGAGGAGTGTATAGTGTCCGGCTTGTATTACGCTATGCCGTATATGCGCTCTACCGAGGCGCTGTATATCAACAAAACCTACGTTGAGAAGCTTGGATACACCGTTCCTGACGTTGTTACCTGGGATTTTGTTTTTGAGGTCTCGGCTGCCGCGATGAAGAAAAATCCCGATGGCACTTATAAGGTGAACGGTCAGAAAATTATGAAGCCCTTCATATATAAGTCTACCGACAATATGATGATACAGATGCTTCGCCAGCTTGGCGCTGACTATTCCACGGAGGCGGGAGATATCCTGATATTCAACGACGATACCAAGGATATTCTGAATACCGTAGCCGAAAACGTGAAGAAGGGCGCTTTTACAACCTTCTCCATATCCAGCTATCCAGGCAACTTCTTGAATAAGGGACAGTGTATTTTCGGTGTCGACTCCACTGCGGGAGCTACCTGGATGGGTCCCGATGCCCCGAATATCGATATAAACGTGAACGATCTCGTGGATTTCGAGATGGTCGTAAGACCTGTTCCTCAATTCGATATAGACAATCCTCAGATGATCTCTCAGGGACCGTCCGTGTGTGTCTTTAATAAGGAGGATCCCGGCGAGGTTCTTGCATCCTGGCTTTTCGTTCAGTATCTTCTCTCAAACAAGGTGCAGATAGCCTACGCGCAGACCGAGGGATACGTTCCCGTCACCACCAAGGCGCAGAGTGATCCCGAATACCTTGATTATCTCTCAAGAGCAGGCGAGAGGGACGAAAACGGCGATCCCGTAGAGCTGTATTACAATATCAAGCTGGATGCCTCAAGGCTCCTTATCGACAATGTGGGAAGCAGCTTCGTTACTCCCGTATTTAACGGATCTGTGTCTCTGCGTAATGCGGCGGGACAGATGATAGAGAGAGTGGCGGAGGACGTGAGCCGTAAGGCCAAGATAAACGATGCGTATTTTGAAAATCTCTTTGACAGTATAGAATCCCTCTACCGACTTGATCAGATCGGCACGGGCGATCAGTATAAGAAGAGAATAGACGCTCTTCCCACAGGCGCTGTTGCGCTGATATCGGGAGTGGTTGCGGTCAACCTTCTTTTGCTTGCTTTAATTGTATTTGAAAAATTAAAAAAAGCAAAAAAATAGCATAGAGTATTGACTTGACATTATTTTTGTGTATAATTATATTATCACGGCAGGACCGTGAGAGCTTTTGATATTTATCATGCATTTATGCTGAATAAATAATTTTAAATTTAAAGGAGAATTTTAAAATGAAGAAGATTTTGTCAATCCTTCTTGTTGCTATTCTCGCGCTTTCCGTGCTCGTCTCCTGTGGCGGCAACGGCGGCAACGGCGGCGAGGGTGGCTCCGGCGAGCAGGGTGGCTCCGGCGAGCAGGGTGGCTCCGGTGAGCAGGGCGGTGAGGTAACCGCTGAGTCTCTTACCGAGGCGGCTGAGGCGGCTCTCGAGAGCGCAACCAAGTACCAGATCGTTATGACCGTGTCTATGTTCAGCGAAAACGAGCAGTTCAACCAAATGCTCGCTATGATGGGCGGAAGCGGTACTACTGTAACCGTTACCTTCGACGGCGATAATCTTGCAACTCTTATTCAGATGGGCGAGATGAGCATGTCTACCGTTCTCGTAGGCAACACTCTCTATTCGAACGAGGGCGAGAGCAAGATCAAGGTTAACTTTAGCGATGACCAGAGAGATATCGTGCTTGCAGAGGGCAACAACGTTGTACTTCCCGAGAACGATCTTTCCTTCGCAGATTTTGAGACTGTTACTCTTACCGAGGCTGATGGCAAGTACGTTGTTGCATGCTCAGGTCTTAAGGAAGGCTCTCTTGATAAGCTCGGCGAACTTGCCGGCTCTATCGCAGGCAATGCAGAGGGCATCTCTATTACCGGAGTTGAGCTCGAGTTCGCTGTTAAGGACGGCAAGTACGAGTACGTAAACGTTGATATGATTTGCGAATACTCAAAGGAGCTTACCGGCTTTACCGAGGACGTTAGCTGCACCATTACTATGGGCACTGCATACGATTTCGATATCGATTCTATCGCAGCTCCTGCTGATGCAGATACTTATACAGAGACCTCCTTTGATGACTACTACGGCATTATGAGCTACTATGAGTTCATGAGCGAGTATACCGAGGTTGGCACCTACGTTATCGTTGACACCTACGTTCAGGCTAAGCAGTCCTGGTGGTTCGATAGCAAGGCAGGCTACGGCAAGGGTACTATCTACACTCAGAATGAGGAGGGCGGCTTCTTCATCTACGAGGCACCTCTTACAGAGGAGGAGTACAACGCTCTTACCGTTGGTACAAAGATCAGAGTTTACGGCTACAAGGCTGAGTGGAGCGGTGAGGTCGAGATCATCGACTGCAAGATCGTTGTAAGCGAGAACACCGACGATACCTTCGTTGCAGAAGCCGAGGATATCTCCTATTACTTCACTGAGGCAGAGGACATAAACGAGGCACTTCTGTACTGCCAGAACAATAAGATAGCACTTAATGGCTTCACCGTTGCTTCCACCTACAAGTATAAGTGGAACAACTCCGGTGTTGAGGGAGACGACCTCTACCTCGATCTCACATACGGTGATGCGACCCTTACCGTTGTTGTAGAGTCTTATCTCTGCGACAAGGACAGCGACGTTTACAAGGCTGTTAAGGAGCTTAAGGTTGGTGACGTCGTTAACCTCGAGGGCTTCCTCTACTGGTATGACGGTCCTCAGCCTCACATCACGTCCGTTACCGTTGTAACAGAAGAAAAGTAATTTCAAGTATATTCATACTTCAATGCCCGTGGCTGTCTGCCACGGGCATTTTTTCTCTGCGTATCGTTATCGGTGCTGCTCTTTTGCGAAGTGCATTAGGCGTTTTACTTCTGCGCGCTCTCCCAAGCTTACTACATATATCTGATATTCCGAATGCTTTTCTTTTATCCGTTTTCGCGGATATAATTTTGCTCATTCTATTTAAATGTATTTCTTTTATTTTAATTGACAAACACCCGAAGATATGGTACAATACCCATGTATGAATACTTGTGTCGTAAGACTCGAATTCTTAGATTTTATCAGTACGGAAAGGACGGCGCACAATGGGTGAGAGCGTAAAAAATGTCGAAGCAGTGCTTGATTTTATATGCCCGAAGTGCGGCGGCGCTATGACGGTGTCGGGCGGCAGCGCAATATGCGGCAAGGGTCACTCCTATGATAAGAGCCGTCACGGCTACTACAATCTTCTTCTCACAAGCGTTGGCGGAGTTCACGGAGATAATAAGGAAATGGTCCTCTCCAGACGCGCGTTTTTGGGCAGTGGACACTATGCGCCACTTTCATCTCTCGTGGCTGACCTGGTATCGAAATACACCGATAAGTGCGGTATCGTACTTGACGCCGGGTGCGGAGAGGGCTACTATACAGATGAAGTAGAGAAGTCCCTCTTTTCCAGAGATTTTTCGACACGGGTTATGGCTTTTGACATTTCCAAGGACGCGGTCAGAGAGACTCTGCGTAAGAATCCGCGTATCAGAGCAGTCGTCGCTGGCTCGTATAAAATGCCTATAGCGGACGGATACGTGGATACGGTTATAAATACGTTCTCGCCTCTTGCTATAGACGAGGTCGGGAGAGTGCTGTGTCAGGGCGGAATATTCGTTATGGCGATCCCCGACGTCGATCACCTCTACGAGCTGAAGGCGCTCATATACGATACTCCGTATAAGAATAATCCGCACAATACAGAGATCGATGGCTTTGAGCTTATAGAGGATCGCCGACTCAGCTATGTTATGCACCTTCGTGATAGGGAAATACGGGATCTATTTATGATGACACCGTACGCATACCGTACCTCCCGCGCGGGCGCTATGCGAATAGACGGGCTTACACAGCTTGATTGCACGGCAGATTTTCATATTTTTGTATATAGGAAGATTTAGAATGGATATTACACACGGAAAATATCTTGGAGTAGATTACGGAGACCGACGCACAGGCATCTCGGAGTGCGACGTTTCCGGAAACCTTGCTGGCGGTATATGCACGGTCAGCGAGGGCGGAATGAACAAAACCGCAATCAGAGTAGCGGCGGAGGCGGAGAAGCGGGGTTGTAAAAAAATAATAATAGGTATGCCGAGAAATATGGACGGCACCGAGGGACCGAGAGCTGACGTGGTGCGCGCCTTTGCAGATCTGCTTGCAACTCATACCTCCATTCCGATCGACTTTATGGACGAGCGTATGACCACCATGGCAGCCTACAGATACCTTGGCGAGACGGGAACCTATGGTAAGAAGCGTCGCGCCGCCATTGACACCTTATCCGCAGAGCTGATACTTCAGAGCTATATAGACAGAGAGCGCTCGGAGAAGGCGAGAGTCGTCGCGGAGGATGAAAATGCATAAGAAAAAGGTTCTAATAATTTACACGGGTGGCACCATAGGCATGTGCCGCACCGAAAACGGATATGCTCCGATCGACGGATATTTATCCGATGCCATAGCTGATATTGCCGACCTTAAGAGGCCCGAGGCGCCCCTTTTTGATCTGTATGAGATGTCGCCGCTCCTTGACTCCTCGGATATTACAGTCAGAGAGTGGAACAAGATAGGAGAGGTCATATATAACAGCTACGACGCATACGACGGCTTTGTTGTGCTTCACGGCACGGATACGATGGCTTATACTGCGTCTGCCCTTTCCTTTATGCTGGAGGGCCTTTCCAAGCCTGTAGTTCTGACGGGCTCGCAGATTCCTCTCTCCGAAATTCGAAGCGATGGCAGAGATAATCTCGTTACCTCTCTTCTTGTGGCGGCTGAGGGAGTGGCGCGGGAGGTGTGCCTTTACTTCAGCGGTAAGCTTCTTCGCGGTAACCGATCCGTGAAGATGAGCGCGGACAGACTCGTAGCCTTTGACAGCCCGAATTACCCCCATCTTGCAGACGTGGGTATTTCCATTATATATAATAGGTCGGCTTTAGCTTCTCCGGATGATAAGCCGTTCAGGCTTCAGCGGCTCTCCGAGATCCCGATAGGCGTTCTTAAGGTATTCCCCGGAATACAGTTCTCGCTCTTTGAGACCATAATGACGGAGAAGCTCTCCGGTATAGTGCTTGAGACCTTCGGAGCTGGAAATATTCCGTCCTACGGCGGTGAGCTGATACCAATGATCAGCAAGGCGTTCAAGGGAGGAGCCGTTGTAGCGGTATGCTCCCAGTGTCCCTCCGGTACGGTGACCCTCGGCGCGTATGAGACAAGCTCGCAACTGAAGAGAGCGGGCGCTGTCAGCGCCTTTGATATGACGACGGAGGCGGCGGTAACCAAGCTTAGCTATCTTTTTAGCTTGGATATATCCAAGGAGAAGATAAAGGCGCTGATGGAGGAGAGTCTACGAGGCGAGCTGACAAAGTGAGCTGACGCGGTGGGCTTTCTTGGCTCCGGAAACAATTCGGATATACGGTATCAGGGTTTAAACGGTCATATACCCCCACCCGTGTCGTGCTTTCTGATGTGTAGAGGCTCTTGATTCGGCAACGGCGACGGTATAAGCCTTGATACTTAAAGTAAGATCAAAACGCAATTTTGATAAATTAAAACATCTACTGGGAGAAAAGTAATGGCTAAATTTACCTTTGACATCAAGGGCGTTATGATGGACGTTTCCCGTAACGCTGTAATCAGTATGGATAATTGGCGCACTCTTGTGCCTATGCTGAAGGATATGGGCTACAACACCCTTCTTATTTATGCGGAGGACACCTACGAGATAGAGGGCGAGCCATATTTCGGATACCTGCGCGGCAGATATTCCAAGGCTCAGCTTCGCGAGCTTGACGACCTTGCGTATGCGAACGGAATGGAGCTTATCCCCTGCATACAGACGCTCGGTCATCTGACCACTCTTTTAAGATGGAGAGAGTATAAGTTCGATACTCCGGATGCGCTTTTGGTAGGCGATGAGAGAAACTACGAGCTTATTGAAAATATGTTTCGAACAATGAAGGATTGCTTCAGAACGAAACGGATTCACGTAGGTATGGACGAGGCGTGGTCCTTGGGTACCGGAAACTACCTTCGTGAGAACGGCTATGAGAACGTTGCCACTATAATGAAAAAGCATCTTAGCCGTGTTTGCGCAATAGCGGAAAAGTACGGATACGAGCTGCTTATATGGTCGGATATGTTCTTCCGCGGCTGGAACGGCGGTAAATACTATTCTCCGAAAACAACACTTCCCGAGGAGTACGTAAAGGCGCTGCCTGAGTCCGTCATTCCTGTATATTGGAATTACTATAATAAGGAAGAATCGGTCTATCTTGATATGCTTTTTAATCACAGACAGCTGTCTGATAATACCTGGTTTGCAGGCGGTGCTTGGACCTGGCTGGGATACGGTCCCGATAATAAGTTTACCCTTGAATCTATGATTCCCGCAGTCGAGGCGTGTAAAAAGACTAAAACACGCAATTTTATAGTGACGGTATGGGGTGATAACGGCTCCGAATGCTCTAAGTACGCGGTCCTTCCGTCCCTGTTTTATATAGGTAAGCTTCTCTCGGGCGTCACCGACGAGGAGAAGATCAAGGCTAAGTTCCGCGCAAAATACGGTATAGACTTTGACGATTTTATGCTCCTCGATAAAATGAACAATCCTTACGAAAATGAGGAGAGCCATCCTTCCACTACCGCAAAGTATCTGCTCTTCAACGATTATTTTGCGGGTATGTTCGATAACTCAATTGCAGAGGGCACGGGCGAGATATATAAGAGCCTCTCAGAGAAGCTGAGCGTGATAGCGAGAGGAAGCCGCAGATTTGCCTTTCTCTTCGACAGCGCCTCAAAGCTCTGTAACGTTCTTGCGCTTAAGGCGGAGATAGGCATCAGGACGCGCGCCGCGTATAAGGCAGGAGACAAGGAGGGGCTTCTCAGACTGGCTGACGAGGACTACACCGAGATACTGAAGAGAATCAGGGCGTTCAAGAAGGCTTACGAGAAGCAGTGGACACACGATAATACCTATAACGGCTTTGAGGTTCAGGACTACCGTCTCGGCGGACTTTTAGAGAGAACCGACGCGTGCCGCAAGCGTCTTACGGATTACGCGAAGGGAAAGCTTAAATCCATTCCCGAGCTTGAGTACGAGCTTCTCACGGTCGATAGACTCGAGAAGGGAAGGACTCAATACTTCAATTCCTTTACTCTGACGGTAACCGGCAACGTGATGTAATGAAAGATAAGCGTTTCGTTGAGATACTCTACACGTCCGAAATCAGTATTTACCGACGCGCCTTCGCTTGACTAAAAATACTTATGGTCTCCGCGCCCTTGTCGGTCAGTCATATTTTTTCTCCTCGCGCGTAATATTAAACTGATAAGTGAGGTGAAAAAATGAAGACCGTATCCGCGTTTTTGATGCTTATTATGCTCACTCTTCAGCTGGTTTCCTGCGGAAACGCCCCGGATCCAGTGGATATGCTGCGCGATTTTACAGAGGCATACTCTGCTGAGGGAATCATCTATTATTCAGAGGCGCGAGAGGGTGAGATAGGATATCTGGACCCCGAGACGCGTGGCATTCTTTTCAGAGAGCTTGAGCAGATGCCGGATTGTTACGCTATCCTCTTGAACAGCCGCTCAGACTACGGCTCTGAATGCGGAGTGTTCGTCTCCCGCGGATCGCTGGAGCTTGAGGAGATAAGCGAGATGTGCGAGAGGCGTATGAAGCTCCTTCACGGAGGAGAGAGAAGTCTGCTTATCCGTTCCGAAAGCACCGTGTTCTACTCCACGCTCCCCGATCCTGAAAGAGTAGAGAAGCTTTGGCGTGATATACTCAGATCACACATTTAAGCTTAACAAAAACGCATAACGGCAATATCCGATCGGGCAAATCGTTTTAAACCGACGGTATTGCTTAAATAATTAAGAGAAAATACAGACGCAAAAATGAAAGGAAATACAAATGAGCTATCCAGAGGTTATACTTTGTAAATACGGCGAGGTGGTGCTGAAGGGCGCTAACCGCCAGAATTTTGAATCTAGTCTTATCAAGGAGCTTCGCCGCCGCGCGAGCCCTTACGGTAATTTCAAAATATATTTCAAGCAGAGCATAGTCTACGTAGAGCCTCGCGATAGCTTTGCGGATATGGAGGGTATGTACACAGCAGCCAAAAAGGTGTTTGGCTTCATGGGAGTTACCCGCGCCGCAGTTTGCGAGAAAACCATGGAGAGCATCGTGGAAACTGTAAAGGGTTATCTTCCCGATAAGCTTTATGGAAAGCGCACCTTCAAGGTGGACGCCAAGCGAGCAGATAAGAAATTTCCCCTTACCTCCCCTCAGATCTCCGCGGAAATTGGCGGAGTTATTCTCTCCGAGGTGCGCGGCATCAAGGTGGACGTTCGTAACCCCGAGGTTACCGTTACCGTTGAGATCCGCGACGATCACGCATACGTCAGAGCAGGGCAAGAAGCAGGAGCGGGCGGTCTCCCTCTTCGCTCCTCGGGCAGAGGACTCCTCCTTCTCTCAGGCGGTATAGACTCACCCGTTGCAGGATGCATGATGGCAAAGAGAGGAATGGAGATAGAGGCGCTTCACTTTGAGTCCTTCCCGTATACCTCAGAGCGCGCGAGAGAGAAGGTTATGACTTTAGCCCAGGAAATGTGCGAATTCTGCTCCCGCATACACGTTCACGTGATCTCGCTCACCCATATTCAAGAGGTGCTTCGCGACAATTGTGAGGAGGACTACTTCACCGTTCTGCTTAGAGTATTCATGATGCGACTGGCGGAGAGATGCGCAAACCAATATAAATGCTCAGCTCTCATCACAGGCGAGAGTCTTGGTCAGGTTGCCTCTCAGACTTTGTCCGCCATAGGAGTAACTGATAGCGTCGTAAGCATTCCTGTTTTTCGTCCCTGCATAGGAATGGATAAGAACGAGATAGTTATTGAGGCGCGAAAGTACGGCACCTTTGATACTTCAATTCTGCCCTTCGAGGACTGCTGTACCGTGTTTACTCCCCGTCATCCTAAGACTCAGCCTAAGCTCAGTGAGGTTATGGCTCAGCTTGAGAAGATAGATTTCGATGAGCTTCTCGATGAGGCGTACGAAACTATGACAACCGAAACGAAGCTTGTTTATCCTGAATATAAATAACACCACGGCGGTATTAAGCTGCTATGTAAAAAACCGAAAATAATATAAAAACAGCCAAAATGCAATCTAAAATTTACATTTTGGCTGTTTTTTGTTAGTATTAATTGATGATTGGATGAATTACGCAATAAGAAAGGTGCTGAAAATCAGAGCTTACAGCCCTGGGTTAGTCCCTCGTCTCGCATTTTGCTTTGAATTTTACTTATAAGTCTGTTTTTATCACTGTTCCACTCGGGCGCGATAAGCATTCCCTCGGGTGAGTCTCCCGTGAGTCTGTGTATGACTCTCTCCTTTGGAGTATGTGTCAGTACATATATGACCCGTCTGATATACTCATCCTCTGTGGGCGGTGTATAATCACCTGATTCGTACATTTGCGCAAGCCTCGTGCCGCGCATTACGTATATCCCGTGCAGCTTGATGCCCCAAATGTCAAGCCCGGCAAGGTGCTCCACCGTATCTGCGATATCCTTATCGTCCTCACCCGGTAGACCGATTATCAGATGCACCACAACGGGTATACCGTAGCGGCGAAGCAGCTCTACCGCGCGATCAAAGACAGACGTCTTATATCCTCTGTTGATTATCTCCGCGGTTTCGTCATTCGCCGTCTGCAGACCAAGCTCGACCCACACGTCGCACCTCTTCTTATATTCTGCGATCAGCCGAGCTGTATACTCGTCGATGCAATCGGGCCTTGTTCCTATTGCCAGGGCAACGATCCTCTCGTCACATAGCGCCGCGTCGTATTTTGATCTTAGCACCTCTGTGTCGGCGTAAGTATTCGTAAAGCTTTGAAAATAAGCTGTGAAAAGCTCACTTCTGTCAGCCTTATCCGTTACCCGTTTTACCTGCTCGGCAATATCAGCTCCGCCTACGATATGCTCACCGGCTCCTCGTTCTCCGCAGTATATGCAGCCACCCGTGCCGCATTTTCCGTCTCTGTTCGGGCAGCTGAAGCCGCCGTCTATGCAAATTTTCTTTATTCTTTTTCCGTACCTTTTCCGAAAGTACGTGCTTAAATTATTGTATAGCTCCATACTACCGCCAATTTTCCTCTTATAATAATCCGGAGCACCTACGACTGCCGTGCGTATCGGTCCGGCTCCATTACCGTTATTATTTTAGCAGAAATATCATACTATTTCAAGTTGGAAGAAGAAAATACATAAAAAAAATCCCTCGGCGCATAATAAAAACAGTCGGACGAACCGATAATCCAAAGGAAAGAGTTTTATTATGAAAGACAACAGCAAATCCACAGATAAAAAGAGTAAAAGTAAAGAGAATCCCGGAGGCTTTAATATTCCCGATGCACCCACCTATCCCGGAGAGAACAATACCGGAATCAACAATCCCGCAGTGGAGCTTCCCGCCTTCAATCCACCCGTCCCCAACCGTGCGTGGACCGCTATGAAGCAGAGCTTAGAAATAGATATGCTCTCCGAGAAGGAGAAAAGGGATCTCTATCCCGGCAGAGACGGCTTGCTCTGAGGGCTACGCGCCCGTCGCGCCTGTTTATGTAAACTTAGTTTAAATATTTCATTATCTTCTTGACTTTCACCCTCTCTGTGCTTTATAATTTACTTGTTGTAAATTAATTTCAGGGAGAAAAATATGGATGATATGGAACGCTACGGCGATTATAACGAGGTAGACGAAGCACCGACGGTGAGTCCCGTGCTGAAATTTATCAAGGTAGTCGCCGTTATTATTTGTATAGCTGTTGTGGGAGTAATCGCATTCAGAATGTTTACGTTTAATTACTACCCGAGCGATATGAAATCTTTATATTTCACAGACAGCTTTGCCGACTATTACCGTGCATCCGATGGGGATATTAAGGTGGAGACTCAGAAGCTTCGAGCTCCGTATGATGATTCTACAGATGGTAATTTCTTCTGCGACCACCTACGCGTTTGCCGTGATGGTGGATATTTGCAAATAACCTTAAGATTTAACGTATCTTTGGCTCGGGCACTTGAGGAAAATTACGGTGTCACCGTTGATCTATCCGATACCTCAAAATTCACCTTCCGTCTATACCGTAGCGGTGACGGCGGCGAGATAGGCTCTCTTGCAAACGTAGAATGGGACGAATTTATCATGTACCGTTACGCAAAGCTCACCTTCGAAAATATAGATTTCGGAGAGGGGAGTTCGGCGGTATCTTGGATACGTCTTGAGATCTTCGTTGACGGCGTGGATGCTGATAAGGATAAAGCAGGTATTCAGCCCTTTATGATTCCCGTGTATGAGAATAACTCCGAGTATTCCAAATTTACCGAATACAATCTTTCGAGAGGAGAAATACCAGAGTGATGCAGGATTTTTCCACCAAAGCCAAACCGTCGAACAATAACGCCAGGATCATAATGAGTTTGTTTCTTGCATTTGCAGCTGTAACCGCAGTAGTATCTATGCTCTTTGATTATTTCAGCGGTCTGATCAGTATACTTACCGTAGCGCTGATCTCGGGCGCGGTGGTTATTTATACTCGCTACGTAGCCTGTGAATATTATTACGATCTGACTACAGATCATGCCGGTGATCAAATTTTTGTTGTACGCCAGGTAACAGGCAAGCGAGAGACTACTTTGGCTAGAGTTAGTCTCAGTGAGGTATGTAAGGTAGAGTGTGAGAACTCCGCGACAGCTAAATCCCACAGAACTCCCGCCGGATTCAAGAAATACTTTTACACCCCGACTCTTATGCCGGAGACCATCTGCAGACTCACTGTAGTGGGAAGATACGAATCATCAGAGATCGTTATCGAATGCTCCGATGAGTACGCCGATGTGCTGTCCAACCTTTCAAAAGAGGCATCTGCCTCAATCGTAAAACCGGACGTAGCACTTTGATCCGTTTTTTTATCAACATATTAGAAACGTAAACGAGTAACAGCTACGCTATCGAAATAGCGGTTATTTTAGTAAACGTAAGCAACGAAGGAAATACAGATGGATTTTTCAAAAATAAAATTAACAGACAGTACGGTGATCTCGGCGGAGCTGAAAGTGATCAGTGAGGATGGTGAGCCGTCTATTGAAGCGTATTGCATAAACGTGGAATCTTGCGCTGAGGAGGGTTCGTTTATCCGTCATATATTCTGGCTTCCTCTTGAGTGGAATGGAATATTTCTCGGTATAGGTAACGGTGGCGCGGGAGGTAAGCTCGGCACGTCGTTGTACGTGGATGCTCGTGACGGAACGGCTGTTGGGCAAACGGATATGGGAACCTATCGCATGGTAAACGGTGAGAAAACCCAATCGTACAAGTCCATGATGCGTGATTACGGTTGGCGATCTACGCATCTAATGACGGTAGTTGGTAAGGAGCTGATCCTTGCTTTTTACGGCAGACTACCGGATTATTGCTATTTCAACGGTGCGTCCGCAGGGGGTAAGCAAGCGCTTTCGGAGGCGCAGAGATATCCCGAGGATTACGACGGTATAATAGCCCGTTGTCCTTCATTTAACTCCGTATTTCTAGGTATGCATTTTCTTTGGATGTACAGATGCCTGCGCAATCGTGACGGTACTACACGAATAAAAGATACCCTGCGTGATAAGATCACTGCTTCTGCCGTTAAATTCTTTGAATGCGACGGTAGCCTCGGTGCACGTTACGGCTTTGTTTCTACAGGATATGTTGACGAGAATACCGTTAATGATTTCTTGGAGTTTTTGAGGCAGGAAATATCTGATATTACCGATGAGCAGCTTGAAATATTAAGAAAGATATACGAAGGTCCGAAAAATTCTGAAACCGGTGAGCAGATCCACTGCGGTCTCCCCATTGGAGCAGAGAAAAATTGCGGGTATTTCGATGAAATTGAGAATATTCCCGAATACGATTCTCCTTGGTTTAAGCTCTTCTTTGGTCAGGATTTTGATGAGCGAACCTTTGATTACGCCGATCAGGTCGACGAGTATTTTTATGGTAATGCAGAGGATTTCGGGGCTGTAGATCCGAATCTTTCCGCATTTTATGAGCACGGCGGCAAGCTGATTATGACGTCAGGAGGCTCGGATCCGTACGGACCGTGGGCGGATGCCATGAATTACTATAATCGCGTTCTGGAGCTTTTTGGCGATAAGGATAAAGTGATGAGCTTCTTCAGATATTTTGTAATTCCCGGCAAGGGTCACAGCACCGACGGTCTCGGAGCAACGGACGAATTCGGAAGCGAGACTATGGAAAGCGAGCTTTCTGCTATCCGTAAATGGCGAGAGCAATGTCAAGCACCTGAGTGCATATACGGTGCAAGACTCGAGACAAAGGAGAACTCCGAGGGAAGAACTTACAAAGAACTCGTTTATATAGCTCCGGTGTATCCGTACATGGGTGATAAGAAAGAAGGTATAAATTATCCCAAATGTACCTCGGCTCGATATATAGATGAGCAGGTCGCCATCATTCGTGAGTCGATTGATCGAGAAAATGGTTTTTTGAAATAAATCTTTTTAATTAATCAAAAAAACCAAGAAAACATACGGAAATAGTCAATCCTCTTAAGGAATTATCTAAAAAATTGAGTATAATATTTAGTAGATAAAACTTAAAAAGGAGCAAAACCATGGCAAAGAAAAGATATGCGCAAGTAGGTCTCGGCGGCAGAGCCAGAATGTATTACAAGGCTATAGCCACCACCTATAATGAAACTGCAGAGCTTGTAGGACTTTGTGACATCAACCGCACCCGTCTCGAGTATGCGAACGACGTGCTTGATAAGGAGTTCGGCTACAAGAAGCTTCCTATGTACGGGGCAGACGAGTTTGAGAAGATGATCGAGGAGACCAAGCCCGACGTTGTTATCGTAACCTCTATCGACCGTACCCACCACAGATACATAATCAAGGCTATGGAGATGGGCTGTGACGTTATCTCCGAGAAGCCTATGACCGTTGACGCCGTAAAGTGCCAGGAGATCATCGACTGCATCCAGCGCACCGGAAAGAACCTTCGCGTAACCTTTAACTATCGCTACGCTCCTCACAATACCAAGATCCGCGAGCTCGTAATGAACGACACAATTGGCAAGATCACTCAGGTTCACTTCGAGTGGATGCTCAACACCTCTCATGGCGCGGATTACTTCCGTCGCTGGCACAGAGACAAGAGAAACTCCGGCGGTCTTCTCGTACACAAGTCTACTCATCATTTCGACCTTGTTAACTTCTGGCTCGGCACGTATCCCAAGCGCGTCTTCGCTCTCGGCGATCTTAAGTTCTACGGCAGAGAGAACGCAGAGGAGAGAGGCGTGACCAAGTTCTACTCCAGAGTACACGGTCAGAAGAATGCGGAGGGCGATCCCTTTGCACTCGTTATGGAGGGCAACGAAAACCTGGAGAGCCTTTATCTGAAGGCGGAGGGTGACGATGGCTATATCCGTGACCAGAGCGTGTTCGGCGATAACATCAGCATCGAGGATACTATGAACGTGCTTGTTCAGTACGCAAGCGGCGCGCAGATGTCCTATTCTCTTAACGCATACTCCCCCTGGGAGGGCTTCCGCGTAAGCTTCACCGGTACCAAGGGCAGAATAGAGCTTGAGGTTATCGAGGCAGTTTACGTAAACGCAGGCGGCGACTCCAAGAACGAGGGCGTCATCAAGGGTAAGAAGATCACTGTTTATCCCATGTTCGGCGACGCATACAACGTTGAGATTCCCGAGGGTAAGGGCGGTCACGGCGGCGGCGATGACGTACTTCTTAACGATCTCTTCGGCGTACCCGCAGAGGACCCCTACAAGCGAGCTGCATCCTACGTAGACGGCGCGATGAGCATACTCACCGGTATCTCCGCCAACAAGTCCATCGCCGGCGGCATGCCCGTTGACGTAATGTCACTTGTTGACCTCCCCGGCTACAGAAAGCTCTGATATATTTTTCTATAAACGTAAATCTACAATGTAAATAATCGGCTGAGCCCGGCTTTTATGCCTAGGGCTCAGCTTTTTTTGCCTTCGTTTTTCTGTCATTTCAGCTTTAAGAATCTTCTGTTTTGTCTTTTATCACGAAAGGCAAGCGACAGACCGTTTTAAAGTAACTATTTTCACGCTTCCTTCGCACCTTGCACAAATTTGGGTCTGCATTTTTATGCATTTCATACAATCTCTTTGCGAAGCAAAAATAATCCCGCAAAATGCTACGCCCTTTTTGAAGAAATTTTCTGAACATTTCAAGTATTAAGTACAGTACCAAAAGTACTAAAATAAAAGCGGAGGGAACTCGTAAATCCCTGCAATTTATGAGAGATGAAATACGTAAAGCGTATTTTATTCCAAAGCGA
>JAFTSU010000017.1 GCA_017467105.1 Clostridia bacterium
CGGTAAGAAATTCGGTGATAAGGAGAACCCCCTGCTCGTGTCTGTCCGTTCCGGTGCGCGTGCATCCATGCCCGGTATGATGGATACCATTCTGAACCTGGGTCTGAACGAAGAGGTTGTTGAGGTTATGGCTACGAAGTCCGGCAATGCTCGTTGGGCTTACGACTGCTACAGAAGATTTATCCAGATGTACTCCGACGTCGTTATGGAGGTTGGTAAGAAGTACATTGAGGAGCTCATCGACAAGATGAAGGAGAAGAAGGGCGTTACTCAGGACGTTGATCTCACCGCTGACGACCTCAAGGAGCTTGCAAATCAGTTCAAGGCAGAGTACAAGGCAAAGATCGGCTCTGACTTCCCCTCTGATCCCAAGGAGCAGCTTATCGGTGCTGTTAAGGCAGTATTCCGTTCCTGGGACAACCCCCGAGCAAACGTATACCGTCGTGATAACGATATTCCCTACAGCTGGGGTACTGCAGTAAACGTACAGGCAATGGCGTTCGGTAACATGGGCGACAATTGCGGTACCGGCGTTGCATTTACCAGAGATCCCGCTACCGGTGAGAAGAAGCTTATGGGTGAGTTCCTCACCAACGCGCAGGGCGAGGATGTTGTTGCAGGTGTTCGTACTCCCATGCCTATCGCAGAGATGGCTAACAAGTTCCCCGCAGCATTCAAGCAGTTCAAGGAGGTTTGCCAGATCCTTGAGAACCACTATCACGATATGCAGGATATGGAGTTCACCATCGAGAACGAGAAGCTCTATATGCTCCAGACCAGAAACGGTAAGAGAACCGCTCCCGCAGCTCTCCAGATCGCCGTTGACCTTGTAAACGAGGGCCATAAGACCAGAGAAGAAGCAGTTCTTATGATCGACCCCAGAAACCTTGACACCCTCCTTCACCCCCAGTTCGACGCTAAGGCGCTCAAGAAGGCAACTCCTATGGGCAAGGGTCTTGGTGCATCTCCCGGCGCAGCTTGCGGTCAGATCGTATTCTCCGCAGAGGATGCTGAGACTTGGAAGGCAGCAGGTAAGAAGGTAGTTCTTGTAAGACTTGAGACCTCTCCCGAGGATATTACCGGTATGAAGGCAGCTCAGGGTATCCTCACCGTTCGCGGCGGTATGACCTCTCACGCAGCAGTTGTTGCTCGCGGTATGGGTAAGTGCTGCGTTTCCGGCTGTGGCGATATCAAGATGGACGAGGAGAACAAGAAGTTCGAGCTCGCAGGCAAGACCTTCGTTGAGGGCGACTGCATCTCCATCGACGGTACTACCGGTAACATTTACGACGGTATCATTCCTACCGTTGACGCAGAAATTTCCGGCAACTTCGGCACCATCATGGGATGGGCTGACGAGTTCCGTACTCTTAAGGTAAGAACCAACGCTGATACTCCCGCTGACGCAAAGAAGGCGCGTGAGCTTGGCGCAGAGGGCATCGGCCTTTGCCGTACCGAGCATATGTTCTTCGAGGCTGACAGAATCGCCGCATTCCGCGAGATGATCTGTGCAGACACCGCAGAGGAGCGTGAGGTAGCTCTTAACAAGATTCTTCCTTATCAGCAGGGCGACTTTGAGAAGCTTTACGAGGCTCTCGAGGGCAACCCCGTATGTATCAGATTCCTTGATCCCCCTCTTCACGAGTTCGTTCCTACCACCGAGGAGGATATCGCAACTCTTGCGGCAGCTCAGGGCAAGTCCGTAGAGGCGATCAAGAATATCATAGCTTCTCTCCACGAGTTTAACCCAATGATGGGTCACCGTGGTTGCCGTCTTGCAGTTACCTATCCCGAGATTGCAAAGATGCAGACCACCGCTGTTATCCGCGCGGCTATCAACGTTCAGAAGGCTCATCCCGACTGGACCGTACGCCCCGAGATCATGATTCCTCTCGTTGGTGAGGTTAAGGAGCTTAAGTACGTTAAGAAGGTAGTAGTTGAGACCGCTGACGCTGAGATCGCAGCTGCAGGCGTTAAGCTTGATTACGAGGTTGGTACTATGATCGAGATTCCCAGAGCTTGCGTAACCGCAGACGAGATCGCGGCAAACGCAGACTTCTTCTGCTTCGGTACCAACGACCTTACTCAGATGACCTACGGCTTCTCCCGTGACGATGCAGGCAAGTTCCTCTCCGCATACTATGATGCGAAGATCTTCGAGAACGATCCCTTCGCAAAGCTTGACCAGGTTGGTGTAGGCGGTCTTATGAAGACTGCTCTCGCACTCGGCAGACCCGCAAACAAGAACCTCCACGTAGGTATCTGCGGCGAGCACGGCGGCGATCCCACATCTGTTGAGTTCTGCCACCAGATCGGCCTTGATTACGTATCCTGCTCTCCCTTCAGAGTTCCGATCGCTCGTCTTGCAGCGGCTCAGGCAGCTCTCAAAAAGTAATAAATAAAGGGATAGGGGGGTCGAGCTTTCTTCGACCCCCTTTATTATAAAAAAGGAAAATAAAAAACGGAGGAATAAAAAAATGCAGCTCATCTACAATGTTAACGACAAGCCTAAGTTTACCCGTGTTTTAGTATTCGCACTCCAGCAGCTTCTCGCAATTCTCGCGGCGACGATTGCCGTTCCCTCGATCATAGGCAACGGTATGTCTCAGTCCGCAGCCCTCTTCGGCGCAGGCGTAGGTACGCTTATTTATCAGCTCTTCACCAGACGCCGCAGCCCCGTATTCCTTGGCTCCTCCTTCGCCTTTCTCGGCTCTATGGCGGCAGCCTTTGCGGGCGGTGTAAGCGCATCTGCAGGTCATCTCGGCCTTATCATAGGCGCTGTGTTTGCAGGTCTTGTTTACGTGGTTATCGCTATAGTTATCAAGTACGTCGGCGTTAACTGGGTCAACAAGCTTATGCCCGCGGTAGTAATCGGTCCTACGGTTGCCATCATCGGTCTCTCCCTTGCAGGCAACGCGGTGGGCGATCTTACTAAGGGTCCTGCAAACGATTATCTCACTCTCCTTTGCGGTCTTGTAACACTCTTTACTGTTATGATCGCGTCCGTATTCGGCAAGAAGATGATGAAGATGATCCCCTTCATTATCGGTATTCTGGCTGGTTATCTCTTTGCAACCCTTCTCACCGTTATCGGTCACATTGCGGGTGCTCCCGAGCTTATCATTATAGATTTCTCTATATTCTCTAATATGAGCTGGCTGCCAGATTTCACCTTTGTTAAGGCGTTCAGCGGCGAGCTTACCTTCGGCGAGTACGGTAACTTCTGGGGCTATCTCAGCTCTGTTGCGGTAGCGTACGTTCCCGTTGCGTTCGTTGTATTTGCTGAGCATATCGCAGATCACAAGAACCTCTCTACCATTATCGAGCACGATCTGCTCGAGGATCCCGGTCTCTCCAAGACCCTTCTGGGTGACGGCGTAGGCTCTATCGCAGGCGCATTCTTCGGCGGATGCCCCAATACCACCTACGGCGAGAGCGTGGGCTGTGTAGCTATCTCCGGAAACGCATCCGTTATCACTATTACCGTTACCGCTCTTATGGCAATATTGGCTTCCTTCTTCGCTCCATTCGTAACCTTCCTTGCCACCATTCCTTCCTGCGTAATGGGCGGCGTGTGCATCGCACTTTACGGCTTTATCGCGGTATCGGGTCTTAAGATGCTTCAGAAGGTTGACCTTGGCGAAAACCGTAACCTCTTCGTAGTGGCTATCATACTTATCTGCGGTATTGGCGGTCTCTCCCTTTCTATCGGATTTGTTAAGATCACTAACATCGCCTGCGCTCTTATACTTGGTATTATCGCAAACGTTGTTCTCAATCTCAAGAAGGATAACTCCACCGAGGAATAATTCATAGACGCTCTGCAACAAATCACGTGTCAGAGTTATAATAAGAATCACCCCGTGTAGCGTTTTCGCCACACGGGGTGATTTGTATTTGGTTTTTAGATGAAATTCAGAAATCATCAAACGGGAAGTCTATCCCGCCGTCATTATTATCACCCTCATCGGAGCCACCGGATTCGCCACCGGACTCGCCGCCCGATTCGCCACCGGACTCGCCGCCCGATTCGCCTCCGGACTCGCCGCCCGATTCATCGCCGGATTCACCGCCGGATTCACCGCCGGACTCGCCGCCCGATTCACCACCGGACTCACCGCCCGATTCGCCACCGGATTCACCGCCCGATTCACCACCGGACTCACCGCCCGATTCACCACCGGATTCACCGCCCGATTCGCCGTTTCCCGTATTCACACAGGACGCGAGCACCATACAGCATATAAGAGCAATAATAAGAATTATGCTTATTTTGAATTTACTTACCAAGATCTATCATCCTCACCGTCAAATCCGCTGTCAGCAAAGCTGCTGGTGGTGATGATATCCTGCGCCTCAAGCTTTATTATTTCCATTTCGGGAGAAACGTAATTTTCCTTCATTATATCATACCTCCTTATTAGTTTGCTTCGACATAAGCCTTTGCGGATACGCCATAGCGGTAGAGAGCCAGAGCAAGCTCGCCCATATTGTCGTCACTCATCTTAGAGAG
Source organism: Clostridia bacterium (assembly GCA_017467105.1). GTDB lineage: Bacteria > Bacillota > Clostridia > Oscillospirales > CAG-272 > UBA1740. The sequence continues at coordinate 4,514 of JAFTSU010000017.1, forward strand.
TGCGTACGCGCTTGTGCTGTAGGTCAGAGTAGAGTTGCCTGCCACGACTGTGTATACGGTTCCAAGCTGGGTTGCGCTGATAGCGCCGGTGTACAGCTTGTGGTAGCCGTCACCCATATCCACCATATCGTCCGTGGTGTATTCCTTGCCGTTAACGGTAACTGTAGCGTCGCCAAGATCCTTGAAGATGAAGTAAAGCTTGTTTACGTCGTCAAATCTTACGCCTGCGCTATAGATATACGTGTCCGTACCGGAGAACTTAGCGGCGTCACTCTGATCGGGAGTAGCAGTAGAGGGAGTGATGGTAAATCCATCGCCGATCACGTCGCTTGTGTTGTACTCCTTATATGCCTGAGCAGCCTTACCGTATGCCAGCATATCGTGTATCAGAGCTACCAGCTTTGCGTCATCCTTGTAGGTGTTTGCCAGGTTGATAAGGTTTTCCTCTACGCTGTAGCCTGCCTTGGATCCAACTACCTCTTCATTACCGCCCTTGATAGCGATCAACTCAGCGTCGATCGGATCACCCATCTGATGAGGAGCAATTCCTCCGATAGTGAAGAGATACTCGCCGCTCTCGGAATATTCAAGAGTGATAGTAACAGTCTCACCGTTTCTGGTGAATTTCATAGCCAGCTTGTCGCCCTCTGCGAGAGCACCTGCGTTAACTTCAACACGGTAGGTAACCTTCAGGCTTGTACCTGCATTTACCTGTGCGCCCGTGATCTTGAAATCACTCTCGGTTTCGCCAGCTTCCTCTACGGGTACAAGGGCGAGGTCCTGCTTCTGACCGCTCTTATACCATGCAAAGTAGTTGCTGGTGCTTGCGCTATTAAGCGCAAGGTATCTTTCAGCATCGCTTGCAGTATAGTGGATGTTAAAGGTGCCGTCATCGTTTGCATCTATAGTTACGTTAAGCGCATCGTCTTCAGCGACAAGTGCTCCGGAGTTTCCGGATGTATGACCTAGGTAATTATCACCGTCTACACCGTTAGCGTAGATCTTGTAGGTTCCGTCACCATTGCTAACGATTGTAAATATCTGAACATCAACAACGTCTGCTATGAAAGCGGGAAGAGTCGTTAAACCGGAATCCACAGCCTGATATCTCTTTGTGGATGCGGTACCAAGGTCACTTGTCATATAGAAGTAGTTTCCGCTGGAACGAATAGTAGCAATGTAGTAAGTGCCGGAATAATCGGTAGAAGTAGGATCTTCAGCACCGCAAGCAGAACATGTGCCGTCTACGTACTTGTGACCCTCGCTGGCGATAACCTGACCCTCTGTAACCGTTATTCCACAGGAGGAGCATACAACGTCGCCTGTGTAGCCGTCCTCAGTACAGGTTGCATCCTTCTTGTTTTCGGTCTTAGTTTCAGTGTGGGTGCACTCTTCGTCAGCTTCCTCTACGGGTACAAGGATAAGGTCTTGTGTCTGAGTGCCGGTATACCATGCAAAGTAGCTATTGCTGTTGTTAAGAGAAAGGTATCTTGCGTCATTATAAATAATGTTTACGCAATCTCCATTCTTTGCTATAGTTACGTTAAGCGCAGAGTCTTCGCTAACAAGTATTCCGTAGTTTCCAGATGTCCAACCAAGATAATTATTGCCTTCTACACCATTAGCGTAGATCTTGTAGGTTCCGTCACCGTTGCTAACGATTGTAAATATCTGATTGATTATACCGCCTGTTACGGAAGTAGGAAGAGTTGTTAAGCCGGAATCAACAGCCTGATATCTCCTGCTTGAACCCGAACCAGTAAGAGTACTTGTCATATACCAGTAGTTTCCGCTTGAACGTTTAGTAGCAATGTAGTAATTACCGGAATAATCGGTAGAGCTGGGAGCTTCAGCGCCGCAAGCAGAACATGTGCCGTCTACGTATTTGTGACCCTCGCTGGCGATAACCTGCCCCTTAGAAATTGTTGCTCCGCAGGAGCATACAACGTCGCCTGTGTAGCCGTCCTCTGTACAGGTAGCAGCCTTTTCGTTTACTGTAGATGTAGTGGAGTGGTCACACTCAAAGCTCGTCTCCTTTACAGGTACGAGATATGCGTCAAATATGTAAGTACTTTCATTGCTAGCTGTTTTTGCATAGAATTTTGCCGCAGGCTCATTTGTGTTTGCTTTAGCTATGCTCAAATCTCTTTGTGATTTAGCATTTAAAGTAGCAGTAGCGAAGATATTATACGTGCCATCTCCATTCGAAACAAGGTCAAAGATAGCGTTTTCACCGTTACCACCGAAGCTTACGTTGGTTTTTGATGTGCTCGCTATGTTGAGGTAATTCGAAGTGCCGCTAATACCCTTTGCGACGATCTGATACGTCTCTGCGTCGGCAGTCTTGCTTAAAATAAACGTCCTGCTTGCGTTTTCCTCTGTAGGTGCAACAGAGGCGGGAAGTGAGGTTCCTAGATCCACCATAACCAGAGCATTGCTTGAAATTGTGCTCGTAGCTGCCCAATAATGCAGAGCTCCGTCAGCCTCCGTTCTGGCGAATACGATCATGTATTCTCCGCCGTTTTCGATTGCCGTTTCCTCAGCGCGTGCGTCGCTTCTGAAAATTGCGAATCCGCACAGTAACAGAGCAAAGGCAAGGATCATTGCCAGCGATATTCTCGCTGCTTTTGCTTTAGTCATTTTTCTTTCCTCCATAGTTTTTTGTAATACGCTATATTAGAAATTTGCCAATAAAACCACTAATACCATTCTAACAGAAAATAAAGCTTAAATCAACATATTTTGACAATATTCTCCACTCGCGCGCGAAAAACTGTTTTTTGCACAAAAAGATAGGGGTATTTTTGCCGTTTTTGGTAAAGAGTGCCAACTCACTTTTATTAAAAAATATTAAACGCGATAAATTATTCTTAATTAACTGCTTATTTTATTGACTGAGTAGGTGTAAAGTGGTAAAATTTCAGTGTTTGATAAGCTTCGACAAAAATTTCGGAGGTTTTTATGAACTCGATTTTGACCCTGTTAATATCAGCGCTGATTGCTTGCGGATTGCTGGTTATCAAAAAATGCGCATCCCTAAAGCAGACCCCTATGCTCAAAATCCTGGTTATCGTCTATTGCCTTGTTGGCTTTGTAAGGTATTTTCTGTCCGACTCCTTCGTAGAGGTGGTGTTTGACGGCGCGGATATCTTCTCCAGCCTTCTCCGTACCTTCCATCATATTTCTTACGCCGTCTTGCCTATGGCGGTATTCTTTAAGCGCCGCATATTCCGTAATATTGCGGTATACTTTGATCTTCCCGTGGCAGTGGTTGCCGCGGTTGCCTTTGACCGTACGTTTGCGTACTTCACCGCGGAGGGCGGCGGAGGCTACTATATCGGTGTCCTCGAGAGAACCGTTTTTTATATGTCGGAGCTTGTGCTTGCTATAGTTATTCCTCTCCTGCTCGCGCTTGGCGAGGGACACAGAATAAACGCAAGAAGCCCTAAGGAGTGGATACTCACCTACCTTTCCTCTGCCGTTATCTCCTGGATAATGATGCCGTCATATATTATTCAGTCAACCATAGGCTTCACAGGCCTCTCCTCTGACACTTATGGAAATATGCACCTCGGCTGGATACTCTATATGATAGTCGTTCCTATCATCGCCTTCCACGTTTTCAAGCGGAGAAGCATGGAGGAGAAGCACGAGCTGTGTATCTTTCTCTCCATAGCGCAGATGTATCACACTATGTCTATCTTCCTTCGTGGCTTTACGTACTCACGTATTCCTCTTCAGCTCTGCTGTATAGCCGCGTTCTTGTACTTCATCGCAATAGCGCTGAAGCACCGTAAGATGTTTGATTTCTGCTACGTTTCCAATATGGTCGGCGCGTTTATTGCCATTGCGATCGCTTCATTTAGCTCAGACGCTCTGAGCTTCTGGAACGTTCACTATATGCAGGAGCATACCTTCGTTGTAGTAGTGCCGCTCCTCGCGTATTCCCTGGGACTGTTTCCGCGCCTGGACACCAAGGCTCTCAGGCACGTAATACCTATGTTCAGCGCATATTTTATCTTCTGTCTGGTTTTAGGCTCGATGATCAACACTCTGGTTCCCGACGGTACAGGCTTTACGGTTAACTACTTCTATATGTTCAACAACACGGTTGCGATAGAGTACGTGCCCTTTGCGAGCTTTGTTAATCTCATAGAGCTTAAGATAGCGGGTATCAGTTATTTCCCCATTCTCATAGTGGTGGTTTATATCGTTTTCGTTCTGCTGTGCGCCCTCTTCTTCTACGGCAATCTGGCAGGCTACGCTATCAAGGATCGTCTCTCCGGTGTGAAGAGAGGGAAGCCCGAGATCGCCGAATACACCTCGGCTATCCGCAGACTTTGATCCTATTTAATAAAACAATAAAAAACGCTTAAGGCGTCCGCCTTAAGCGTTTTCTTTTTTTGGCTTTTGGAGTTTAACCTATACCCGTGTCGACATTTCACTTTTGAAAAGCTCGCTTTCCGTAGTATTAGCCGTACCCGTGTCGATTTTTTTGCTGATTATTCAGCTGCAGAGAACCATACCCAAATAGCGCCGTTTGCCTTGGTTGCATAGGTTCTGATATCCGAGCTTGCGGCATATAGCGAGAACGCTCTGTCAGAGTAGGTTCCGTTGTATATTTGCATAGTATCGACCTTCAGAACCCAGGTTGTAGCGTCAGCGGAATTCTGTACGGTGTTCATAGCCTTGGTTGTGTTTGAGGTCATATTAAGGTAGCTCTTGTTTGTACCATCCATAACGTATATGTAGTAGGATCCAACCTCTCCCGCGCTCTCAAAGTATACCTTTACCGCCTTATCCTTCTCTGTAGTAGCGGTTAAAGCTTTGGACTTAATATCACCGGAGAAGTAATAGCTCTTGCCGTCTGCGTTGGCATATAGGTGATAGCCTACGTTTTCCATGGGGAACAGAGCGCTGTCGGTAATATCGTCACCTTCGCCGTCTCCAACATTATCTCCGCTTCCGTCACCGGTATTGTCATTATCTGATGAGGGGAGTCTGTTCTCGCCGGTAAGGTAGTTTATTTCTATACCCGGCTGAACATTGTAGATAAATACGCAGAAGGTAATTGCCTCGCCCTCGTCCTCTACGGAATATCCCTCCATAAGCACGCCGGAGCAGATAAGGTTGTCTCCCTCAAACATAGGTGTTACACGGTACATAACGTGACCGTATCCGCCCTTTACGAAATCGGCTACCATATTTTCGAAGTCCTTCATCACGTCTTGGTTAAGGAACTTCGTACCCGTTATAAAGTTTCTCACGTCAACGTCCTCGCTTACCAGCTGATTTGCCAGCAGGTGAGAACGGTTGAATATGGTCTGTCCTCCCAGTATCGCGGGATAGCTGTTATTGTTGCTCTTTCCGTTATATTCCCAGCCTGACGGACGGATATGATATACTTTCTCTCGTGTATCGGTAGGCAGAGTCTCAGGCCCTATACAACCGATCGCCACACCGCTCCTGCCCAGAGAGTCAAGCTCCGAGTATTCATAATATCCTACGTCGGTAATTTCTTCGGATGTGAAGAAGGGAAGGTTTCCGTTAACCGCATAGTATCCGCTGCCGGAGAAGGCAGGTATCTTCTCGCCGCGAATTGACAGATTAGTGGGGATCTGTTGCAAGTATTGCTCGTCTCCGGATTCACCGCTCGACTCGCCACCGGACCCACCGCCCGACTCACCACCGGACTCACTCGGTAAGAGTGAGCAGCTTGTAAGCAGCATCGACAGTGCCAGCATAAGCGCTATTATGGAAGCGCCGAATTTTCTCATAGCATTAAGCATTTTTATCTCCTTGGGATGTTATAATTATCTTGTGTGCGGCTTGCATACGCCACAGGGTGTATAATCCGGATATGCGATATAAAAATTCGCAACCGAGCCGTTATATTTCTGCACGTACCTTGAGTCTGTTACAGAGACGTAGTAGCACTCGGGCACGTGATATTTTTTGCTGTTCGTGTTCAGCACGTAGGTGTCAGAGGGAGTGAAGCTGTTGTATCCGTGATTTCCCTTAGGGTCAAGTCTGTTTTCACCCGTGAAGTAGTCAATGATAACGTCGGGCTGAACGTTGTATGCGAATACGCAAAATTTTAGCCCCCGTCCATCGTCCTCAACGGATATTGCCTCCATAAGCACTCCGCGTGCCACGTAGTCGTAATCCTTGTATATGGGAGTCACTCTCATCAGCACGTGATTGCCCGTAGACTTCACGTATTCCGCAACCTTGTTTTCATAGGGAAGCATACCGTAAATGTTCATATAACGGGTACCCGTGATGAGATTTTCCTCATTCGCGTTCTCTCCCGTCAGCTGAAAGCCGAGCAGGTGACAGCGGTTGTACACGTATCCGTTGTCGATAAAGCTGTACGAATTGTTGTTGGACTTTCCCTTATAGTAGAAGCCGGTAGGATCGACGGATGAAATATCATCTCGCTCCTCCGTTGGCATAATATCCCTTCCGATACAGGCCATAGCAGCGCCGCATCTGCCCAGGGGGTCAAGGTGGGAGTAGCTCTCATAGGATCTTGTGATCATGTCCTCTCTATTGAAGAGGGGATTATTGCCGTTTATTTCTACAGTAGGGGAGTCCTGCCACGGTGGTATATCACTGTATTCAAACGTTTTTTCGCCACCGTCTACGCAGGATGACAACAGAACCAGCAGCGACAGCATCAGAGCAAGGATGCGTATGCTTATAGGTAGAGATCTCTTATGTGTCATAGTATGCCTCCGATAACCTCTGGTCAGGATTGACGCTTATATATAGTTCTGGTGATTTTATCGTGGCTGTGACCTGCAAATTCGGTGACTTCGATCTGGCAAAATCCTATTTTGGTGGGGGGCGTGTCAAATTTCACGTCCTCAGGGTACGTACGGTTGAAATTGTAGATAACAAGCACGTCCGTAAGAGGAAGAAGCGCGGAAAGCTCCGTATCCTCCACAAAGCACCACTCACCGTCCGAAAGAGTCGTTAATGGTTCGTCCGACAAAATAACGGAAGGGTATCTTGAAAAGAGCTTTGCCGAATAATTTTTCACGGTGAGCTTACCGTCCGTTAGCCTGATGATGTCGTCGGTTATATATTCGTCACGGCTGACGCGTCTTGAGTTGAAGAGCAGCTCTCCTCTTAGTCCAGTAGCAATAATAACGTTCAAGGTTCCCTCCTCGTTTTTTTTATCAGTATACCATATTTTGTAGGATAAAGCAACCCGTTTTATTAAAATACCCTTTAATTAGCGAACAATTAAAACTTTTCTGAGGTTATAAACGTCGGTCGGAAACGAATAAAAAATGTTTTAAAAAAACTTAAAAAAGGTATTGACAAACACATTTTGTTCTGTTATAATATTAAGCGTCACGACGCTGGTGTGGCTCAATGGCAGAGCAGCTGATTTGTAATCAGCAGGTTGTTGGTTCGACTCCGATCACCAGCTCCATTATTGGGGGGAATTCCCGAGCGGCCAAAGGGGGCAGACTGTAAATCTGTTGTCACTGACTTCGCTGGTCCGAATCCAGCTTCCCCCACCAATAAAAAATACCGACCTGAATTGGTCGGTATTTTTTATTGGTGGGGGAAGCTCCACGTTCGGATTGGGCGCGAACGAAGAGAGCGCTGCTGGTCCGCATATGCCGCGACAGCGCGTCGAGCTGGCTCGTAAGCGCAGAGCGAGCATATCTTCGCAAAGCGAATACCCAGCTTCGTGCATCATTTTCAAAAAGCAAAGCGTTCCTCTACCATATAACCGACCAATTCAGGTCGGTGTTTTTTATTGGTCGAGGATGCTCCACGTTCGGATCGGGCGCGAACGAAGAGAGCGCTGCTGGTCCGCATATGCCGCGACAGCGCGTCGAGCTGGCTCGTAAGCGCAGAGCGAGCATATCTTCGCAAAGCGAATACCCGGCTTCGTGCATCATTTTCAAAAGGCAAAGCATTCCTCTACCATATAACCGACCTGATTGGTCGGTATTTTTTATTGGTCGAGGATGCTCCACGTTCGGATCGGGCGCTCTTCCGACACGCAATGCGTGAAGGTCGTTGTCCGCCGAGTGCCTTGTGATACAGAAGCGGTCGTTGGTGCTGGCGATAATTCGCTGATACGTGCCGGATTCTGCAATGCCCTCGGGTACGGCGAAGTCCTCCACAAATAATTCAACCGTAAACGATTTATGTACCGTGCCGTCAGTGTGAGTTGCATCCGGAGTTTTTGTTTGCAAAACGTCAAGAAGCTCGGTGGGGAAGAAGTTTTGCGCCGAGGTGAGCCTGTATCCGCCGTCTGAGAAATAATTGTTCCCGTCCACCGTAACTCCGGTCATATCGTACTTGCCCATCAGGTCTGTCCAGGTTGCCGTGGAGCCGCCATCGTCGATGGTGTAATGAGAGCCGGAATACAACGCCTCAAGTCCCTCGGAAACGTAGACGATTCTTCCGTCGACGGATGCGTTATGAACGATTTCCTCCTTGCTCAGCGCTCTGTTATATATGCGTATACCGTCATAAACGATATCTGAGTATCACGCAGTCAAATCCTTCTTCGACGGGTGAAATCCACCTGTGGTTGATGAAATCGCTTCCGCGATTAAATCCTGCTTCGCAAGGTTATAACAGACGGATTTGATTTCATCCAAGGCAACGCCTTGGATTTCATCTGAGTAAAGCGAAGATTTCATCGTGGCGCAGCCACGATTTCATTCAACGAACAGAAAAAAGAGAGGACATTTCGGGATTTGAGCCGATTTGTTCTCTCTTTCTGTTTGTAAATATGGACTTTAGCATAACTTACGTGAATTTGACCGGTCAACCAAGACGTGAGCGTGAACCCACATTATTATATCATTCTCTCGGGATGAAATACTCGATCAAAATCATCCGCGGTCATCAGCTGAAGCTTCAGCGCCGCCTCCCTTAGAGTTATGTTTTCACTATAAGCCAGTTTTGCTATTTTTGCCGCGTTCTCGTATCCAACGTGAGCGTTGAGCGCGGTTACTGTCATAAGCGAGCGGTTAAGGTTTTCTGCCATACGCTTCTCGTTAGCGCGGATACCCGAAACGCAGTTTAACCTGAATGATCTGAGAGAATCAGATAGCAGACGCGCTGACTGCAAGAAATTATATATGCACACAGGCAGGAATACGTTCAGCTGGAAGTTGCCCTGCGAAGCGCACAGCCCAACGGCTGTATCGTTTGCCATAACCTGCACGGCTACCATAGTAACCGACTCGCACTGGGTTGGATTAACCTTTCCGGGCATTATGGACGAGCCGGGCTCGTTCTCGGGAATAAATATCTCACCAAGACCGTTTCTCGGACCCGAGGCAAGCCATCTTACGTCATTTGCCATCTTCATCATATCAGCTGCCAGAGCCTTCATAGCACCGTGTGCTATAACAAGCTCAGAGAGGGAGGTCAAGGCGTGGAATTTGTTAGGATCGGTTACGAAGCCGTATCCGGTAAGTTCGCTCAGCTTTTCTGCCACCAGAGTGTCAAAGCCCCGGGGCGTGTTCAATCCTGTGCCAACGGCAGTACCGCCAAGCGCCAGATATTTAAGGCCCTCGCACGCTCTGTCGAGCATCCCCATATCTCTCTCAAGCGACGCTCTCCAGCCGGATACCTCCTGACCGAAGGATATGGGTGTCGCATCCTGCAGGTGAGTTCTGCCGCATTTGACAGTGTCCATATATCTGTTCTCAAGCTTTGAAAGCTCCTCTGTCATAAGCGACAGCTCGGGAAGCAGCCCTTCTCTTATTGCCATCAGCGCCGAAACACGCATAGCGGTAGGGAAGGTATCGTTTGAGGACTGGGACATATTTACGTCATCGTTAGGATGAAGTGTGACTCCGGAAAACTCACGGCTGTAGCCTGCTATGACCTCGTTTACGTTCATATTGGTCTGAGTGCCGGAGCCGGTCTGCCATACTACGAGAGGGAAGTGGGATTTTAGCTCTCCCGTGCGAATTTTTTCACACGCCCCCCGTATAGCACTAAGCTTTTTCTCGTTCATCCTGCTTGGCACAAGCTCCGCGTTAGCCAGAGCCGCCGCCTCCTTAACGTAGCTGAATGCCTGTATTATTTCATCGGGCATGCTCTCGTATCCTACGCCGATCTTAAAGTTTTCAAGACTGCGCTGAGTCTGCGCCCCCCACAGCTTGTCGCTCTCCACCAGCATCTCGCCCATAGAATCTCGTTCTGTTCTGTAAGACATATTATATCTCCATTGCCGTGTACGGACTGTTAAGTTGTTTTCATTACTATTATATACTACTTTACAGCCTTTTTCAAGCCTGTATTTCGTTTTGAATGGTAATTCTCCAAAAAACAAAAAATCGAGGCGCATGTCTTGCGCCTCGATTTGTGAAGTAATTACTTCTGTGCCTCGTCAGCCTTGGTAACGATAGCCTCACCCTTGTAGTAGCCGCAGTTGCCGCATACTCTGTATGCCAGAATAGCCTCGCCGCACTGGGGGCACTTTACAATGTTGGTGGGGGTCTCGAGCTTCCATACGCTGGAGCGTCTCTTCATCTTTCTCGCGTGAGAAACCTTTCTCTTCGGTACTGCCATCTTTTACCTCCTCGAGTAACGGATACCTCCGCACTCCATATATTATTTTTTATTATTTTCTTCTTGTTTCATTTGCTCCAAAATCTTACGCAGGGGCTCGAGTCTTGGATCAATATCCTTCTGACTGCAATTACATGGACCCTCATTAAGATTTTTTCCGCATTTCTGACAAAGTCCGAGACAATCCTCCTTGCAGAAGAACCTGGACGGAAACTCCATCTCCAGCTGCTCACGCAGCTGCTCGTCAATGTCGAGGAAGCCGTCCTCGATTATCGCGTAATCGTCAAGCTTATCCTCATCAAGATCTGAAAGCAGATTTCTCGGTGCTACGGTTTTCTCAAGATCCAGAGTGAACTCTCCGGACACGGGTGCGAGGCATCTCGCGCATTCCGTCTGGTAATCAACGGAAAGAGAGAGGCTCATCCTCATATATCCGGCGGTGTTGGTAATATCACCCTTGACCTTCATGGGAGAAGGAAAACCGACGCCAAAAAGAAAGCTTCCGGCATCTTCATCTGAGATATCGAGGGGTAATTCGTAATCGAACTCAAGTAGTCTGTCACCCGCGAGGAGCGGTCTCAAATCTAACTTCACTCGGTACCTCCTTTTCGATTTTGGGCGCAGTTTAGGCTACGGCTGCCAAAGTCGTACATCATATTATAAAACAACCGACACAAAAAGTCAATAGGAAAATTCCAATTTTTTTCATTTTTTAAAAAATATTTCTGCTTCTGATGGGCGCAACAGCTTCTGCGGCTGTCGTTTCAAGTTTATTAAGAAACAAGGGTCTATCCTTTGCGCATTAACAGATGCGGAATTCTCATAGACTTTCCTCTTCTTTACTGATATAATGTGTTTAACAGCTGAAATTAAAGCGTATCACGGTTGAAAATGAAGACGTATTCGGAGGTCAGCCCGAACGCCGGTTACGAGTCCGTGGATCGTTTTATAATTACGCTTGTCGCTTTATTGTATCGGCAGATACCTGCGATTACGAAAAAGTTTCGTTCAAAAAATATTGAATCAACAACACTCAAGTGATATAATAATTACCGAACAGCTAGCAAAAACAAAAGAGTGAAGAACGCGGTGCTTTTATTCATCGCTTTGTTATGGACTTAAAGGATAATTTCGTTTTTTGAAAGGAGAACGTAATGCTGCTGCGTAAAAAGACCATAGATGCCACAGAGGGCCCTATATTTTCTAAAATGCTGGCCTTTGTGGTCCCGTTGATGATGGCAAATCTTATGAACCACCTCTACAATATGGCAGATAATATCGTGGTTGGTCAGTTTTCGGGCGATCCTCATGCGTTGGCTGCCGTTGGCTCTACCGTATCGCTGAATTCTGCCTTTGTTAATCTTGCAACCGGCATATCAATAGGAGCCGGAGTTATAGTAGCCAGAGCATTTGGCGCAAGAAACAAGGAGGATTTGCATCGGGGCGTACATACTGCTATGACGCTTTCCATTCTCATTGGAGTTGTGCTTGGAGTGATAAGATTCTTTATCTCCGAGCCGATCCTGGTGCTTATGGGTACAAATGCGGAGATTCTTCCAAAGGCTGTTCTCTACACACGGATACTCTCTGTCGGTATGCCGGGTACTGTCGTATACACCATTGGCGCCGCCGTGCTACGATCGGTAGGGGATTCCAAAACTCCTCTTCACGCCGTAACTGTGGCAGGACTTCTTAACATTGTGCTGAATCTGTTCTTTGTTATAGCTTGCGGTATGGACGTAGACGGCGTGGCGTGGGCAACGTTTATATCCAAATACGTGTCGGCGGCTATGGTCGTTTTCGTTCTCATCAAGCGTAAGGGCGAGGACTACGCCTTTGATCCGGGCAAAATGCGTCTTGACGGTAAGCTTATCGGTGAGATTTTGTATATCGGTATTCCTTCCGCTATCCAGAGTATGCTGTACAGCCTTACCAACATTTTTCTCACCGCGGCGCTCAATACCTTCCCGATAGACGTTATGTCGGCGAGAACGATAGCAACGAATATAGACGTGCTTCTTTCAACTGCGATCAACACCTATCTACACGCGTCAATGACCTTTACAAGCCAGAATTACGGCGCGAGAAAGCCTGATCGAATGAAGAAAAGCATATTCACCGCTCTTCTGCAGGCGGCTGTCATAGGCTTTACGGTCGGTCAGCTTATGATCATCTTCCGTGAGCCTCTCGTGAATATGTATCTTGCTCAAGACGATCCGAACAGAGTAGCGGTGATGGCATATTGTAAGGAGATAATGGTGGTAATGCTGTCCTCCTATTTCATAGGCGCGATGGTGGAGTCCATGTCCGGCTTCCTTCGCGGTCTTGGCGCATCCATCAGCTCTATGATCATCTCTATGGTGGGTATTTGCGGTATTAGGTGCTTCTGGATATTCGTTGCGTTTCCCAAAATAGGTACGCTTACCGGACTGTATCTCGGATATCCTATTTCCTGGACGTTGACGTTTATCGGATTATCCGTCGGTTCTATATTTACGTATAAAAGAGTTAAGAGAAAAATGATGCTGGAAGCAAGAGAGATTGAGCAGTCAGAGACAGCGAACGAGGAGCAAGAGCCTCACGTGATATAAAAAGCGGAAGCGCCGTGGTATCGCGGCGCTTCTTCGCTTTAAAAATATAAAACATTTTTAGATTGACAAACAGAGCAAAAAACTGTATACTATTCATATATCCGGCAAAAATCCGTATGAAACATCACGGATAAATACAAGCTAATTATAAAAAAGTAGAGGAAACGAAAATGACCGATATTGAAATAGCTCAGGCGGCGAAGCCACTGCATATAAACGAAATAGCGAGATCTGCGGGAATTGACGAAAAATACGTGGAGCTTCACGGCTCTGACAAGGCAAAGATCGATCTCTCCCTTTTGTCAGATCTTTCAGGCAAGCCTGACGGCAAGCTTATTCTCGTAACCGCCATAACCCCTACTCCCGCAGGAGAGGGAAAGACCACGACGACCATAGGTCTCTCCGACGGTTTGAAGAGAATAGGCAAGAGGGTTGCCGTAGCATTGCGTGAGCCCTCTCTCGGCCCTGTGTTCGGCGTAAAGGGCGGCGCTGCAGGCGGCGGATACGCGCAGGTAATTCCAATGGAGGATATAAATCTTCATTTCACAGGCGATTTTCACGCCATCGGCGCTGCAAACAATCTTCTTGCAGCAATGCTGGATAACCATATTTATCAGGGGAATTCTTTGAACATAGACCCCCGTCGTATCACCTGGAAGAGATGCGTTGATATGAACGACCGTCAGCTTCGCTACGTTACTGACGGACTCGGTGGCAGAGTAAACGGTGTACCGCGCGAGGACGGCTACGATATCACCGTTGCCTCCGAGGTGATGGCTGTGCTTTGCCTCTCTCGCTCCATCAGCGATCTGAAGGACCGCCTTTCAAAAATTATAGTTGGTTATACCTATGACGAGCGTCCAGTAACGGCAGGCGATCTCAAGGCGGAGGGCGCTATGGCGGCGCTTCTCAAGGATGCCCTGAAGCCTAATCTTGTGCAGACTCTCGAGGGTACTCCGGCGTTCGTACACGGCGGCCCGTTTGCCAATATCGCGCACGGCTGCAACTCGGTTATCGCAACACGGATGGCTATGAAGCTGGCAGATTACGCAGTAACGGAGGCAGGCTTCGGCGCGGATCTCGGAGCAGAGAAGTTCCTCGATATCAAGTGCCGTATGGCTGATATCAAGCCCTCGGCGGTCGTTATAGTTGCAACGGTCAGAGCACTTAAAATGCACGGTGGTTTACCTAAAACAGCTCTTGCTACAGAGGACCTTGACGCTCTTGAGAGAGGTATTCCCAACCTTCTGCGCCATCTCTCAAATATCAAAAACGTATATAAGCTACCGGCAGTCGTTGCGGTCAACCGTTTCCCAACGGATACAGACAGCGAGATAGAGTTTATTATTGAGAAGTGTCGACGTCTTGGCGTAAACGTCGTTCTGTCTACCGTTTGGGCGAATGGCGGAGCAGGCGGTGAGGAGCTGGCGCGTGAGGTGGTCAGACTTTGCGAAGAGGAGAAGGGTGACTTTACCTACGCCTACGACCTTAATATGCCTATAGAGGAAAAGATATCAGCGCTGGTAACCAAAATATACGGAGGTGACGGAGTTTCTATAACACCTCAGGCAAAAAAACAGATCGACGCTATAACGGCTCTTGGATTTAGCGATCTTCCCATATGCGTTGCCAAGACTCAATATTCCTTCTCTGACGATCAGACTAAGCTCGGAGCGCCCGAAGGCTTTACCGTTACGGTAAAAAACGTTAAGATATCCCGCGGAGCCGGCTTTATAGTCGTGCTTACCGGAGATATTATGACAATGCCCGGACTTCCCAAGGCTCCCGCAGCAGAGAAAATAGACGTTGACGAGCAGGGTAGGATCACCGGACTCTTCTAAGCGAAAATCAAAAAGCACACACCCGTGTTGAGAAATCCTACCACAGTTTTCTTATAAAGTAAACTAAACATTACATTAGGACGAGATTATGAAGCTGATAATTGCATCTAATAACGCTCACAAGATCCGTGAGATAAAGGAGATCCTTTACTCCGAGTTTGATACCATTCTTTCACTTAAGGAGGCGGGTATTGATCACGAAACTGTAGAGGACGGGGAAACCTTTATAGATAACGCCTTGAAGAAGGCGCGTGAGATATCCGAAATTTCCGGCGAGTGCGCCTTGGCTGATGACAGCGGAATCACCGCTCACGCTCTTGGCGATCGCCCCGGTGTTTACAGCGCCAGATTCGCTGGAGAGCACGGCGATGACGAGGCGAATAATCGCTTGCTTCTAAAAATGCTGGAGGATAAGGATGACCGTACAGCTCATTATACAGCTGCTATGGCGCTGGTTTACCCGGATGGCACTACGCTCACCGCAGAGGGCTATATGTACGGCAAAATCATACACGCCCCACGGGGAAACGGCGGTTTTGGCTATGATCCTCTCTTCGTTTTGGATGGCGAGGAGCGCACTGTTGCAGAGATGACAGCTGAGGAGAAGAACGCTGTCAGCCATCGTGCAAATGCCCTTAAAGCTCTTTTATCGAAGCTTACAAATTGATTGCGAGGTTTTGTAGTGGAAGCTGTTCTTTACATAATTGAAATACTTGGAGTCATATCCTTTTCCGCCGCCGGCGCTATGATTGCTATCGACAAGGAAACCGATATGCTCGGTGTTCTTATTCTTTCAACTGTTACCTGCTTTGGCGGAGGTCTTACAAGAGATATTATTCTTTCAGACACCCTCCCCGCGCTGTTTTCCATGCACGTTGAGCTGATAATCTGTATTTCTACCTCCTTCATTATCTTCCTTGCCGCCGCTCTTTTCAAAAAAGAGTACGTTCTAGAGGAGGAGACCGTGAATAAAATAAACAACGTTCTCGATGCTCTGGGTATAGGTGTTTTTGCGGCTGCAGGAACGGCAATGTTTATGGATAAGGGCGCTCTCGTCGCTATATTTGCAGGAACGGTTACCGCAGTTGGCGGCGGTCTTCTCAGAGACATCATTCTCCGCGACGTGCCGTTTATTCTTTGTAAGCGAGTTTATTGCGTGGCGGTAATTCTCGGCTCCTCACTCTACTACGTGTTTGAGGCGTACGTATTTACGGGCGCCGAGGGAAGTGTAATATCCACTCTGATTTGTCTTTTCGTGGTGTTCGTTATCAGAATGTGCGCCACAAGGTATAAGTGGAATATTCCAAAGGCCATAATCTTCAGCAAAATCTTTTCTGAAGACGTTGAGGTACGGGACAGTCGAGAATATTCGGATTCCGGTGATATGAGTAAGCGGTGATCGCTAATTCGGCTTCAACCGATCAAACCAATAAAACCGCTCAAGCCAATAAAACCGATTAAACTAATAAAATCAATTAAACTAACACGAATTCAGCAAGGAGATAACAACTGTGAAATTTGTTTCTGCTCGGCTAATCAACTCATACAACGGAATCCCCCGTCCGGATTATCCTCGCCCATCTTTTAAAAGAGAAAGCTGGTATTCGCTCAACGGCACGTGGGATTTTGCCTACGATCCCGGTAAGAGCGGCGAGGCTCGCGGCATGGTAATGGGTGGAGAATATTCTATGAAGATCACCGTTCCTTTTTGCCCTGAAAGCAAGCTGTCTGGCATTGGGAACGTTGATTTTATTCCTGCCGTATGGTATCGAAGAAAATTCGAACTGCCAACCTTGTCCGATGGCAGAGCAATCATTCATTTCGGGGCGGTTGACTATCACGCAAGGGTGTTTATAAACGGTCAATTTGCAGGTGCCCACAAGGGCGGATACACCCCGTTTGAATTTGATGTGACCGAGCTTCTGGTAGCAGGCGAAAACACAATAACCGTATACGCGGAGGACGATATCCGCGGCGGTAGACAAAACTTTGGAAAGCAATCCTTGGGATATCGCTCGTCTAACTGCAGTTATACGAGAATCACGGGAATCTGGCAGACCGTTTGGCTGGAATTTTTACCACGGGTGTACCTTAAGGACCTGAAAATCACTCCTTACGCCTCTGATGGTAGCGTAGACGTTACCGTAAAAAGCTCCGTAAAAACGTCGGGATTTAAGCTCTCCTTGCGTGCGTTTTACGCTGATAGAGAGGCAGCGTCCGGTGAAGCGAGCTTCGTCGGCGATACTGCGAAGATTACTCTCTGTCCCTCGGAGCGTCATCTGTGGAATCCCGGACAGCCGGAGCTGTATGATCTCTTGATAAGCCTCGTCGATGAATATGGCAATACCGTTGATATGGCGGAGAGCTATTTTGCTCTGCGTGACGTCAGCTTCGACGGCATATCCTTGCTCGTAAACGGCAAACGCGTGTTTATGAAATTCATTTTGGATCAGGGCTATAATCCCGACGGTATAAACACAGCGCCGGACGAGGAATATATGAAGCGCGATATAGAGCTTGCTATGTCGCTCGGCTTTAACGGCGCCAGATTTCATCAGCGCGTTTTCGAGGAATCCAGCCTCTATTACGCGGATAAACTTGGATATATGATATGGGCTGAGATGCCAAGCGGCATAGAGTTCTATTCCGCGGAGAATATTGAATGCTATATGCCCGAGTGGCTTGAAATTTTCAAATACTACTATAATCATCCGTCCGTTATCGGTTGGTGTCCTCATAACGAAACCTATCATCAGGAAGCAATCGTTCCGTACTCTCATACCTCTCTTTACGATATTACGAAAATGCTTGACCCATACCGTCCGGTCATAGATGCCAGCGGTGGTGCTCATTATAAGACGGATATGTTCGATACTCACGTTTACGAGCAGGATCCCGAAATATTAAGAGAGCTTCTCGAACCAATGAAGACGGATTTGACATTTGCGTATACCGCCAGTCAGAAATGCCGCGGCTCAGCTCCTCTCAGAATTGAAAAGTACGAGGGACAGGCGTATTGGCTTAGTGAATACGGTGGCGCGATCTGGAATCCGAACGTTCCCGAAGACGAACGCGGTTGGGGTTACGGAAATGCTCCCAAAACAGAGGAAGAGTTCGTTTCAAGATATGAAGCCTTGACCCGTGTATTGATTTCTCACCCCAGAGTATGCGGATTTTGTTACACACAGCTTACAGACGTAGAGCAGGAGCAGAATGGCTTGTACTACTATGATCGGAGTAAAAAGCTCTCTGACGGTAGCTATCGTCGAATTCGTGAGATCAATCTGACGAAAGCTGAAATAGAGAAATAATACCCGTCTTATCGTCGGCGTGTCCATACGAAAGGCGCGCTGTTTGACTTAATATATTTAAACATTAATATTTTTTGAAAAAACCCTTTACAAATGGATAAATGTATGCTATAATAATCTTCGGCCTTTTCCTTGGTGTATATGTATGGCCTTGCTCCGTTATGGATATACCTTAACGCAGTTTGTGCTTTTCACCCGCATTGCACTGGGGTCTTGACCGGAAAATAATAAGAAAGGTGAAGAAAAATGATTGCAAAGGAAACCAAGACTGCCCTTATCGAGCAGTACAAGATCAACGAGAGAGACACCGGTTCTCCCGAGGTTCAGGTAGCTATTCTTACTACCAGAATCAACGAGCTCACTGAGCATATGAAGAAGAACCCCAAGGACTTCCACTCTCAGAGAGGTCTTTCCAAGATGGTTGGCCACAGAAAGCAGCTCCTTGCATACCTTGCTAAGAAGGATGTAGAGAGATACAGAGCTATCGTCAAGAAGCTCGGCCTGAGAAAGTAATTTCACATCGTGTAATAGGCGGGAACGGTTTATCACGTTCCCGTTTGTTATGGATGGCAGTCGGATATCCGACGACGAACGTATCAAAACCGAAGAGTGAGTATAGCAGTTAAATATGCGCCCAAAACGTGTCTTTTGAGCGGATCTTTAAGTGCTATGATCGCTCCTCGTAAAAAAAGAAAAAGGAGAAATAAAAATGGTAGAAAACTTCAAGACATTTGATAACTACAGAGAGTACAAGTACGAGCTTGCAGGCAGACCTCTGGTCGTTAAGACCGGTAAGATCGCAGGCCTTGCAAACGGCGCGGCTCTCGTACAGTATGGCGAGACCACCGTTCTCGCTACCGCAACCGCTTCTGCAGCACCTAGAGAGGGCATTGACTTTCTTCCTCTCTCGGTAGACTACGACGAGAAGCTTTACGCAGTAGGTAAGATCCCCGGCGGCTTCCTCAAGCGTGAGGGCAAGCCCTCCGAGAAGGCAGTTCTCGCAGGCAGAGTGATCGACCGTCCCGTGAGACCCCTGTTCCCCAAGGATCTGCGTAACGACATCTCTCTTCTTCTCACAATTATGTCGGTTGACCCCGACTGCTCACCCGAGATCACCGCTATGATCGGTGCGTCCATTGCTCTTTCCATCTCCGACATTCCCTGGAACGGTCCTATCGCAGGCGTATTTATGGGTCTGGTAGACGGCAAGATTGTTGTTAACCCCACCGCAGCTGAAAGAGCTGTATCCGACCTTGAGCTTACCGTTGCTGCGTCTAAGGAAAAGGTAGTTATGATCGAGGCGGGCGCAAACGAGGTTTCAGACGAGATAATGTACGACGCTATTATGCAGGCTCACGAGGTTTGCCGCGGCGTTGTTGATTTCATCAATCAGATCGTTAGCGAGATAGGCAAGCCTAAGTTCGAGTACGCATCCGGCGAGCTCGATCACGATATGTTCGACGAGATCTTCGCATATTGCGAGGAGCGCGTTATGGAGGCTCTCGACACAGACGACAAGAACGTAAGAGATGCCAAGATGCAGCCCATTATGGACGATATCGTTGCAACCTTCGAGGAAAAGTATGAGGATATCAAGATAGTCCTTCCCGAGCTTATCTATAAGATACAGAAGAAGATCGTTCGTCGTTGGCTTCTCGTAGACAAGAAGAGAGTTGACGGCAGACGTATGGACGAGATCCGTCCTCTCGCATCCGAGGTAGGCGTTATTCCCAGAGTACACGGCTCGGGTCTCTTCACCAGAGGTCAGACTCAGGTTCTTACTATAGCAACTCTCGGTACTCTTTCAGACGCTCAGAAGCTTGAGGGTCTTGATGATGAGACGACCAAGAGATATATGCATCATTACAATATGCCCGGCTACTCTACCGGTGAGGCAAAGGCTCTCCGTTCACCCGGCAGACGTGAGATCGGTCACGGCGCGCTTGCTGAGCGTTCCCTTGTTCCCGTTCTTCCCTCTGAGGAGGAGTTCCCCTACGCTATCCGTCTCGTGTCCGAGGTCGTAAGCTCCAACGGCTCAACCTCTCAGGGCTCCGTATGCGGATCCACACTTGCTCTTATGGACGCCGGCGTTCCGATCAAGGCTCCCGTTGCGGGTATCTCCTGCGGTCTCATCACAGCAGAGGACGGTTCTTGGGACACTATGATAGACATTCAGGGTCTTGAGGATTTCTACGGTGATATGGACTTCAAGGTAGCAGGTACCAAGAAGGGTATTACCTCTATCCAGATGGACCTTAAGGTAGACGGTCTCACTCCCGAGATCATCAAGCAGGCTCTCGAAACTACCCACCAGGGCAGAAACGAGATCATCGACAAGATCATTCTCCCGGCTATCCCCGCTCCCAGAGCAGAGGTTTCTAAGTACGCTCCCAAGATGATCTCTATGACCATCGATCCCGATAAGATCCGCGAGGTTATCGGTAAGGGCGGCTCCGTTATCCAGAAGATCGTTGCTGACACCGGCGCAAAGGTCGATATCAACGACGACGGTACAGTATTTATCGCGGCTGTAGAGCGCGACAGCGCATATATGGCTAAGGCTATTATCGACGCTATCGTATTCGAGCCCGTAGTTGGCGAGACCTACGAGGGCACCGTAACCAGAATCATTCCTATCGGCGCGTTCGTTGAGTACGCTCCCGGCAAGGAGGGAATGGTACACATCTCTAAGCTTCAGGACAAGAGAACCGAGAAGGTTGAGGACGTGGTAGCTGTTGGTGACACCGTCAGAGTTAAGTACCTCGGCACCGATGAAAAGGGCAGACAGAACCTCTCTATGAGAGACGCCGCTCCCAAGGCTGAATAATTATAGGTCGGCTTAAAATCCCGGATCATCTCAGCTTTTTACTATTTGATTGATTCCGTCAATGCGGGATCTCTATAGAAAAGCTTAAACCAAATAATGAAAAGCGCAGTGCTTCCAAACGGGCACCGCGCTTTTTGCTTTCTCCGAAAGCTTCAAATCGGTAATCATTTTTCCTACTCGCAAGCTCCTCAGAAGTACGGTCTCACACGCTGTAAAAGCCTCATCGTGAATAAACATCCCCTGCACCTTGCACAAATTCGGGTCTGCATTTTTGTGTATTTCATACAATCCCTTTGCGAAGCAAAAATAATTCCGCAAAATGCTCCGCCCTTTTTGAAGAAATTTTCTGAACATTTCAAGTATTAAGTACAGTACCAAAAGTACTAAAATAAAAGCGGAGGGAACTCGTAAATCCCTGCAATTTATGAGAGATGAAATACGTAAAGCGTATTTTATTCCAAAGCGA
>JAFTSU010000018.1 GCA_017467105.1 Clostridia bacterium
AGGACTTCGGTCTTGACGTATCTGACGCAGAAGATACCGAGCTTGACGATATTCTCTACATAGATTGTGACACGTATGGGGGCATAATTGCCGGAGACAACCCGAGATCAGTGCTGCTCTCCGTTTACGAGTATCTCCGCCGGAACGGCTGCCGCTGGCTCTTCCCCGGTGTAGACGGTGAGTTTATTCCGATGCAGGATATTAAGAGCGTCAAGTATCGCCATAAGCCCTCAATGCGATATAGAGGTCAGTGTAACGAGGGCGCGGAATTTCAGCGTTCCATGTTAGAAACCATCGAGTTTATGCCGAAGATCGGTATGAACATATTTATGCTGGAGTTTGAAAATCCTCACACATATTACCGCGGTTATTATAATCACGAAAAAAACAAGAAAAACCGTCCACCCGAGCCGATTTCTCCTGCAACCGCGCTGCAATGGAAAAAGCAATGCGAGGCGGAAATGGCAAAACGAGGAATGCAGATACACGACGTAGGGCACGGCTTTACCACCGCGCCGTTTGGAATCGACACCTTTACGGGTTGGTCGGTGGTGGATCAAAGCATTGTTCCGGAAGGGATGCACAAGTATCTTGCCGAGGTTAACGGTAAAAGAGAGCTATACCGTTCGAGAGTTCTGAATACGCAGTTCTGTATGTCAAACCCAAAGGGCAGACGGATAGTTGTGGATTACGTCGTAAAATACGCGAAAAATCACTCCTACGTGGATTATCTGCACGTCTGGCTCGCTGATGATATAAGAAATCACTGCGAATGCAGCGAGTGCAGAAAAAAGACTCCGTCCGATTGGTACGTGGTGCTTCTGAACGAGATAGACGAGATGCTAAAAAGAGAAAACCTCAATACCCGTGTCGCGTTTTGTGTTTATACTGACACGACCTGGGAACCGAAAACGGAGAAAATAAACAACCCCGACCGTTTCTCTATGCTGTTCGCTCCGATATCGAGAAAGTATACCGAAACGTTGCCGAGCGAGCCGTTGGAACTTGTATTGCCCGATTTCGTTTTAAACGACTCAACCTACCCTGAATCTCTGGCAGAATTTTTTGAGCACAGACGCAGATGGAAAAGCTGCTTCGACGGCAATTGCTTTGCGTACGAATATCATTTCTGTAAAAGTATAAGCCACGATCCTGCAGGAATCGGCATAGCCAAGCGGCTTGTAGAGGACGTCGAGGCGTACGCAAATGAGGGCATACGCGGAATTATCCAGGACGGTACTCAGCGCGTATATTTCCCCACGGGTATTGCCTTCTACGCCTACGCGAGAAAAATGTTCGATTTCAAGCTCGACTATGCTGATATCTCAAAGGAGTATTTCGAATGCGCCTTTGGAGAGGATTACAAAAGCTTCGAGAGCTATCTTAACGAATTGAGCATCGCCTTTGATCAGGGATATCTCGCAGGGGAGAAATCGAAGGATCCTAAAATATCTCCGTATTATAATCCTGATTACTCTGAAAATCTCGACGAGATAGACAGACTCGTCAGAGAAGGCAGAGAGCTTATCAAATCGCATTATAACTCAGACTACCGTATAAGAACGGTTTCGGTAAGGCTGCTTGAAAAGCACGCGGAACTGTGCGAACTTTTCACATATCTGCTTCGCGCTGTCAGAGCGAACGAGATGAGCTCAGACAATGCTCTTGCGCATTTCAACAGAGTATTCGGCAGGCACGAGGCGGAGATAGAGCTATACTTTGATCATATGCTCTTCTCGAATTTCCTGAAGCGTCTTTTAGACGACTCAAAGAACGAAAATATTACTACACTTGATTAAATCGCGCAACGCGTGTCAATTTAAAAGATTTTAACTAAGAAGAAAGGAATATACACAATGCTTAAAATCAACAAGATCATGTCAAACAGCGTAGTAGACTACGCAGCGGAGGAACTGAAGAAATATCTCCGTATGATGATGCCCGAGGGCGGAGATATATCCATCTCCTACAACCCAAAGGCAAAGGACGGCTTCAAGCTTGGTTTGATGCAGGATTTCGGTCTTGACACCTCGGACGTGGAAAACGTAGAGCTCGACGATATTCTCTACATTGAGTGCGATAAAAACGGCGGCATAATTGCCGGTGATAATCCCCGCTCCGTTCTTCTCTCCGTTTACGAGTACTTAAGACAGAACGGCTGCAAGTGGCTCTTCCCCGGTGTAGACGGCGAGTTTATCCCTATGAAGGATATCGAGCCCGTAAGCTATCGTCATGTTCCGTCCTGCCGCTACAGAGGACAGTGCAACGAGGGCGCTGAATTTCAGCAGTCTATGATAGCGTCTATCGAGTTTATGCCTAAGATCGGTATGAACACCTTTATGATAGAGTTCAGAAACCCACATACCTATTACGATTGGTATTACAGCCATAAAAACAACAATAATCGCGCTCCGGAGCCTATCTCTTTCGATACCGCTCTGCAGTGGAAGCGTCAGTGCGAGGCGGAGATCTCAAAGCGCGGTATGATGTTCCACGATATAGGTCACGGCTTCACTATCGATCCCTTCGGCATCGACTCCACGTACGCTTGGAACAAGGTTGACGATTCTATGATACCTGAGGATCAGAGAAAGTATCTGGCTATGTATAACGGCAAGCGTAAATTCTACCGTGATCAGCCTCTCAACACCCAATTCTGTATGTCACGCGCAGACGCACGCAGTATGATAGCGAAGTACGTAGCGAATTACGCGGAAAATCACTCAAATATCGATTACCTTCACATTTGGCTCGGCGACGATACAAATAACCACTGCGAGTGCGACGATTGCCGCAAGATGCGTCCTTCGGACTGGTATATGCTCCTTATGAACGAGATCGACGAGGAGCTCACCAAGAAAAATCTGAATACCAGAATCGTATTCATAGTTTACATAGACACGGTATGGGCACCCCTCGTTCACTCGATCAAAAAGCCCGACCGCTTCTCCGCTATGATCGCCCCCATACAGCGCAGCTACACCGTTACTATGCCCGATAAAGAGTTTACTACTCTGCCCTTCAATCTTAACCACAACGTATTCCCCGCAGATCTTACCGAGTTCTTCGCTTATTACAAAGAGTGGCAGAGGACCTGGGGTGGAGCGGCATTCTGCTACGAGTATCACTTCTGGCGCCATCAGGCGTGCGAGCTCTCCGGCACGGTGCTGGCAAAGAGAATTATAGAGGACGTCGTAACATACAAGAAGAACGGCATCAACGGCGTTATCGAGGACGGCTCACAGCGCTCCTACTTCCCCACCGGTCTTGCGTTCTACACCTACGCGAGAATACTCTACGACAATTCTCTCACCTACGATCAGATCTCCGAGGAGTATTTCAGCCACGCCTTCGGCGAGGATTGGAAACTCTTCCGCGACTATCTTGAGCGTCTGGGAGATGCGTTCAGCCAGAAGTATATCGAGGGCGAGGACTCTGCAGATATAAATATTTCTCCCTGGTACAAGCCCGATTATCTTGAGAATTTAGACAGAGTAGATAAGATACTCGACGAGGGTCTGGAACTTATCAAATCCCACTATAACTCCGATTACAGAGTTCAGACCGCCTCGGTAAGACTGCTCGAAAAGCATGTTGAATATTGCCGCGGCTTTGCAGGCATGTTCCGCGCAAAATGCGTTGGCGACGATAAAAAGGCTATGGAGCTTTACGAGGAATTTGTCAACTCCTTCGGTAAGCACGAGGCGGAGATCGAGCTTCGTTACGATCAAGTTATTTTCACTTCCAACCTCGGCAGAATTATGCGCAACCCCACTAACAAGCCCAACGAAGTAATACAGTTCTGATCTTAACCGAGCCGCTTCGGCTTTATCGGAGTCGAAGCGGCTATCATTTTTAAAAACTACAATTCCCACGGAGATAAATAATGACAGACAGAGAATTAAGGGAGCTGAAGCGCAGATTCAGACCGGACAAATCAAATATTTCAACTGTTGTCGGCTGTTATATCAACGAAAATAAAGAGGTCGTATATAAGATAAATCAAAGCCTCTCTCTCGGTGATTCCGTTGTTTCGGAGCAGCTTCTCGCGGTGCTTCGCAGATCTCTCTCCGGATCTATCGGAATCTCGCAAAACCAGATAGAGTTTTCCACAAAGGACGTGAGCGAGAGCCCAAAGCACGCTCTGCTTATGAAGCTGAGGGCAAGCGGACTGCGTGATGAGGATGCGCTTGGCGAGCTTTATACGGCTATCGCGGAATCTCTTGAGCTTGACTCAAGCTACGTGGTTCTGCTGGCTAGCGACGTATACGACGTAAAAACAAGGCATTCAGACGGAGAGGATGGCGAATCAACCTCTCAATTTTCCTATTTTACTTGCGCGATATGTCCTGTCAAAGAGGCGCCAAACGCGCTACGCTTCCGCGAGGCAGACAGACTCTTCCACTCGGACAGCGCCCAGGGTATCCTCTCTAACCCCGAAATTGGATTTATGTTTCCCGCGTTTGATGACAGGAGCAGTAATATTTACGGAGCTTTATACTACACCCGCAGTAAGTCAACCTCCTACTCCGCTCTGACGGAGCGCATCTTCGGCGTTCCCCATCCAATGCCTCCCGTGGTTCAGCGTACGGCGTTTTCAGAAACTCTTGGAAATGCGCTTGCAGACGAATGCACCCTGGACGTAGTAAAGGCTGTACACTCAGCGATAGGAGAGATCGTCGAGGCGCACAAGGAATCGAAGGATCCAGAGCCCCTGACAGTCACTAAGCACAACGTCAAGGAAATGCTTCAAAGCATAGGCGTAGAGGAAGAGAGTATCAAGAAGGTCGGCACCGCTATGGACGAGATCTTTGGAAACGGCGCTGCCCTTACTCCGAAAAATATCGTTCAGTATAACAAATTCGAGCTTAAAATGCCCGAGATAAAGGTTACCGTATCTCCGGAATACAAGGAGCTGGTTACCACAAGGGTCATCGGCGGCGAGAAATATCTGATGATCAAGGTTTCCGGTCCCATTGAGGTTAACGGCATTCCTGTCTCTATAGACGAGGATAATTAAATACGCTCCGACTAAAGCATAGCAGACGGAGATGGCGCATTGCTTGCGCTCTCACTCGTTTCCTCGAGAGCTCTCCAAAAGGAGCCTATGACTGCGTTCGGGTTTTTATCCTCAACCAGATGTTTTTCCGCTTAAGACTACAACAAAAAGCAACCGATCAACTCGGTTGCTTTTTGTGTTTAACGCACTGAGCAATTTACCTAACGCTTTCTCGCCCGATAATACGTCTGCTGACTTCCAAATCCCGCTTCAAAAATCAGTTCGGTAAGGCTTCGCTTATCGCCCTTTGCAACGCACTCGTCGATGTAAGAAAGGCGCAGACCGTTTAAGTATTCCTTCAATCCCCTGCCCGTGTAGCTGTGAAATACTCTGGATATATGGGCTTCCGTATATCCAAGAGCGTTTGCGATAGAGGCTCTGGTAACGTCACCCTTAAAATTATCCTGCAGGTATCCGAGTATCCTGCGTAACAGAGCGGCATCACCCCTGCCCTTTTTATCACCGAATTCCGCCAGCTCCGCTATTCTCGAAAAAATAAGTGTTGCAGCAGCGCTTCTCACAAACGGGGAGCTATCGGTTGAAATATATTTGTCCGCGATATCCAAAAGCTCACGGCACAGCCCAGGTGCGTGAATCACAGGCTCTGATATCCGTTTGCCCGATTCATCCTGCAAAAGATTCCTTACAAGATTATACGGAACTATCATAACCATATCGTCTCTGTCCGACCCGCCCGTGTATCTATCGTAGCTGTGCGTATCGTAGCTGTCTATAACCGCAATATCTCCCTCACACACGTAGCACTTCCGTCCACAGACCGTTATATCGTAGCCTCCCTTGTTTACTACCAAGATCTCTGTATTTATATGAAAGTGCGCCGGATAGACGTGACTCGTGCAGGTACGGTTTACGTATATATCGTTTTCTTCCCTAACCTTCTCATAAAATTCCTTCATAATACGAATTATATCACAAAATGAGAGTGATTTCAATGGTTTTGGTATATATTTTGATAAAAGCAATTGCTATAATTAAATCAAGGAGCTTTTTTGAGAGGCACACGTTTTGCCGCTGAAAAAGCAACTCTTAACCTAACCTACGGAGGAAAACCAAATGAAGCTTGATCTTTCCACTCTCACTATTGACGAAAAGATAGCCCTGCTCGTCGGACGTGACGTCTGGCACACCGAAACAGCGTCGGGTAAGCTCCCGTCGCTTACCTTGAACGATGGACCAAGCGGTTTAAGACAGGTGGTAGACAAAAACGATCCTGCCGCTCATCCGAAATCTATAAAGCAAGATCGTGGAACAGCCTCTGCAACCGCTATGCCCACCTTATCTGCGCTAAGCTGCACCTGGAACCCGGAGCTTGCGTTTCTCGACGGTCAGGTCATAGCAGACGATTGCATAGAGAGAAATGCTGACGTGCTTTTAGCGCCGGGCGTAAATATCAAGAGAACTCCTGTCTGCGGCAGAAACTTTGAGTATCTTTCCGAGGACCCTTACCTTGCGGGAGAGATGGCAAAGAGCTTTATTAATGGCGTGCAGAGCTCCGGCGTTGGTACCTCACTCAAGCATTTTTGTCTGAATAACATTGAGGTGGACAGACTGTTCAACTCCAGCGAAGCGGATGAGAGAACTGTCAGAGAAATATACCTGCCCGCATTTGAAAAGGCTCTGGAGGCTAAGCCCTGGACTGTTATGTGCGCATACAACCAAATAAACGGTATATGGGCAAGTGAAAACCGCAAATACCTTAAGAGCATACTGCGCGAAGAGCTCGGATTTGACGGACTTATAATGTCAGATTGGGGTGCAACTCACGATGCTCCGAGAGCGCTCAAGGCAACCTTGGATCTAACTATGCCCCACTCCTCCCGTCATCTGAAAGAGCTACGGGAGGCATACAACAGAGGGGAAATAACGGAAGGTGAGATCGACGAGAGAGTCGAGAAGCTTCTCGAGCTGATAGAGAAGTGCAAAAATGCAGATAAAAAAGTAAAAAGAACCAAGGAAGAACGTCACGCTGCGGCAGTGAAAATTGCGGAAGAAGCTATTGTTTTGCTCAAAAATGACAATAATACTTTACCTATTAGGGATAAAAGGCTTATGGTTATAGGTGAGATGGCTCGTAATCCATCCCTTGGTGGCGGCGGATCATCTTTCGTTTATACAGCGCACAACTTTGAGCCTCTGGAAAATCTTATAAAGCAGAATCTCTGTGAGGATACCGAGTTTATTTCGGCAACGGATGCTTACTCTCCAGAGGTTTCTGTAAGCCGCTACAATGGACTTTCGGCTCTTTGCTATCGCGCAATGGAAGCAGAAAGTGTGATTCTCTGTATAGGCAATAACGATCTTGTTGAGATTGAAGGCGTCGACAGAAGCACAATAAAGCTCTCCCAAAATCACGAAAAGCTTATTCTTACTCTCGCCAAAGCAAACCCGAAGCTCATCGTAATTCTATACACAGGAAGCGCCATAGATATGTCCGTATGGAAGGACAGCGTAGCGGCAATAGTGCAAGCGGGCTTTGGCGGTGAGGGTATTTCCGAGGCGCTAGCAAACGTGCTTACGGGCAAGGTGTCCCCCAGCGGAAAGCTGACCGAGAGCTACCCTATGTGCCTTGAGGATAACCCTACGGTAGCAACCCGTCCGTCCGTAATATGCAAGGCTCTCTCCAAGCTGCAAAACTCCTCCGCGGATAAGTATACCGAGGGGGTGTTCGTGGGATACAGGTACTACGACACGACGGACACGGATGTGCTTTTCCCCTTCGGTCACGGTCTCTCTTATGCAGATTTTCGTTACACGGGTCTGACCATTCTGCAAAACGGAGATACTGACTTTACCGTTTCTCTGACTGTCACTAACACATCTGATATTCCTGCTAAGGAGACGGTACAGCTGTACGTTTCTGATATTATTTCCACGGTTGAAAGACCTGACAAGGAGCTGAAGGGCTTCGCCAAGATCGATCTCGCTCCGGGCGAAAGCAAGCAGATATCTATGAATCTTGACTATCGTTCGTTTGCCTTCTATAACGTTTCACTTGGAGATTGGCACGTAGAAAACGGAGACTTTGATATTCTGGTCGGCGCATCCTCCAGAGATATAAGGCTAAAGGGTCGCATCAGAATAGCTCTTCCGAGAGAAAAGCAGTATACAGTTGCAAAATAAACGCGCAAACGACGTGTACGTTTTTATCATAGTAGCTGCAATATCTCACGGTGCGTGTCGGTCAACTTAGCGGCTCAAGGCGAAATACAAGCTAATTATTCATTGCCAAAAATTTTTTTGTTATTCGTAAGCGAGCATTTAACTCCTATTCGCCGTTGTATAGAGGTTAAATGCTCCCGTTTTTATGTATATAAGCGTTTAAATACAGATAACAAGCGCTGTGCTAACGCCGATAGCCGTTCATAATTACACCTTTGTCCGGATTAAACTGTTCATTTTCGCCCGACAATTTATTGTTATAGCCTGACAACGAGGAGCACGTTTGAATATAGCGGGCGGTATGATGTTAAGGTGTAGGTTCAATTGCTTATTAGGATTAGAACAATGTGCATTTTTAACTAAAATCCATTGACAACAAAATAATCTTGTGCTATAATATATAGGCTTGATCGGATTAAGCTATATCAAAACTTAAAGCAGCAGCATAAACTATACGAAAAGCTGAACGAAGATCATCTAGCTTTGGCGAAGATCGGTTAGTCGCAACATTGTTTTCACACAATATCATATTTCGAGGCGTAGCGAAGGTGGTATCGCGCCAGTTTCGGGTGCAAACCACCGATTTCAAATCTAAAATTTTGAAAAACGCCCAAATCCCTTGAAAACACTGACTTTTTTGGCTCTCCCGAAGTCTTAAAAGTTCGCAAATTTTCGGTCTGACCACATGTTTGACCACTTACAGAAAATCGCATAAAAATCATCAAAACGAGGTGTAGCGCAGTTGGTAGCGCGCCAGTTTCGGGTACTGGAGGCCGCGAGTTCGAGTCCCGCCACTTCGACCAAAAATCAGCCGAAAACGAGCCATTTTTGACTTGTTTTCGGCTGTTTTTTATACTTTTTGCACAAA
>JAFTSU010000019.1 GCA_017467105.1 Clostridia bacterium
CTTCTTTTGATACGAATGCAAATCCAGCCTTCTCGAACAATCTTAAAGATCCAATATTTTCTTCATCAATGGAAATTTCAATGCTTTTATAACCGAGTTCAAAAATATCATCTTGAATATCTTTGACAATACTTGTACCTAGTCCCGCTCTTTGAAACTTAGGAAACACCAATACATCCATAAACAGTACGTTTTCTTGTTGTTCCAGATGTGTCGTTCCAATCAATTCGTCATTTTTGTACACTTTGTAAAAATGAACATTTTTATTATTTGTCGCATAGTGAAAGTAGTTGTCGCTGATACTTAAATATTCTTTCTTTCATTCCCAAAAACGGCGTTTGAAATTTTTCAAAAAAAGCCAAGAAATTTCTTCGCGCCCCATTAACAAACTTTCGTGTGATATAATCATAATACGAACTTTTGTTCGTTTCTTGAATGAATTACTTTTATCACACGAAAGGAGCACTCATGGCAAAGAAAGAGCTGAAGTGCCAAAAATTTTTCCAACAGCTTTTAAACATTCACGCGCAGATTGAGGAGAAGACCGACGAGCTGAATTATTGGCAAAGCCAATACGACCCGTGCTCCGCAGATCAAGCCCTCTCCACAGAAATTCAACGCCGCACCGAGGAATTGCAGGGGCTGATCCGGAAAATGAACGCGCAAAAAATGTTTGCCACCAGGCTGATCGACCGATTGAAGGATCCCATCGGACGGATCATCTTGCGCAGGCGGTATATTTTCCGCGAACCATGGAGCGTGATTGCCGATCTTTGCGGCAACATGAGCATTCGCAACGTTTACTACATTCACACCCAATCACTCGAGGAGCTGGAGAATATCTACTGCGGTTATGAAGCCGTTTTTATTTAACCGAGAACACGAACATTTGTTCGGTTTTAACTGTAAAAATGCTGACCCGTATGTCCGACGTCAAACATACAAGCCAGCAAGTTTTACTGATTTAAAAGCCGATCAGATCCCACAGCACATAGTTCAGCACCGTGACCGCAAGCGAGAGATACAGCACCCACGCATAGACTCTGACGAAACGGGAGGGCTTCTCCCCTTTTTTGAGCAGGATCGCAAGCATACACCCGAAAACGCAAAGCAGGATCGCATAGACGAGTGCCGCAACCCTCGGCACCGCGGGGAGCGCCGCAAACCACGAAAGCGCGATCATCAGTCCGTACAAAACAACCGCCGATTTTTTACGGTCGAGATTCCGCTTGCGGAAGCTGACCGCCGCGATCACTGCCCCTCCGATAAGGGAAAATCCCGCAAAAGCCATCCACAAAACCGCCATCACGTCCAGAATCACGCCGCTTCCGTCAACGGCGAGATAGTCGCACGTGGAGATCTCAAAGCGATCTGGAAGCACGTTGACGTAAAGCCCGTCCGCAATTTCCGACGTGATGTGAAAGCCTTTTCCGACGAACAGATTGTAGAGCATTTTCATCTTTCCCTCAAACACGTGGCGCGCTGGGATATAGTAGCCGTCGACGGGGATATGGAGATCCGCCGTTCCGAATACGATCTCCGCCATTGAGGTGCGATACACCGAGCCGCCCAGCTGATTGGTCAGCACCACCATGCCGACGTTGTTTTCGAGGTCGAGGAGCAATCTGCTGCTGCCGCCCATCGTGTTGCCGTCATGTCCGACGATGGGAGAAGCGAACTCATAGTCCACGAGGAATCCGTGGTACAGGCGCGCCTTGTCCGTGCCCGTGTACATCAGGCTGGGGCTGTACAATTTTTCAAACCCCTCCGCAGAGAGCAAGCGCGTGTCCCTTGTCAGGAGCGCCTTGGCGAAAGTCGCGAAATCCGCAAGCGTAGACGTGCACATTCCCGCAGGATAAGGGAGGATGAAGACCTTATTGTTCTCCTCGCTGAGCATACCGTCGGGCATATAGCTCACGAATTCCTTTCTCTTTTCCCGGACGTAGGCGTTGTCGCTGAGATCGGCGGCAAGCGCGCTGTGTTTCATTTCAAGCGGCGCGAAGATATGTGCCTGAACGTAATCGGAAAAAGCTTCGCCCGCGATACATTCCACAACGTAGCCCGCAAGCGCCGCGCCCCAATTGCTGTACGCAACGACGGAGCCGGGCTCAAAGACCTGCAGGGGCTGATAGGTCGCGAGGTATTCACCGAGAGGAATGATATCCTCCTCATCTTCCACCTCTAAAACGAAGGTCGTTTCCTGAAAGCCCGCGTTGTGATTCATGAGGTTCAGCATGGTGACGGGCTTGTCAAAACGGAGATTCTTTAAAAAGCCGTCCGGCAGATAGGTGCGGATATCTTCATTGAGATCAAGCTTGCCCGCCTCCCAAAGCTGCATGGCGGAAATCCAGACGAGGAGCTTCGTCGTGCTTCCCCATTCCAGAACGTGATCCTCATTCAAAGGAACATTGCCCGCGGCATCGACCGCGCCGAAATATCGGGTATAAAGATCGTCTTCTGCAGTAAATACCAAGACCGCAACGGCGGCATGATTGTCCGCCTTGGATTCCAAAAAAGCGTCGAGAGAAGCGCCGAGCTCCTGCGCGTTCCACTGTTCGGTATCCGCCTCCGCCGCGCACACGGGAAGCACCAATGCAAGTGCAAGAAGAAGTGCTGTGATCAAAACTAAAATTGATTTTTTCATAAATTCCTCCTTTTAGGTTACACCGTTGATCGGCTGCACCGTACCATTGTTAATGATGATGCTAGATTTCATCATGGCGTTTTTGAACATCTCATAGAAATCGGGCGCGTTGAGATCAAAATGGTTTTTGAAATGGTGGATTGCCTCCTATTTCATATTCTCATAATGCTCCGCATTGTTGAGCATTTCGAATTTATCTATGTATATTTCAACCAGTTTGTTTAGTCGTTCCAAGTTCATAACTTGCGCCCTCCGATTCTATCCCCACGAAAGGATATACTTATTTACCAAACATTATAACACAAATTTCGCGTTTTTACAATTGAGTCGCGTCACTTTTTCGCGACTTGTGCGGATTATTTCGTACTTTTTTCATTCAAATCCCTAAGTCTGACGGATTTCTTCCTTCTTTGCAAAGCAAAGAAACGCGAAAAGTAAAACGCTTTTTGTTGCCATAAAACGCAAAAACGGGGGCTGGCGCGGTATGATCAACCGTTCCAGCCCCTATTTCAGTGGTATTTTCCTATGTTGAGGGCTATTTTGCCCCTAAACTCAAGAAAAAACCTCTCTTGTCTTGGTAGACAAAAGTTCCTTTTTTGTTGGAGCGGATTACGGGGCTCGAACCCGCCACCTCCACCTTGGCAAGGTGGCGCTCTACCAAATGAGCTAAATCCGCATATGGTGCCTCCGGTCGGAATTGAACCAACGACACGGGGATTTTCAGTCCCCTGCTCTACCAACTGAGCTACAGAGGCGTTTCGGGTGGCGACTCGGATGGGGCTCGAACCCACGACCTCTAGCGTGACAGGCTAGCGCTCTAACCAACTGAGCTACCAAGCCAACCCGATATGGATACTTGCGTATCCTGGTGGAAAGTACAGGGCTCGAACCTGTGACCCTCTGCTTGTAAGGCAGATGCTCTCCCAACTGAGCTAACCTTCCGTTGCGTGCTTAAATATTATAGCAAATGCTTTTTGATTTGTCAATAGCTTTTAGAAAAAAAGTTAAAAAAGTTTTTTATATGTTTTTTGAGAGCTCTTATAGCTTCTTCTATTCTCGTAAAAGAACCGACGAGCATTTTAAAAAAGGTTATCCAAAGGATAGAAAACAGGCGCGTTCGTAAAAAGCGAGGGATGCAAAAATCTTCGTTTCATTTTGATAGGCAGCACATATTCAAAAATTGCTTTTTATCAATAATACCTTCTATTTTATCAATAACGTATATTGACTACGCAATAAATGTGTGCTAATATTTATTTATCAAGGTATCTCTAAAAACGAGGAGAAGCGTCCGCCTTCCCTCTCAGAGAGCGGATAAACTTACGGAGGCAGCAAAATGCGCATTACCGATATGAAGTTTGGAAAACTAAAATACTGCGAGAACAGAGGCGACCACACCGTGTACTCTTTCACCGACGTAATAGAGAAGGATTATTTCGGCTTTCTCTCGTCGCTTTCAAACAAAGGGTATAGAAACGTAAGCGAGTACAGTCTGGGGAGCTGCTCAACAACGGTCCTTGACCATAACGGAGACATGCTGATGGCGACTTATTTTCCGGGCAGCAAGGAGACTCAGATAGTTACTGAGCCAAAATCGAGCTATCCCTCCTTCAAGGATCATATTCATGCCCCACGCGTGCCTGCGCTTATTACTCAGATAGATCTGGAGGATTTCGGCGCTTCGGTGGTATTCAGAATTCCCGACGGCAGATTTATCATATTCGACGGTGGATGGCATTTTGAGCCAGACGCGGATAAGCTTGTCCGTTGTCTCAAGGAGCAATCGCCCACCGATATACCCGTGATCGCCGCCTGGATATTCACGCATCCGCATTGCGATCACTACCGATGCTTCAGCACCGCTTGCGAAAAGCACGCTGGCGCCTTTACGGTTGAGAGGATCATTTACAATTTCATCGACGTAGATTCAAGCGCCGGGAAATTCTCCGATCTCGCAAAGGAAAAGGAGGAGCTTTTGCGCTTTGACGGATGGGTGAAAAACAGCGGTGCTACCGTGTATAAGGCGCACACGGGTCAGCTTTATCGCTTCGGCGATGCAAGCCTTGAGATGCTGTCCACGCCCGACGATAGCTGCTTAGACTCCGTCACAAACATGAACGAGCTCTCTCTTGTGGTGAGAGTCAATATTGCAGGACAGAGGGTCATGATGTGTGCTGACGCCAACCTTAAAGCCTTGAACCTTGTAAAAAGATATGGAGAATATCTGAAATCTGACATCCTTCAGCCCACGCACCATATGTTTAACGGAGGCGACGTTGCGACGTACGATCTTATAGATCCCTCGGTATGCGTTACAGCAGGATTTGAGGAGCATTGTCTCGGCACCTTTTCCCTCTATCATCAAAAGAGCAAGGAAGCGTGCAGACATCTTCTATACAATATGCGCGTAGAGGATTTCTTTGCAGGCGGAGACGGAAACGTGGTCCTCGCCCTTCCCTACTCCCCAAGGCATAACGGCAAGCAGATCTATATGGATAAGTTGAAGGAATACAGTCGCAAAATGGGCGCTGAAAGCTGGTTCTTTTCCGATATGTCTGCGTCTGACTGCACCTTCACTCTAACCAACGTGTCCTTTGGCGAGGCGGAGGTCAACGTAGATCTGTACGGCGACAGTGCCTCGTCACTCGTTTGCGGAATAAGCTTTAAGGTGCCTCCAAAATCCACCAAAACCCTCAATATTCTCGACACGGGTGCGGTGAACCCCGATGCGCTGTACTATAATCCATTCTCCCTCTCGAAAAATCCGCTGAAGGACGGAGCGAGATTTACCGTCAATCTAAAATCCAATATTCCGATAGTTGTATCAGGCAAAAAGCCTGCGGATTATCACAGCTGAAATAAAAACTCATTATGCTAAGCATCTGGAGAGCATAATGAGTTTTTATTTATATTTAACGCTTAACGTTGGCTCAGATTTGCCTGCCCGTTATCCCGGGCTTACTCCTTCGCTTCCTCTCCCATTTTAGTTTTGGCAAACTCTTTTGGAGACAGTCCAAAGTGCTTCTTGAAGGCGGCACTGAAGGCAAAGGGGGTAGAATAACCAAGCAGCTCCGATATCTCACTTATCGGCTTTTTCCCTTCATCCAGAAGCGCCCTTGCCGCGTCAAGCCTGCGGCTGCGGTAGTATTCAGACACGGTGTTTCCCGTAGTTTTGCTGAAGAGGTCGGAAAGATAGCTGTAGTTATATCCAAATCTATCGGACACCTCTTTCAGCGATGAAACAGAGTAAATATGGGAATCTATGTAGCTCATAACGTTCTGACACAGAATTTCCGCGTTATTTACGTTGGCTGTAAGACGGTAAGCGCCGGTAAGGTTTCTAATGACGTATATGATCACCTGCTTTAATATTGAGCACATCATATCCGAGCTGTGAGCATCCGTAAGAGATACCTCCGATATAGCGAGAGCGATAAGATAGCTGACTCTCTCGTCGCGGAACAGTCTGGAGCATTCACCCCCTCTGACAGCATCCGCGATTTTCGTAATGGAGGAGACATATTTTGAATTTACGGAAAAAGCGAGGAAGTCATACTCCAGCTTCTCCCCGTCGACAGTGCGGATATCGTGATGCTCTCTCGGTAATGAGAGATGTATATCTCCCGGGCGAACGCGCAGCTCTCCCTCATCCGTCATAATGTATCCCTCTCCTGCCGTCACTATTGATAACTCGTAAAAATCACCGTGAAAATGCATTCCGATAACAGCGCCCGATTCACAATACCTTCTACCTATCTGGTATAGGGTGATATCTCCGAATACTTTAGGATCGTCAAGAAACAGATTGTTTATATGAAATTTTGTTTTTCCACGGCTGCCGGGGTCCACTACGATATATTTTTTTTGTAAATAAGCACCGGTGAGCTTGGCGGTGCGAGTTTTTTCCTTTGCCATACCTACCTCTTAATGTGATTGGCATTATTCCATACCTATTATATAATATTTTTTTGCTTTAAGCAACGGTTAAACTATAAAAAAACAAAAAAATAATATATAATTCATATAATAGCAATATTCTATGCTATCAAAACTTCATTTATAATAAATACAGCAGTACTTTTAAACCGTTAATTATATACTTAAAGAAATGATAGGAGATTAAAAATGACAACGGTAGCAGTTATAGGATGTGGAAGAATCGCGAATAACGCGCATTTTCCAGCGCTTTGCTCTCTTGAGGACGTAAGGATCAAGTATGCCTGCGATATCATTGAAGAAAAGGCTCTTGAACAGAAGGAAAAGCACCCACAGATCGAGAACGTTATCACTGACTATAAGATCGCGCTGAATGATCCGGAGGTGGACGCCGTATGGGTTCTGACTCCGAATTACGCTCATTACACAGTAACTATGGATGCGATTCGGGCAGGAAAGCACGTTATGTGCGAGAAGCCCATTACGGTAAACTATCCTCTCTCCTGTGAAATGGCGGAGGAAGCGAGAAAACTGGGGCTTATGCTGAACATCGGCGTGTGCAACAGGCATCACGAATCGGTTATCAGACTTAAGAACAGCATCGAAAAGGGCGAGTTCGGCAACGTATATCACGTATACTGCTCCTTCCGTGCCTTCAGATCTATCCCCGGACTTGGCGGTCCGTTCACAAACAAGAAGCAGTCGGGCGGAGGCGTGCTTATTGATTGGGGCGTGCATTTCTTCGATCTTATACTTTATATCCTCGGCGGCGCTAAGCTGAAGAACGTTACCTGCGACGCATATTGCGAGATGGCAAAGGATATGAAGGCGTACAAGACCGAATATATGTGGGCAAGGGATACCTCGGATATTGAAAACGGTGTGAACGACGTTGACGATTTCATCACCGGTTATATCCGTACGGACAAGGCAAGCATCTCCTTCAACGGCGCGTGGGCGCAGAACGTTGGCAAGGATGAGATGTTCGTGGACTTCCTCGGCGACAAGGGAGGCGCGAGACTCGAGTACGGAAAGCTCTATGAATTCTGGAACGGAAGCGATCTCAGCCACGCAGCACCGGAGTACGACATTCCCAATATGTATAAGAGAGAGGACAAGGCGTTTATCGATTCTATAAGCAGCGGTATCAAGGACGCGAACAACATAGAATACGTTCTGGAATCAGCAAAGCTTTTACAGGCGCTCTACGATTCAGCAGAAACAAAAAAGGAGATCTCGTTCGAGTAACAAGGAAAAATGAAAAAAATAGGTTTTATTGATTACTATATCAGCGAGTGGCACGCGAATAACTATCCGAAATGGTTCGCTGAGGCGTCGGAAAAAATGGGTGAGGACTTCACTGTAGCTTACGCATATGCCGAGCTTGATATATCTCCCGTGGATCAGGTTACAACCGACGAGTGGTGCAAGAAATTCGGCGTAGAAAGATGCTACAGCATAGAGGAGCTGTGCGAGAAATCAGACTACGTATGCATCCTTGCTCCTTCAAACCCCGAAAAGCATCTCGGATACGTGAAAGAAGCCTTCAAATTTGGAAAAAACACCTACGTTGATAAGACCTTTGCGGAGGATCACCGGGGGGGCGTGTGAAATTTTTGAGATCGGAAAGAAATATAGCACCCCATTCTTCTCCACCTCTGCGCTGAGATACGCCACAGAGCTATCATCTGCCGATGAAGCAGATTCTCTGATCACAACAGGCTGCGGCTCAAACTTTGACGAATATATAATCCACCAGTGCGAGATGGTGATCAAGACCCTTGGAGTCGATCTGAAGCTTGTCAGCGGAGAAGCGTTAGGCAACGGTCAGCACGTTATCAGTATACAGTTTGAGAGCGGGAAAAAAGCAGTAATGGTGTTCTCTACTGCCATGCCATACTCAATATGCGCAGGCTTCGGGGGCAAGAAGTCGGTATACGAAAAGCTGGAGAGCTCATACTTCCATGGACTAATAGAGGATATCCTTAAATTCTACCTCAGCGGAAAGGCTCCCTTCAACCCCGAAGAGACCCTTGCGGTAATGAAGCTGAGAGAATCCGCTATAAAGGTAAAGAACGGCGGCACGGTAAATTTCTAAATCATACGAGGACGAAAAAATGAAGAAGCTAAGAGTCGCTCTTGTGGGATGCGGCAGAATATCCACCATGCATCTGAAATCAACGAAAATGCTTAACGGTTTATGCGAGCTGGTCGCTGTTTGCGACAACAAGACTCTGCGAGCACAAGATGCCGCATTAGAGTACGGTGTCAGCGCTTATACCGATCACATCACTATGCTGGATGAAGCAAAACCTGACGTATTGCATATATGCTTACCCCACTATTTACATACACGGGTAGCCTCTGACGCCTTCAAAAGAGGTATTCACGTGCTATGCGAGAAGCCTATGGATATCGACTATGAGTCTGCTGTGAAGGCGGTAGAGGAAGCGGATAAACAGGGAGTTCTGTACGGTGTTGTGTCGCAATGCAGATATAATAACGCCGCAAGATTTGTCAAAGCCGCGATAGAGAGCGGAAGGCTCGGAAAGGTAGTCTCAGCAGCGTCGTTTCTCACTTGGTCACGCTCTGACGAATATTACTCTATGAGTGACTGGAAGGGCACGTGGGATAAGGAGGGCGGAGGTGTTGTGATCGATCAGGCGATACACTCCATCGACCTTGTTAACTGGATGATAAACGACGAGATAGAATCCATCAGCTGTCACATGGCAAACAGAGGACACGATATCGTCAAGGTAGAGGATACAGCCGAGGGCTTTATCACCTACAAGGGCGGAGCAAGATACGGCTTCTACTGTATGAACAACTACGGCTGTGACCTACCTATAGAGATCAAGCTCCTCTGTGAGAGAGGAAGGGTATCTATGGGGTACGATGACGCATATATAGATTACTTCGACGGAACGCACGAGGAGGCTCATATGGAGGCTGCGGCTGCCGAGATTAACTACGGCGGCGGAAAGGACTATTGGGGAATTCGACACGTCAATCAGATAGAACAGTTTTATCGGGCGTGCCTCGGAGAAGAGCCCCTTGAGATCTCCGGCAGAGAGGCGCTAAAAACTCACAGGCTGATAATATCACTGTACGAGGCAGGCGGCTTTCGGAAAGGATAAAAGATGAAAATTGGTGTTATAACTAATTGCTTTAAAAAAACTCACGCTGAGGGCATAAAAAAGGCGGCGGAGCTTGGGCTGATGGGCGTGCAGATATACGCGACCGACGGCTCATTCAGCCCCGACGCTCTTACCGAAAGCGACAAGGAGGAGTATAAGAGACTTCTTCGGGAAAACGGCATATCCGTCAGCGCTCTTTGCGCGGATATGGGCGGATACGGCTTTGAAATCGCGGAGGATAACCCTACCCGTGTCGAAAAAACAAAGAGGATAATCGATCTGGCAGTCGAATTTGGCGCCAAGGTTATCACAACGCATATAGGCGTCATTCCCTCTGATAAATCAGATACGGTATACGGTACAATGCTGCAGGCGCTGACTGAGATAGGCCTGTATGCAAAATCCCGAGGCGTTACCGCGGCAATAGAGACCGGGCCTGAAAAGGCGACAACCCTTCTCGCCTTTCTCAAGGATACAAGAGGCGGAGTAGGAGTAAACCTCGACCCTGCTAACTTTGCAATGGTAACAGCTGAGGATCCCGTTGCGGCAGTTTATCTGCTCAGGGATTATGTCGTGCATACACACGCAAAGGACGGTATCCTTCTCGATCCGAATCAGTATCCGAGGGACGTTTATCACGCCTTCGCCATCGGAGGTGTTGACGCTCTCAATGCCTGCCGCGGATTTAAGGAGGTGCCTCTCGGTCAGGGTCAGGTCGATTGGGATAAATACATAGAGGCTCTGAAGGATATAGGCTACGACGGATTCCTGACTATAGAGCGTGAGTGTGGTGACGACCCGGAGGCAGACATCACTCTTGCGGCGTCCCATTTAAAAAAATACATCTGTTGATACTTCAGCGCTCCGAAGCGTAAACCTTTTTATGTTACGGCGGAGCGTTGTTTTTTTACCTACCGTAAGCTATTATTTAAAAAACGAAACAAAAAAGACTGTTGCATCTTTTCTAAAGATATGATATAATCTAGCTGAAAGGACGAGAATAAGTCAGAGGTAATAAATATGAAGATCAGCTTTGAAAAGGTTAAAAACGATCCCGCGATACAGACGTATATCAAGGCGGCGGATGAATCGCTCGTGGCGCTTGGGTATACCGAGCACAGCTTTGCCCACGTGGGAAAGGTGCTTGACAACGCGGCGAGGATACTTGAGCATCTCGGATACGACGAGGATACTGTTGAGCTTGCAAAAATAGCAGGCTATATGCACGATATAGGCAACTTGGTAAACCGCTCTGAGCATTCTCAGTCCGGCGCGGTTATGGCATTCAGAATACTTGACAAAATGGGAATGAACCCTATGGATATAGCTACCGTGGTTACCGCGATAGGAAATCACGACGAGGGAACGGGAGTGCCCGTAAACGCGGTATCGGCAGCGCTGATATTAGCAGATAAATCAGATGTTCGCCGCACCCGTGTCAGAAATATTGATACTCTTGCCTTCGATATACACGACAGAGTAAACTACTCGGTTACCGACTCTGAGCTTGAACTTGATGGAGATATTATCCGGCTGTCGCTGACTATAGATACGGAGATAGGCTCAATAATTGATTACTTTGAGATATTCCTTTCCCGTATGAAGATGTGTACTCACGCAGCAAAAAAGCTTGGTCTCAGCTTCAAGCTTACGATAAACGGTCAAAGCTTTATCTGATCTATACGTTAAAAAGATCTCGGCTTAGCATATTAAACGCTAAGCCGAGATCTTTTTATTTATAGAAAATCTATTCTACCTATCTGAAAAATTAAACAGAAAAAATCATCCGTTTATCTAAAGAAATCGATTCTGCCGATCGTCCCATAAACGTAATGAAAAGCATCGGCGCAAAACCCATCGGAGATCTTACTGTCGTGATAATTATATAGACTCGATGGTAAAGACCACGTAATCGCACGCCTCCATAACCTCGGTTACGTTATCGGGTGAGGTGCGGAAGTCTCTGTTAAGCACGTTTGCCTCAATACCAACGTTACCCGATGTACCGCTGCGAGGAGAGGTGACCTGGATATCTCTTACCGAGAAGTTACCCTCCAGATGATTAATAGCCTCTCTGACGTGCTTGTCTGAGCGTATCTCGACATACATACCGAAACGGCTGTACTTTTTGTTAATCGTATACTCAAGTCTGTGAACAACGGTGATAGTAATAACTGAGCAAAGGAATGTAACCAGCGCGCCCTCATAAAAGCCGGCGCCAAGAGCCAGACCTATTGCCGCGGCTGTCCAAAGTCCTGCAGCGGTTGTAAGACCTGTGATCTGAAATCGACCCTTAATTAAAATAGTTCCTACTCCGAGAAAGCCTATGCCGGATACCACCTGAGCGCCCACACGGAGCGGGTCATTATCAATATGCAAAACCTCTGAAACGTATATGCCTATCATAGAAGCTAAAGTCGCGCCAAGACAAACGAGGATATGAGTTCGCATTCCGGCCGCTCTGCCCTGCTTGTTGCGCTCTACGCCAATCGTACCGCCGATTATCATCGCCAGAACAAGTCTTATAAGCACGGTATATATGTTAAAATCACGTAAAAATACAACTAAATCCTTCATAGTATCTCCATAGGGCAATTCCCTGTTTTTCAATATATTGTAATTATTTATTTACAAATCGGTCTAACTGACACAAAAATATGCAAAAGTGATATGATTAAGCAATAACGATCAACCAAGCAAAACGTCCGTCGCCAGCATCACGCAGAAGCCTACGAGCAAGGCGTACGTCGCGCCTCTCTCGCCCCCGTGAGCGTGAGTTTCGGGTATCATCTCATCGCTAATAACGTAGAGCATAGTACCTCCTGCGAACGCAAGAGCGAACGGAAGAATAAACGATGCGATGCTTACGGCAAAATATCCAAGCAGCGTACCGACAACCTCAACGAGTCCGGTTGCCATCGCCAGAGCAAATGTTCTCCGAGGCTTGACTCCCGCTGCCAGCATAGGACCGATAATTACCATTCCCTCAGGAATATTCTGAAGCGCGATACCTCCGGCGATTATCAGCGCTCCAGCCAGATCTCCCGAGCCAAAGCCAACGCCTGCCGCAATTCCCTCAGGCAGATTATGTATGGCAATGGCAGTAACGAAAAGAAGTATTTTGTTAACGTCCCTATTTGAATGGGACTCGATATCCGCCCCCGCGAGCCTATGAAGGTGGGGGACCAGCTTATCAATAAGATTGAGACACGCAGCTCCGCAAAAGATGCCTATGACTGTAATGAGTATTCCCCATTTTCCACCGTACTCTATGGACGGTACAACAAGTCCAAGCACCGCGGCTGCCAGCATTACTCCTGCGGCAAAGGACAAAACGATATCGGAAAATTTATGGGTAATGTTTTTAAAGGCAAAGCCGATGATCGCTCCTATAACCGTAGCGCCGCCGACTCCAATTGCTGTCAGTAAAACCTCGGTCATAATAACCTCCGGACATTTTCAATATATCTTAACAGTATATGCGCAACGAAAAAGTTGCACAAAAAAGCGCTACTCCCATATCCCTTTCGGGATACGGGAGAAATGATTAGTTTTCGCTGAAGTTATCTTTGCCAACACCGCAAAGAGGACACTCAAAATCGTCGGGAAGATCCTCGAACTTAGTTCCGGGAGCAATGCCGTGCTCGGGAGAGCCTGCAGCCTCGTCATATTCCCAACCGCAAACGTCGCAAATATACTTTTTCATTTATCTTTTCCTTTCTATAGTTATGTAATATAAGGCGAACACGCCGACTGCTCGGTAATTTTCAGATGCACGCCACATTTGTGTCACGTAATTACAAAGCGCTTGTATATGCTATCAAAGATCAGCCTTCCACAGACCGTGAAGATTGCAATAAGCATAGACAGAAACGGGGGTCTCACCGTCAGAGAGTGTAAAGGTCGCCTCTGGGGTACCGTCATATGAAAGCGCTCTGCGCTGACCTCCCTTGCTGGTCTCAAGATATATCCAGCTTATGTGATGCTCCTCGGACATAGGATGGATCACAGATCCAACGGTAACCTTAACGGTGTTTCCCTCTACCTTTACGTCCGGAATATGCTTCTCACGACTAGCCTCGACCACTCCTGCTTCAATAGCCTTCATCTTAGCTCCACAGCAAACGAGAGAGCCTCCTCCGCACTCAATAACTCCGACAAGATTGCCGCATTTTTCACAAACATAAAACTTATTACACATATTATTAACCTCCAAAAGTTATTTATTACAAATAATTATTTACATATTTCACGAGCAAGAGCCTTTATCTGTTCTCTGTTCGCTTCATTTACTGCAGAAAGAATTTTGACCGAATTCTCGGTATACGTTAAATTCTTCGACTTCTCTAGCATCCCTCTCATAACCTTCTCTGCCATAGGTGCCCAGCTGCCGTTTTCTATAAACGATACCCTGCGTGCCGAAAATCCGCGCTCCGT
Source organism: Clostridia bacterium (assembly GCA_017467105.1). GTDB lineage: Bacteria > Bacillota > Clostridia > Oscillospirales > CAG-272 > UBA1740. The sequence continues at coordinate 14,158 of JAFTSU010000019.1, forward strand.
CAGACGATTGATAAAATCTCTCATAGGTGGGAATATATCCGCATTATACGTGGATGAAGCGAGAACGGTATCCGAATATCTGAACGCATCCGCAACCGCGGCCGTCATATCGCATCTGGATAGGTCGTAAACGCTTACCTTAGCTCCAAGGCTTCGAAGCTCATCGGCAAGGCAATGCGCCGCAGAGCGTGTATTACCGTAAACCGATGCGTATCCGATAAATACACCCTGCTCCTCCGGGGCATACGACGACCAGACGGAGTACAGATCAATATAGCGGGAAAGATCATCCCGAAGCACCGGCCCGTGAAGAGAGCATATCACCGATATATCAAGTCCGCTGACTTTTTTCAAAAGAGACTGCACCTGAGCGCCGTACTTACCGACTATGCCTATATAATATCTGCGCGCCTCATCTGCCCATTCGTCACCATCTGCCATACCGAATTTGCCGAAGGCATCCGCTGAAAAGAGCACCTTGTCCGTCGTGTCGTAGGTCATAATGACCTCCGGCCAGTGGACCATAGGAGCAGCAATAAATCTGAGCTCGTGAGTTCCGAGTGAAAGAGTATCTCCATCCGAAACTACTATGCTGCCGTCCGTCAGATCTCTGCCAAAGAAGTTTCTCATCATAGTATATGCCTTAGACGATGAAACTAATCGCGCCGTCGGAAACGCATCTAAAAAGTGACAGATCGAGGAGGAATGATCCGGCTCCATATGCTGAACTATAAGGTAATCCGGAGCTCTCTCTCCAAGGCGGGCCCTGATATTTGAGATCCACTCGTCCGAAAATCTGGAATCTACCGAATCCATAACGACGATCCTATCATCTATTATCAGGTAGGAATTATAGCTTATCCCATCCGGGATAGGATACTGCCCCTCAAAGAGATCTGTCAGATTGTCCATCACTCCTACGCCAAATATATGATTAGTTATAAGCATAGAACACTCCCATGAGTTTTGATAATCTATTATAGCACAACTTTTCTTTTTTTACAATACTTTAATTAATTTATATCGTTTCGTCGGAATGATACCTCGTTAAAAGCAGCCTCTACTTCCACAATCCTCAACTCCGGAGCATCTGTGACAGAGCTCGTTGTTGCACTTTCCTACGGAGAGATAGTTCACTATATTATCCACAGTGATCTCAGCGATATTGTCAAGCGCCTCCTCTGTGAAGAATGCCTGGTGTGAGGTCAGGATCACGTTGGGCATGGAAATCAGTCTGGAGAGGATGTCGTCATCAAGTATATGTCCGGAGCAATCCTCAAAGAACAATTCAGACTCTTCCTCGTAAACGTCAAGGCAGGCCGCGCCGACCTTGCGGGACTTAATAGCGACAAGCAGCGCCTCGGCATCAACCAGAGCGCCTCTGGACGTGTTTATGATCACAACACCCTTTTTACATTTCTGAAGCGCTTCTTCGTCTATTAAATGATAGGTCTCCTCCGTAAGAGGGCAGTGAAGAGAGATCACGTCACTTTCCCGGAACAGCTCGTCCGCAGTGACGTATTGCACGCCGCTGCGTATAAGATCCTCTGCGGGATATTTATCGTATGCCAGGACCTTCATACCGAATCCGAGGCAGATGTTGATAAAGGCTATGCCGATCTTACCCGTTCCGACCACTCCGACAGTCTTGCCGTGAAGGTCGAAGCCCAGCATCCCATTCAAGCTGAAATTAAACTCTCTGGTTCTGTTATACGCCTTGTGTATACGTCTGACAGAGGTAAGAAGGAGCGCTATCGCATGCTCTGCAACAGCATAAGGCGAGTACGCGGGTACACGCAGAACGTGAAGCTTGCCATAGGCGTGCTTCATATCAACGTTGTTGAAGCCCGCGCATCTCAGGGCGACGAGCCTGACTCCCATCTCATAAAGCTTGTCTATGACCGGTGCGGATACCGTATCGTTTACGAATACGCAAACTCCGTCTGCCCCCGCCGCAAGCTCGACGGTATCCTCGGTAAGCTTGGTCTCATAGTACTTTATCTCTAATCCACGCTTTGATGCGTACGTCTCAAAGTATTTTTTGTCATATGGCTTCGTATCAAAAAATGCAATTTTCATATTATATCTCCTCTCCGGATGAACTATCATCCATCTGTGGCAGAGCATAACGGTGTTCGAAATTTCTTCTTTCGCTCTCTTGCTCTTGATTTTCTGAGATCATTATAGTATAATGTTATCATAAATGATGTTGAAATTTCAACAAAGGAGAAAAAATGGTAAAAAATATCGAAATTCTCAAAAAATGCCCTCTCTTTGACGGTATAGCCGAGGATGATCTCGTCAGGATGCTGACCTGCCTGTCCGCGAAAACTGTATTCTTCGACAAAAAATATACGGTTTTCGCCGAGGGAACGACCGCGTCACATATAGGAATACTGCTATCGGGAGAGGTGCAGATAGAGTTGAACGATTACTACGGTAACAGAAGCATCTTGGAGAGCGTGTCGCCATCCGAGATATTCGCCGAAGCCTACGCCTGCTCGGGAACGGAGCCGCTTCCCTTCTCGGTAGTTTCCAGCGAGCCGTCCGAGGTCATGCTGATAGAATGCTCGCACATACTGGAAATCTGTCACAACGGCTGCGGCTTTCACCACAAGCTCATATATAATCTAATGAAGGCTCTGGCGGTGAAGAACCTGCGCTTCCACAAAAAAATAGAAATCACCTCTAAGAGAACCACCAGAGAAAAGCTATTAACCTATCTTTCGCTTGAGAAGAAGAGGCACGGAAAAGCAAGCTTTGATATTCCCTTCGACCGTCAGGAGCTGGCGGATTATCTGGAGGTGGAGAGGACGGGCTTATCCGCCGAGATCTCAAAGCTCAAGAGCGAGGGAGTAATAGATTGCAGAAAGAACCACTTCACAGTGCTTTAAACCTGTATACCCTATCTCGTGTTAAGTTTATTATCTTTTAGAGCACGCATAATATTCAAGATGGGGATAATTTGCTGCATAAAGAAGTATACATTTGCTCCGATTGATCAAGTATTAAAAAACGGCTGCAACTACGATACAGCCGTTTTAATGTTCTAGGTCAAAAAACGTTATTTACTAAAAGAAACAAAGACTCTGTAGGTTGTAAATCCGGCGCGATCGTATATAGACGTGGCGGGCCCGGCCATTGGAGTGCTTTGCGCCCAAGCGAAGTCAAGACCGTCCTGCTTCATTGAAAGGAGGGTTTCTGCAAGCAGTATCTTACCAAGTCCCAGTCCTCTGAATTTTTCATTAACACCAAAAGGACCGAACCTCTCAGGTGCGCTGTAGGGATCTCCGTAAACGGTACATCCGATCACGTCGCCGTCCTTCAAGATAATATGATACTTGGAATAGTCCATAGTCTCAAGCAGTTGACGGCGAAATCTGTGAACCCATCCGGGAAGATATGCCGAAAGAAGAGACGTTACGTATCTCTCGGAAAGTGTGGTAAAAACAAATCCATCCCTCTCCCGCTCCTCTCTCAAGAGGCGAAGCTCTTCTGGATACTCATATTTAGAGAGATCAAGTCTTATTGATCTGTGACTTGCGCCCTCTGTATATCCGTGCTCCTTCAAGGCTTCAAGGATAATTGCGCGTTCTGAGTCTATACCGGGATAGAAGTAGTTTGGAGTGTATCCGCCGACGGATATCCTGCGGTCACCGAAGCCGTATACGTACTCCTCCGCCGCGGAAATGAGAGAATCAATGGCTACGCTCGTATACTTTTGATTACATTTTACTCCTATTGCGTTGATATACCCCTTATCCGTGTCGAGTTTTCCCCCGTTATCTACGGGTACACGTCTAATTATAGCAAGGATAAAGCCTACTATTTCTCCTTCGTATTCGTATAGGAAAAATCCTCTCTCGTCGTAGTTTGGGTCAAGCAATATATTCTTGACAAATGTCCTGTTATCTATTATGCTGTGAGGGGTCACCTCATTCCACAGCCTAATTACTTCTTCTATATCTTTGCCGTTGAAATTTCTGATCATTTTGCTTCCTTTCTAACAAATTGGGATCAAAAACGCGGATACGTTATGCTGTTTTCTGTATTTTAGTAGAGAAGATATTTTCTCCGTCTTTCCTCAAAGGCTATAGCATCCGCCTCCCACTTATCTAAGAGTGCCAGAGGACTCTCTCCTCGTTCAATTATGCTGTGAAGCTCATCCGTGCCAAGTCTCTTCCTTGCCCAGAATCTCGCAACCTTAAAATCGAATATCCACTTATCCGGAGCATAAAGCTTCTGCAAAGCATCCATAATATGAAGCTGTGTCCTCACCGCACGGAAGCTATCTCTGTTTCTGATCGTTATAAGTACTCCGTTGCAGGGCAATGGTGTTTTCTGACTGTCCACAGTAGTTGCCATATTGAATTTGGGTACGAAATATACGTCATCAAAATCTCTGGAATTAAGCTCGGTAGCCAGCTCCTCCGAGGAAAACGCGGGAAGGCCTATAAACTGGTACGGTGTGGTGGACATTCTGCCGAACGAGATATTACTTCCCTGCATAAGTCCAACTGTACAAAAATAAAGAAAGCTGTCGGGAGTTGGCATATTCGGTGTTGGCGGCAACCATAGAAGTCCGGTTTCATCATACCACATATCTCTCTTCCAGCCCTCCATTTTGAGAACTGTTAGCTTTGCTCCGATGCCCTTCTCCTCGTTATACATATAGGCAAGCTCGCCGACGGTCATACCGTGACGAAGCGGATAATCAAATCCGCAGAGCAAATTCGGAACGTAGGCGTCGGGAATATTTCCCTCAACGATATCACCTCTTATTGGATTTGGTCGGTCCAGAACTATCATCTCACAGCCTGCCTGTGCGGCAGCATCCACAAGGTAGATCATCCAAGGAGTAAAGGTCCAATGTCTGACTCCAGAGTCCTGAGTACAGTAAACCACCGCGTCAACCTGAGAAAGATACGACACGGGTGGGCGCCTTTCCGGAAAATCGTACAGCGATATCACTGGTATGCCCGTTTTTTCATCTATTCCCGCCTCGTCGTGCTCACCGGGCTGAAAATTACATCTGACACCGTGCTCCATTCCCAAAATGAATGCCACGTCCGCCCATTTTTCCTCCACGATAACGTCAAGGAGCAATCTGCCGTCGCCCATAATAGCAGTTGCGTTTATCATCAGCGCGATTTTCTTACCGCGGATCTTTTCTCTGAGTGACTCCTCCGCAAGCTTGACCGCGCCACCTATCCACTTTTTCATATTTTTTCCTTTCAGATAATACTTTTTCGCTCGTTTTCGCTACGTTATCTTACCAATCCCTGCACGTCAGATCCACGTGCTCTCTCTTTTCAGTTACGGTCTAGAGAAGACGCAAGAATTATCAGCGCACGACAAACGCTTACGCTTAGTCGAAGCTCCAAGGCACCTGATCCACAGATCACTTCCGACAGTCACGTCCGTCTCCCCCACGCTTAGCGAACTGCTTAGGAGAATAACCGTATGCCTGCAAAAAGGATCTGGAGAAATGCGCCAGCGAGCCAAATCCCGCCTCCATAGCCACCTCAGTCACCGACATTTTACCGGACAGCAAAAGATTTCGCGCGTAACTTAGGCGCATCCCCTTGAGATACTCTCCGAAGTTCACCCCTATTCGCTCCTTAAAGAGCATACTGAAGTAATTTGGAGTATACCCCATATACGACGAGGCGTCGCTTACAGTTATGGGATAGTGAAAATTGGACTGCAGATATCCAAGCACCCGATTCACAAACACGCCTGACGGAGCCTCTACTACAGCCGGCATTTCCCTTACCGCAAGTATGACCAGCTGCTGCACCAAGGTGCGCAGCATAGTTGCCGAGCCTGGCTGTTGCCGAGCCGCTCCGCACTCATCCAACAGAGCTTCAAGGATAAAGCGCATACGCTCTCCCGTAGCCTCAGTCAAATTAATGTGAGCCGGAAACCGTCTGATGTCGCATAGCTCCGACAGCTCCCCGTCAAGTATATCATAGGAGAACTTAACTCCGTAATACTCAAAGCTCTCGCCCTCGTTAACTATATTCATATGAAAATCGGCAGGGGAAAGAATGAACAGATCTCCCGTTGAAAACGGATGATCTACGCCGTTGATCTGTTGAATTCCTCTGCCGTCAATGATCAAAGTAAGCAAAAAATGATGATGACCGTGCAGAGATGATGATTTGTCGCTCCTTACGTGATATGCGTCGCACAATGTATCCGGCATATTCCATCTTACAGGTATGCTCATTTTTCACTCCTCCTTTCTATCAAGGTTATTATAGCATAGGCTGTGGTATTTTTCTATAGTTTTTTTATTAATCGTAGAAAAAATCAAAAATATAATCAATACTGACAAGCAATATCTTTTCTACTCAACTATAATAATAATTGCTATAATATAATTTTTACGCTTTATGAAAGGGAAAAAGGATGAAAACTAAATACACGGTAATGAAGAATAAGGATAGAGACTTCTTCAAGCTCATTCCTCAGACAGGCGTGACACATATGCTGTGCCTCGACGACCCCAAGCATAACGCCATATGGGATATGGCAGTATCTCCCGAGGGAAGAGTCTTCTTCTCCGTATGTGGAGAAAGCTACGAGGCGCTGTACGCTAGACTCTACGAATACGATCACAAAAACAAAAAATTCATAAGACATATGGCACTCGAGGATAAGATACTGATGAGTCCGCACTCACTGAGGACCAGCAAATTTCATACCGCCCTTTCATTTATCGGCGACGGCAGGATCCTTACCACCACTCACACCACCTCTCCGGCACCAACTCACCCTACCTGGATGCCATATCAGTTTGCAGGTCATCCCTACGAGAGCTATCCCGGATCTAACCTTTTAATATATGATTACAATACGGGCGAGTGCCGCGGTCTCGGTCTTATATCCCCTCACGATACGACCTACGGCGCGACCTACGACCCGAAAAACGGAGACTACTTTGCTATCACCTGGATGCGCGGAACAGGATACGTGTATAACGTTCATACAGGCAAGCTTCGCTGTCTTGGTCAGGTATCGGACACCCACACGAGCCGCACCTTCCTCCTCTCCGACGGACATATTTACGGCTCTACCTACTCCGGCGCAATGTTCAGATACAATACGGATATAAGAGAGCTTGAGTTCCTGGGTGTTAACGCGCCAGGACTTATCAGACACGCCCGTGAGGTCAACGGAATTCTATACTTCACTACCGGGCCTTGCTCCGTTCCCGGAAGAGGTCAGGAGCTGTACGCGTACGATCTGGAAACGAGAAAGATAACCACAATAGGCAGACCCGTTCCGAAGGCGGAGTCTCTGACGGGTGACCCAAACGTATTCTACAACGCCTACGGTATGGCGTTCGACTCAAAAAACCGTATGTGGTACGGTTGTATGACCTTTATTCCCAATCACCGTTACGTTGGAACAAGACTTTATATGTGGGATTTCCTTAACGGCAATGAGCCTGTGGACTGTGGATTCCTCGGCTCACCGGAGCGGACACTCAGCATAACCGCAGAGATGCATATCGTTGACGACGTGCTGTACGTTTCCGACGGTAACCACACCTCATACGAGGATACACCCTCGGGAATTCTGGCTATAGATCTTGAAAAATTCGTGCCGGCGCTCGACAGCGAAGAGAGACTTTTCTCTCACGATTTCGTGAATTATATTCCATATCAGAAGGAAGCTGCAGAGTGGTATCCTAAGGATGATTTTGCCGAGTGTATGAAGAAATATGACCGGTATTTTGAGAATACTGTAATGTATTTTAACGACTTTCTGGCAGAAAACGCGCCGTACGCATCCTTTGGCAAAAAGACCGCAATAAGCGTATGGGAGAAAATCGGGCACGGCAAGGCTGAGGTGAAGAAGATCGAATGGACCTCAGATGACACCTTCCGTATTATAGCGGGAGACGAAAAGCGCTACAGCATCGAATGCAAAATAGACGCTAACAGTAAGGCGCATATCGAAAGCATCACGAGCATTCAAAGCAAGGAGATCTCCAATCTTCTCGCGCCCGTGCCGGACGTTAAGCTCCCCGCTATTCAGGGCAGACGATATCTGGCAAAGGCGGAAAGCTCCGTTCTGCTGGATGACGGCTCAATACTTGTTGGAACAGCAGATGCTTTACTGGCAATCATACATAACGGTAGTGTATATTCTCTTGGTCAGACCTGCTCTGCCGGTGGAGTTCACTCTCTCTCAAAAGCGCCTGACGGCACCGTATACGGTGTTTCCGGTCACCCACTCGGCACAGGTCAGCTCTTCAGATACAACAAGGACGAGGGTTTGATCTCTATGGGTATGATACCCGAGGTATTCTCCGAGTGTGGAAGAAACGTAGGTATATACCGTCCTGTAGCAGTAGCCGTAAGCCCCGACGGAAAATATCTCGCTGTTGGCGGCGCAGATGAAATGAGCGGAGTCGTTATTCTCGAGCTTATTTAAGATGTAATTTCAACTATAGTTTGCATTTTTATACAAAAAGAGCAAGAGTTCAACTCTTGCTCTTTTTTATTATTGGCTAATTATCTACGTGTAAAAGAGTAAATATTCGGTTTTGCAGCTATTAGCCGCCAAGATACGCGCGTCTGATCTCCTCGTCGCCGAGAAGCTCGGAGCCGGTTCCGGTTTTAACCATCCTACCGGTTTCCAGAACGTAAGCGCGGCTGGCTATGCTGAGCGCCTTCTTCGCATTCTGCTCAACCAGTAGCACCGTTGTGCCCTGCTTATTTACCGCCTGTATCATATCAAAAATGATATTAACGTAAAGAGGAGAGAGGCCCATAGACGGCTCGTCCAGAAGCAAAAGCTTTGGGGATGACATCATCGCGCGGCTCATCGCCAGCATCTGCTGCTCTCCGCCGGAGAGAGTGCCCGCTATCTGAGAGGATCGCTCCTTTAGAATCGGGAAATGGGAATACATTTCCTCCAGGCGCATCTCAAACTCCGCCTTGCTCTTCTTGATAAAGAAGCCCATTTTAAGATTTTCGTAAACGGTAAGCTCCTGGAAGATCCTGCGTCCCTCGGGAACCTGAGCGATACCAAGCCCTATAAGCTTATGTGCCTGAGTGTGAGTTATGTCACTTCCGGCAAAATGAACGCTGCCGCCCGCCTTGGATATAAGACCGTTTACAGAGTGCATAATAGTGGTTTTTCCCGCGCCGTTTGCGCCGATGAGAGCCACTATCTCGCCCTCATTTACATCAAAGGAAACGCCCTTGATGGCTTTGATAAGACCGTAGTTGACCTGCAGGTCACGAACTTCAAGTAATGCCATTTTCGACCCTTTCTTTCCTTTAATCGCCAAGGTACGCCTTGATAACGTCAGGGTTGCTCAGCGCTTCCTCTACGCTACCCTCTGCGAGAGTAGTACCAAAGTTAAGCACCGTTACGTTATCGCAGATACCGGTTACCAAACTCATATCGTGCTCGATAAGAAGTATGGTCATATCGAAGTTATCCCTTACAAAACGGATGGTATCCATAAGCTCGGCGGTCTCCTGTGGGTTCATACCTGCCGCAGGCTCGTCCAGAAGCAGAAGCTTCGGTCCCGTAGCAAGAGCTCTGGCGATCTCCAGCTTTCTCTGCTTTCCGTAGGGAAGATTGTACGCCAGGTGATTTCTCACATCTATAAGGCCGAATATCTCCAGCAGCTCCTTTGCCCTCTCGCGCATAGTGCGCTCTACCTCAAAGTGACGGGGCAGACGGAAAAGCGACTCCATAAGAGAGCACTTATACTCCGGAAGGTTGTGCAGTCCTACCATAACGTTACGAACTACCGTCATATTATTGAAAAGACGAATGTTCTGGAAGGTTCTGGCGATACCCTTATGGTTGATCTTCTCCTGAGAGAAGCCCTTAAGCTCCTCACCGTCCAGAAGGAAGGTTCCCGTCGTAGGCTTGTATACGCCTGTAAGCATATTGAATACGGTTGTTTTACCTGCGCCGTTAGGACCGATAAGACCGTATATTTCATTTTTCTTGATCTTCAGGTTAACGTCCTGAGCAGCCTTGAGTCCGCCGAAGGAGATACCGAGATTTCTGGTTTCAAGTACGTATTCTGCCATTATCCCTTATCCTCCTTGTCAGGCTCTAATGTGCTTTCCACAACCTTCAGATCGGTGGAGAGTATCTCGTTCATCTCGATCTTGGTGGGCACTCTGTGCCATGCGCTCTCGTCATCCTTGCCGGCGGATGGCTTTCCGACGAATTTGAATATCTTCGAGACGAGTGCCTTCATATTATACTTTTCTCTGAAGAACTTAAGAGAGGGTGCGTTGTTGTAGATTATGATAACAACGAGTATCAGGGCGTAAATGATATCCTTGAGCACCGCAAGATCGCCTGTGAGAAGCGTCTGAAGCTGAGTATTTATATAGGTGATGACCGTTGCGGATACGATAGCGCCAGAGATATTACCCATACCGCCGAGAACCACCATAATGAGTATCTCAATGGAGTAATTATAATCAAACACAGCCGCCTTGACTGTAGAGTTCGCGAAGCTGTAGAACACGCCCGCAACACCCGCGAGTGAGGATGAGATAATAAATCCGACGAGCTTATACTTAGTTACGTTTATACCCGTAGCTCTGGCTGCTATCTCGTTATCACGGATAGCGGTGATGGCTCTGCCATGCTTTGATCTGATAAGATTCTGAATGATAAACATTGTCAGAAGCACCAGGATAAAGCCAATTATGAAGAGATACTGCTTATCAAATCTGGGTGTTCTGAGTCCTATGGGACCGCCAAAGGATTCCTTGGATGAATTTTCGAACACGGTCTTTACTATCTCTCCGAAAGCGAGAGTAACTATAGCAAGATAGTCACCCTTAAGTCTGAGGGCGGGCAGACCGATGATAAATCCGAATACACCGGCAACCAGAGCTCCTACAGCCAGAGAGATGATAAAGGAAAGAATGCCCTTACCGTCTATGGCTCCGTCAAGAAGGCAAGCGGTTTTACCACCGATATACGCTCCGACGCACATAAAGCCTGCGTGGCCGAGCGACAGCTCGCCGAGAAATCCTACAACGAGAGAAAGAGATACGGCGAGAACAATATTCATCGTCGTCTTCTCAAGTAAGAAGAGGGTTGACTGAGGAAGTCCGCCCGCGAAAGTCATAGCGCTGAATACTATAGCTACGATCGCCACAGCCGCGTAGTTCACGTAGTGATTCCACTTGATTTTTGAAAGTTTATTCATAAAGCTTGCCATTATACCTTCTCCCTTCTCTTCTTACCTAGGATACCGGTAGGCTTAACGAGCAGGATCACGATAAGGATCGCAAACTCGATAGCGATAGTATATGGCGCGATCTCGGGAACAGCCTTGCAAAGGCATTCCACGATACCAAGCAATATTCCGCCGACCATTGCTCCGGGAATAGAGCCGATACCGCCTATAACCGCTGCGGTAAAAGCCTTGATGCCGGGCATTGCGCCGTAGGTGGGAGTTATAGTCGGCACGTTAAGCAGACTGCACACACCCGCGAGCGCCGCAAGAGCGGAGCCTATAGCGAAGGTGATCGTGATGATCATATTAATGTTGATACCCATCAGGCGCGCTGCGTCTCTGTCCTCGGATACGGCGACCATTGCGCGACCGATCTTGGAATACTTGACGAACAGGCTTAGCACCGTCATAACGATAACGGTGGCAACGAGCGTGATTATTGTGCTGTACTTAATGGAAATAGGACCGAGATCCAGAGTACCGAGATTAGCGATAATTACGAATTCGGGAGCTGCTCCGAATATGATGAGAGCCAGACTCTGCAAAAGATAGCTGACACCGATAGCGGTAATAAGAACCGCAAGAGGTGACGCGCCTCGCAGAGGCTTGTAGGCTACCTTCTCTATAACTATTCCGAGAAGCAAGCAGAAGATCACGGACATAACGATAGCGAGAACAGGATTTACAGCGAGAAAAACAAGCACCGTATAACCGCCAACCATGATAACGTCACCGTGGGCGAAGTTAAGCATTTTGGCAATTCCGTAAACCATCGTATAGCCAAGAGCGATCATAGCGTATATGCCGCCAAGGCTCAGTCCGTTTACCAAAGTAACTATAAAGTCCATAAAAATTACCTTTTCTAATTATGACAATTTGCCGACACGGCAAAAAACCGAGTCAGCAAATCGCATATAAAATATTGGTTAAATGTAAAGCTTAGTTAGCTTCGTTAGCTTCCTTAACAATGTACTTAACAGCTTCCTTGTTTACATATCCGGTAGAATTCCAAGAAATATTGGACTTGCCGTCAGCCTCAGGAGCGCCGGTTACACCGTGGAATACGAAGGAGTCGCTGGTAAATATATCCTTGAGAATATCGCAGAAGTCGGATGCGGAGGTATTGACCTCGAAGGTCTTGCCTGCAGCCTTTGCAGCAACGAGCGCGTCGCGTATAGCGTATACGCAGTCGTATGCAGCAGCACCGAATTGGTTAAGGGGAGCGTCAGCACCGTACTCTTCTCTGTAAGCGTTAATGTAGGTCTTCGCTGCACCATCGGTAGCGCCGGAGTTGAAGTGAGACAGGTAGGAAACCTCCTGAGGAATGGTATTGATATCGAAATTCTTAACGGAATCAACGCCGTCAAGGCCGTCGCAGCCATAGTAGATAGCATTGTTCTTGATGGTTCCGATACCTGCAGTCATAAACTGAGATGCGGGAGTGTAATATATAGGCATAAAGATTATGTCGCACTCCTTCAGGTTCTGAACGTGCTGAGAGAAGTCGGAGTCACCCTCAACGAATGCAGCCTTGGTAACAGTACCGAAGCTTGCGTCAAGAGCTTCCTCAAACTTAGCAAGAATACCGGTGGAGTACTCGTCGTCGGACTTGTAGAATGCACCTACCTTCTTGCCCTGGTAGTTTTCGTTGAAGTACTGTGCGGAAGCAGTACCCTGGTTGGAGTCTGCGAAGCACATCTGGAATGCGTTGTCATACTCAGGAACCGCGTCACCGGATGCGGAGGGAGTAAGTACGAATACGTTATCGTCGTGAGAGAGATCCTTGAACTCAAGAGCGGGACCTGTAGTAACGGTACCGAGAGTGATCTGCACACCGCCCTCGTAAAGAGAAGCATAGTTAGCAGCTACGAGAGTAGGATCGTGCTTATCGTCAGTCATAACAAGCTCGTCGAAGAACATAGAGCCGTCTCCGAAGATACCGCCTGCAGCATTGATCTCCTTAATAGCCAGCGCCGCGGAGTTCTTAACTGCGATACCGTAAATTGCGGCTCCGCCGGTAAGAGGACCGGATGCGCCGATCTTTATCTTCGTGTTATCCTTTGCATAATTAACGTCGCCGCCACCGCAGGAGGCGAGTACACCAAGGCACATAACGCATGCAAGCACAAGTGCCAAAACCTTTGTGAATTTCATGGCGAAATTCCTCCTTTTATTATTAAATTTGTTCTTTAAAGGTTTTATACATATAGTATAATCTTTTTTTTAGAATTGTCAAGAAATTTTTTCTCATTTTTGCGCTTTTTCCGAAATTTCATCATTTTGGCAATTTTTGAGAATAAATTGGCTTGTTTTTTTAACAAAATGCTACTATTTATGCATCAAAACGCATAAATATTCACATCGCGTGCTTTTTATTCATTTAATAAGCTGTCATAAAGTAGTATGGATCGATCTCGAGCTTGGGTAGAGCATTCGTTTGTCAAAAGAAGCAAAATCTTTAAACTATATTTTACCGACAAAGCCGCGAGATACAGTAGGGGGCAAATAATAAAAGGGAGATTTTTACATTTTAATTTCGTTGACAGGCTCTTCTCTGCCGCTCTTCATCGCTCGGTCTATGGCGTTCATGATATATACCGGTGCGATCAGCTCCTTATACGATAAAGTCATATCATTGCCGGACAGTATGCCGTAGTACTCACGGAATTCACGGAGGAACCAATCGCTTGATGCTGTGACGTCTCCGCCACGGCTTACCTCTGTGGCAAGGCGGAGAGCGTAATACTTGTTGTTGCCGTCGTAGAATACGCCGATCGCGTCACAGTCGCTATAGTGAAATCTGACCGTAAGCTGACCTCCGTTTTTCGCGGTGGAAACGGACAGGGGGTATCTGCCGAAGATCTCGCATACCATCTCTACTAAATGCTGGGCGTAGAAGTAAAATCCGCCGTATTCGCTATCCGGAGAGTACGGTGCGCGAACTATTCCTCCGACAGTCTTGCCTCCGACCTCGCCGAGCGCGTCAGCGTGAAGCTCGGATATGAAGGAGTCGTGGCGCAGAGAAGAGCCGCCGGTGACCTTGATTCCTTTGTCTCTCAGCGTTGTGACGAGCTCCAGCGCCTCCTCTTCCTTTATCGTGAATGGCTTGTCAATAAACATAGGTACACCGCTCTCGATATACGGCTTTGCGTATTCATAGTGAAGATCACCGTGTCTCGCGGTTATGATAACACCGTCTACAAGTCCGACAGCGTCAGCGTAATTTTTTAACACGGGTACGCCAAACTCCCGATTTAGCTTCTCTGAAGCGGCAGCATCGCAGCTGTAAACGCCAACTATCTGAACGTCTGAAAACTCGCCCATCTGCTGTATGAATTTAATAAATGAGTTTGCGTGAGAATTCTCACATCCAAGTATTGCTATTCTCTTCATTTTTTTCTTCCTTTTCTGTATTCAATATAATCAGAGTACTTATAAAACTCTGTGCAGGTGACAAAATGGCTTATCGTATATTAAATAAGGCTACGGTATTCAAAGCGCTCGCCCGTCGTGTGCACATTCCGACAGCACGCACGCAAATCGGTAAGTCGGGGCAGCGTAACAAGCAGAAGAGAGAACAAGTCGGTAAATTGCCGAAAGGTCCTCTCTTCAGTTCATTTTATATTTTACCGATCTGCCCGGATGTTTTTACGAATTAAAACAACACGGGTAGCTTGTTTGCGGCGTGAACCTCTTCGATAACACCGATGATCCTGGACGCCATCTCTGCGGTTACGTCCATAGGCTTGCCCTCGGAAATCTTGTAGTAGAGCTGCTCGTAGAGAGATGCGGTACCTATATCAAACGCGGTTCCGCCGAACTCGCCCTCCTCCGTGTGCTTGATAAGCTCCTCGGAGCAGTACGCGGGCTTCCTGTCCTTATTCTCCAAAAAGCCCTCAACGACCTGACGGTCGGGATTCTCGCCGTCTACTATGTAGGTGAGGCTGTACTTCTGAGGAGTCGCCTTGAAGGTTCCCTTGGAGCCTATTAGCTTCAGGTTATAGTCTGTGTAAGCGTCGGTGGCGTGGATCTCGACGTCAGCTAATGGTCCGTTGGGTCTTGCGATAATGATCTTGCAGAAATCATCGCCGTCTCCGCTTGTCACGGTAGTATCAAGCTTGCTGTATACCACCTTCGCGTCATCCGCGAAGTCGAGGAAGCCAAGCGCCATACCAATGGGGTGAGGACCTGTGTTATAAGCACTTCCCGCGCATCTCTTAAGGAGAGTCTGCCAGTCCCAACGGCGCTTGAAGTTGCTATAGTTAAGGCTTACCTGCTTCAGCTCTCCGATCTTGCCGGAGGCTATAAGCTCCTTGGCAAAGAGATAGAAGGGAGCAAGGAAGGTCTGCTGGAAGACAGCAAGGACAACTCCCTTATCCTTAGCGATCCTTATAAGATCGTCGCACTCGTAGCGAGAACGGGCAAAGGGCTTCTCGCTCAGCACGTTGAAGCCGTGAAGAAGCAGATCCTTAGTGATGGGATAGTGCATCTCGGAAAAGGTGGAGTTTACCACCAGGTCAATATCGTCGATAGCGAAAAGCTCCTGATAGGTAGAGAAGATTTTGCAGCCGGGATACATCTCCTCGGCAACTCCGCGGCGATACTCGTCAGCGTCAACGACGTACTTTACGTTAAAGAATTTGTTAGCTTCACTTACGTAGAATTTGCCGTGAATGTCCTTACCGCTTCTTCCCTGACCGATGATAGCGAGATTCAACTTTTTCATAACAGTCTCCTTTATATTCATATATTATCATCTGTTTATTGCCGAAGTATGATCGTTACGTGTAATCGGCTTTGATTACATTATATAGCAATCAATTAACAAAGTAAATGGCAAAAACTGCTTTTTATATTGCATTTTATGAACTTTTATGCTACTATAATATCATACACGTTAAATATGGGGGTAAAGCTATGGGAAACGGAAGCGGATACGGAAGCAAAAAAATAATCTTCAATCACAGAGTGCTGAAAAACGCAAAGCGTGATACCTACTCCACGCATACCCATAACACCTATGAGCTTATATATTTTCTGGACGGTGATGCGACCCACGTGATAGAGGACAGGCGGTATAAGCTGCGTCGTGGAGATCTGATAATAATTCGGCCCCTGCAGTATCACTTTATACACATAGATTCCGAGTCTGATTACGAAAGATACGATATACTCATCGATCCGGAAGCCCACGGGATAGACTCAGGACTCATAAAGGACTGTCCCGAGATCGTAAATATTTTGGATAATCCACTGGCGGTATCTCTCTTCGAGCGGCTTGATTTCTACAGAGGTGAGCTTGAAGACCGAGACTTCGACAAGCTTTTCCCAAGTCTGTTGACCGAGCTTTTCTATATTTTAAACCTCACTCCGTACAAAAAAGACATAGAGGCAATGACAGCGTCAGCTCTTTTGACCGAGGCGCTTCGTTATATAAACGACAACCTCTGCACCCTTTCCGGAATTTCAGAGATCGCAAAAAAGCTTTTCATCAGCGAGAGCTATCTTTTCCGTCTCTTCAAAAGCGAACTGCATCAAACTCCAAAAAAATACATACGCGATAAACGATTACTGATGGCGCAAAGAATGATTTCGGAGGGTAAAAAGCCAATAATTGTTTACGAAAAGTGCGGATTTTCCGACTATACCGCATTTTACCGTAGCTACATTTCGTATTTCGGGCACGCACCGTCAAAGGAAAAGCATTCCTGATAGCAGAACCAAAATCAAAGGATGACGGTCGTCACCAAAACGCATTTCAAAAGCCTACGACAATTATAACGATAACCGCGGCAGCAGCCTATCTCAGATCACAAGACGAATCGGACGGTTTTCTTGCTTTGATCAAAACGCGGACCGATCGAGAAAGAGCCCTCCGAGTCGCATATTTTTTAGCGCCCGGGAATATAATTTAATGCTGCGTTCTTCAATGCTCACTCCAAGCTCATCAATAAGGAAAAGCTCCGTTTATCCCCGGCGCGCATTGATCTGTGTTGAGTTTACCGAAAAAGCGGAAGAGAAATATTTCTTCAGCCGTATTCAATCATGTTTTATTTAAATAGTCTGATTGAGATAATTACTGTTATAGGTTTATTTGCACCGAGTATAGACAAGATTTTACCGCCTGCGTTTTTCTTCTCGCGGCAGCTTTAGCTTAAACAACAGCAAAAAGATAAATTAATCCACGAAATACAAAAAAACACTTGACAAACTTAAAATCCTCTGCTATAATGTTATAGCACAAATAAATAAGGCGTCATAGCCAAGTGGTAAGGCAAAGGTCTGCAACACCTCTATCCCCAGTTCAAATCTGGGTGACGCCTCCAAAAAATTAAGCAACCCTTTGGGTTGCTTAATTTTTTATCCAAGCCGACGAAGGAGGCTTGGTATGTAATCAATGCGCCCCGCGCATTGTATGTAATTGCGACGGAGTCGCGTATGGCATCACGCCGGGGCGTGTATATTTCGTCGGCTTGATAACATACATCCCTTCGGGATGATTCCATACAGCCCTTACGGGCTGAGGACATACCGCCTGCAGCGGATTTCATCCATGGCTCCGCCGTGATTTGGATGCGGGGACGCGAAAGGAGAACGAAATGGCAAAAAATTTATTGCTCGAGTATTCTGAAGAACTTGCCACAAAGTGCGAACTGCTTTGCAAATCTATCAGCGGTAATTCTAACACCGTTTTTCAGCTTCGCAAATCCTCGTCAAGCGTGTTCGCAAATATCACCGAGGCGCAGTATCCTCAAAGCCTTGCGGATATGCTCTCCAAATTCAAGATTGCAAGAAAAGAGTGCGCGGAAACAGAAAGCTGGCTCAAATTGCTTTGTAATACAAAGGTGATTGACGAAGCGACCTTCAAAACCTACCGTAACCTCTGCGGCAGAATACAGAGAATGCTCACCTCGTCGTGTATCACGATTGAAAAGAAAATTGATAACAAATAATTTTCAAATATTTATCCGGACTTATGACTTCCTTTCGGTATAATGGTGCTTACCAAACCGAAAGGAAGTTTTTATATGGAATACGAACTAAAGCATCATTATCGAGTAAAATACGCTCGAAATGTAATCGATCGCGCATATTTTATCATTCTGAATAAGATCGATGAGCTTGACGGGACAAATGATAGACTATTGAAATATTACAAAGAAAATATTGAAAAATATCAAAGATATGATATAATAATACTATACCGAATACATTGATATTTCAACCGAGGATAATAAGATGGAAGTATATCGTTTTCAACTTGCCGTAAATTGCTTTTTGCCGCATAATGATCTTAATTCTGATTTTCAACAGAATGCGGAAGAATTATATGAAGACAACGGCTTTATTATTTTACCTGAACAATATTCGAAAACCGGAGTTCCGACAAGATTGGTGGTAAACTGTCACGGAGCGGGTGGCACTGTTACAACTGACGATTCGCAAGTGGAGCATCAGGTGTTGACCCAATATTTAGTAGCAAACGGATACGCTGTTATGGATGTTAACGGACTTCCGGAGGCTTATGCAAAGAAATACGGAATTGATATCCGCAACAATATCGGATCACCGATCGCAATCAGAAGCTATGTCAAAGCCTATCATTATTGCATGGAGCATTTTAATCTGAAGCCCGGAGTGTTTGTTCATGGTGCTTCTATGGGGGGAATCAGCAGCACGAATTTGGTATTGAGCGGTTGCATTCCTGTCATTGCGCACAGTGCGTTTTGTCCGGTTTTGGATACTTACAACGAAATATTTCAACATCCGTGGAGCGGTGGGCTGCCCAAACATGCCATGGGAAAAATATACGGTTTTAAAATTAGTGATGAGGACGAGTATATCTACGATGAAAGCAAGCTTTCTGGATATAATCCGACCAGAAATACAAAATCAATTTGCTATCCTGTTCCTGTTAAATTTTGGCACTGTCAAGATGACCCAACCGTTTCTTACCAAATCACAAAGGAATTTGTTGAACGTATTAAAGAACACGGCGGTATTGCGAGCCTTAGATCGTTTTCTCATGGTGGTCATGAACCACAGCTCGTTGGCGATCCTATTGCAAACCCATGCGGCAACACAACGTATGGTGAAGTCGAATTACAGATTTATCCTGCTGTAGAGGAAGCATTCATATGGATTAGAAATTTTGATTAATAACGGGCAATTCTTTGTTTTTCATTAGCATCTTTTTTGTCAACGCACCTCAAAACAAAAAGCACTTCATAAGAAGTGCTTTTTGTTTTGGAACGATGTGTTCCGCCCCGGCGGAACGTGATGCGCACTGCGTGCGTGATGTTGCCTTTGGCAGTGATGTGCGCTTCGCGCGTGAGTATGCGGAACACATCACATCACTTTGCACCGCAGGCGCAATACATCACTATGGCAAAGCCATAACATCACTTCGGCGTAGCCGATACATCACTCTTTACAAACAGCCCAAAATGTGATATAATAAAACCAGAAAGGCGGTGGAGATATGCTCATAAAAAAACAAGATTGTACAATGGACATCGATATTAAGAAAACAAAAGAGTATTATCAAACACATTCACTTTGTGATTGTCCCTGCTGTCGAAATTATTATGCTCAAGTAAAACAACGGTTTCAATTAGTGGATGAGTTTTTGTCTGATTTTGGGGTTTCTATCGAGTGCCCCGATGAGCTTGGAAGTGTAGAATTGCAAGACGAAATTCAATACATTTTCGCTTCGTATACCGTGTGTGGAAAAATCTTGGAACTTGATAAATATGAAATTGATATAAATGATGGCGGGTTGTTTTTGAACATTGTCATTGGTGATTACTATATTCCGAACGAACAGAAAACGGATTATTTTGTTGTAACGATTTACAATATAAATTTGCCTTGGGTGTTAAATGAGCCCTTTCCTACATCTGTTCCTTACAAAAATAGCTTTTTTAATAAAATCAAGTC
>JAFTSU010000020.1 GCA_017467105.1 Clostridia bacterium
GCGGTCTCAAGGGCGTACGTCTGTACCTCCAGATAGCGGTTGCTGATGTCACTAAAGTCAGATGCACTGATGTGATAACAGTTGCTCTCCTCCTCTGCGTCTACGTATACGTCGAAAGTCACGCTCTGCAAAACGCAGGAAGCCGAAAGCATACATATGTCACCCGGCGAGAGGCGGTAGAGGGTGATCTCCTTGCCGTCCTCGGAAAGCATATAGAGACGAAGCCTGCCCGAGCGCACGATAAAAAGCCCCGTGCATCCCATATTGTCGTGAACGGGTTGGGAGCGATCGAAGTGCTTTTCTGCCGTGTTTTCGCACAGTAGCTGCTTGTCCGCCTCGGCAAGCACACTCCAGAACGGAAAATATGTTTCGTAGAATTTTTCAAGTGGCATGGCTTAGACTCCTTTCAAATGATTTTTTTGTATTATACCATATTTTTATACAATTTTCAATCGTTTAACAGCAAAAAGAGCCGACCATCATAGCCGACTCTTAATTTGCAAGCGTTCATTACATCATCACCGTCTCCTCGGCAATTCTGCAAAGCTCGGCATCGATTTCGGTGTGATCGGAGAGGGCTTGTTTTACAAGTCTGCCGTCCTCGGCTTTGATATTGTACGTATTATTTTCCCTTTTTGTCTTGCATTCTTCCGGCTTATGTGATACAATTTTCTTGTAACATTGTTTTTGCGAAAAGAGCTCAGGAAATTTTACTTCCAAGATAACGCGACAACGGTTGAGCTCTCGAATCAATTGGGGATAATTTGCGTTAATACGTTTTTGCAACAAAGGAAAAACATATGAATAACATATTCTGCTCGGAATTTAAGCGGAAATTTTCAATTTCGCTATACAAGAATTTAAAAATCAAGATGGGCGAGATGTCGTTTTTCAAGGACTTTGTAAACGACACGAGAGGAGATCCTTACCCGATCATAGAAAAAAGCAACGACTTGATAGAGCGTATTGAGCGAAATCGCTACACGGTAAAGAAGGGACTCGCGGAAAGACTGTTTTGTCAATTTTTCCATTACGGAAGCTATGAGCTTAACTGCTACTCCGATGGTGAAGCAGGCTTTTGCTTCAAGCTCCCTGATGCCGAAGCCCGGATCACTGTCAATGGCGGTCAGGTGAAATATTGCAGTGCAAGTACAAATAAGAGGATCGCCCTTCCCTGCTTTGTTTGCTCCGAATTTACTATGATTGTAACGTGCAGACCGGGCGCCTTTGACGTTTACTTCAAGAACAACTCACAGGCTGAATACTTATGTACATTCCGCGATGAAGCGTTCAAGGACTCCAATCTTTATTCCGCCTTTTCAAACGGATACGTTCATCTGATCGCTGCTGACGGAGTAACTGTAAGCGCTGTATCGTCATACGTGGATAACGGTATCTCTCTCGCGGATATCAGACCTATAAAATATGAAAACGGTGAGGCAATATTTGAGGGAGGACGGGTGTACTTCTCTGCCTCGGTGCGTATGCAGGAGGGCAGCTTCCAGGGTGTATTCTCCTGGATACCCGGAACGGCGGTGATAGATATGACGGGCGTGCTCTTCTACGATTCCGGTGACGGTAGGTGGAGAGGATATCTCGCCCCCGTAATACTCTTTAACCGTATTGAGAAAAAATGGTACGTGTGGGTAAGCTCCTTTGAGCACGAGCACGTGCTTGCCTACGGCTCATTTGACGGTGACCCGAGATTTGGGGTGAACGTGGTGGACGTCAGAATTATGGATAAGGCGACTGACACCTCCGATATAACTGCCTTTCTGGGATTTGTTGGTGACGAGGATCCCGATCTTATCTACGATGCTGAAAGCAAAAGATGGCTGATGGCTGTTTGCAGGTTAGACCCGAAAACGAACAATTACGTTTACGTATTCTTTGAATCGGCTGAGCCGTTCAGCTCGTATAAGTACATTGGACGCGGAAAGAAAGGCGCTGAGACGGGAGGCTCGTTTGTAAGAGTTCGCGGAGAGCTTTATTTCGTTTGCGGAAACGACTTTGACGCCAAGTCCGAATACCGTGTTTACTCAAAGGACGGAATGCAGCTTGCGCGCTTCAACTATCCTGACGGTGGCTTTCGCGGTTGGGGAACGGTTGTTCCAATAAGACTCGGAAGCCGTACCCGTTATTTCTGGCTGACCTTCGACAGACATAACGGAAGCGAATACAGGTGGAGCTACGGCAATCTGTACTGCTTTGAATTATAATTTAAGCCTCTAATCAAAGGCAAGAAATGAGCATACAAAATGAAAAAAGCGTATATCTATGCGGGAATATCAATTCTCTTCTGGTCATCGCTGGCTACCGTATCAAAGCTGCTCCTCGGAGAGCTTAACAGCTATCAGGTGCTCACCTACAGCGCGGCGTTTGCCGCTTTGGCTCTACTTATCGTAGGCGCTGTGACCGGCAAGCTGAAGCTGCTCAGAGCCTACGGGATAAAGGACTACGTGATCACTCTGCTGATAGGTCTGCCGGGAACGTTTCTATATTACGTTTTTCTGTATATGGGAACGGAGAGAATGGCCGCCTCGCAGGCCTTTATCATCAATTATCTGTGGCCTATTATGAGCGTTGTGTTCGCCTGTATTATTCTTAAGGAGAGACTGACGTGGCGCAAATGCGCAGCCTTTGCACTCTCTATTCTCGGTGTTGTAACGGTTGCGGGGCGCGAGCTTATACAGTTTGACGGAGAAACTCTGTCGGGTGTTTTGCTGTGCGTTCTGGCGGCAGTGTCTTACGGCGCTTTCACGGCTCTTAACAACAAGTGGAGCTACGATTACGTTATATCGATGATGCTGTCATTTGCCCTGTCCGCAATTCTATCGCTGATAATAAATCTGAGCATGGGCGGCTCGCTTGCGGTTAGTATTCTGCATCTTCTCGGCTTCGGCTGGAACGGTGTGTTCGTTATGGCGCTTGCCACGGTTACCTGGGCGCTCGCGCTGAAGGAGGGCGGCACGGCAAAAATATCGAGCCTTGCTTATATCACTCCCTTTCTCTCGCTTATCTGGACTTATCTGGTGCTGAGAGAGCCTATCAGTCCTCTGTCGATCGTGGGACTTATGCTTATAGTGCTGGGAATTTTTATGCAGCTGAAGGAAAAGAAAAAATAAAAACAGATTATTACTCTCAGACGAGCGTATAACCAAAAAGCTTAACGGAATAAAAAACGGACGAGGAGTTTACAGCTCTTCGTCCGTTTTCTATCGTAGGTAACGTACTTTATTAAATTCTAAAAACCGCCCTTAAGAATACACTCTATGCTGTTCCTCTTTTTTCTGTTTATAGAAAAGCTGTGAAGAGATCAACGGTGGGTGGCGCGATATCCCGTAGGAGAAATACCTGTACCGGTGGAAAAGAACTTGGAAAAATCCAGCACGCTTTTAAAGCCCACGGAATCGGCAATCTCGGATACGGAAAGCTCGGTCATGGCAAGAAGTCTTTTCGCCTCATTAAGCTTGCTCTCCATAATATACCTCTTTGGAGACATTCCTGCGTATTGCTTGAAAATTCTATATAGATACGGCTGGGTAATGCCGATCGCGGAGCATAGCTCCCGAACAGTTAGCGGCATATGAAGATTGGACTTTACGTAATTCTCTGAGAACCTAAAATATACAGACGTCATACCGCTATCCGAGATACCCTCTCCCGAGGTGCTCAGGTTGAATATTCGCAAAAATAATTCCGCAAGCTCTGAGGATGAGCATACACCCGTGTCTGTACGTCGAACGCGCTCTGCGATCTCGTCTATCACGTATTGATCGTGGAAAGTAAAAACGCCTGTATCCGAGTTCGCCCTATACCGTGTAAAATAATCTGCCATTTTCCCGTCCTCAGATATTATCCACAGGAACGACCAGGGGTCAGATGAATCCGGATAATATTCCTCTAGGCAGCCGGGTGTAATAAGAAAGCCCTGTCCCGCCTCTACTCTTGCGCCGTTAAAATATCCCTTACCCGAAAGAACGTAGTGAATAATATACTGCCCTCTGACTGACGGACCGAAGCGGGTTACAAGCGGATCGTCCGAATAACCTATAGAGCTGAGTGTGGGAATTTCCATTGAGTCTGCGGCAATTAATTGATATTTTCTCATAGCACTCCTCCGTTGTTATGATTTTACCATATCGTGTTATGATTTGTCAATACGCTTTTTCCGTAATATGCTGTAAAATAGTATTAGAGGTGACGGTATGATAATCAATGAGCTTTTATCTATTGGAGAATATGCCGCGGCAGGCTTATACGAGGAGACGGACAGAGATTTATTCTACAGAAAGTCGTTAGCTCTCAGAAGATACTATGAAAAATGCGAGCTTGCAGAATACAGAGGAGAGTATCTTTATCCATCCGGTGTGACGGAGCAGAAAATGCGCGTTGCTCCAAGCTATCTTACCGGACTAAGCTTTAACGCTCTTAGTCGGGATATGCTTACGTCCGACTCGTTCGAAAGGCTCTCGCGGGAATTTTGCGCTTACCGATCCTCCGTTCCCGAGGAGCATACCGTGGCGGGAAATATGTACACCCACTCTATCCCTCACTACGAAAGAATACTGAGGGAGGGTTTATCCTCATATACCGATAGAATAAAGCAAATCGAAGATACGGATATGCGCGAGGGACTCTTGCACGTTGTCAAAGGAATTGAATGCCATCTGTCACGCTGTATCGACTATCTTGAATCAGTCCACGCTGACAGGCGGCTGATCGACGCTCTCAGGACTGTGCCGATGAATCCTGCCAAAAGCGCATACGAGGCGATAGTAGGATGGAACTACATAATGTATCTTGACGGTTGCGATAACATTGGGTGTCTGGATACGGGACTTATGCCTTATTATAATGGCGAGAACCTTGTACCCTATTTAGAAAATCTATACGATAATCTTGACAAAAACAACGGATACTCTATGTCGTTGGGTTCTCTATGTCCCTCTCTGACATTACAGTGTCTCAGAGCGGCGAAGGGCAGACGCAGACCGATGATCGAGCTTTTTGTGGATGAAAGCACACCGGAGGAGATATGGCGCGAGGCTATCTCGACTGTGAAAAGCGGAGGGGGACAGCCTGCCTTCTATAACGGTGATGCGCTGCTTGGCGGTCTGAAAAGACGATTCCCCACCATCAGAAGCGAGGATCTCAAAAGATTCTGCGGCGGCGGATGCACTGAGTCTATGCTTGCGGGACTTTCTAACGTCGGCTCCCTTGACGCAGGTATAAATCTGCTGCTCATACTGGAAAAAACAATATACGCGGAGCTTGCCCGGTCCGAAAGCTTTGAAAGCTTTTATGAGAAATATACGGGCGAAGTCCAAAAGACTGTAGAAAAGGTAAAGGGTGAGATCAATCGCTCGAGAGCTAAAAGGGCGAAATACAATCCTCTGCCCATGCGCACTCTGCTGATAGACGACTGCATAGAAAGGGGCGTAGAGTATAACGGAGGCGGAGCGAGATACGGCTGGAGTATAATAAGCTTTGCGGGTCTTATAAACGTGATCGACTCGCTCTTGGCGATAAAGACGCTCGTCTTTGACGAGAGAAAATATACGGGCACAGAGCTTACCGAGCTGCTGCGTGATGGAAACGAAGCATTACTCTCTGAGGTAATAAGGCTGGAAAAATGTCACGGAAAGGATATAGATGAGGTCAACGAATTTGCTCATTGCCTAAGTAAAAGGATATTCTCTATGACCGAGGGTGGAGAGCTTATCTTTGGCGAAGGATTTCTCTCTGCGTCTATTCAGTTCTCCTCCCAGGCATACGCGGGCAGGAATATCGGCTCAACGCCTGACGGACGGACCGCAGGCTCGCCGCTGTGCGACTCCTTAGCCGCGATATTCGGAAAGGATAAATACGGTCCTACGGCACTCTTGAACAGCGTTACGGCGCTTGATCTGAGCGGTGCTCTCGGCGTACCTGTGGTTAATCTCAATATTTCCAATAATTTTTCAGACGAAATACTTAAGGCGCTGATACTCGGATATATGAAGAAGGGCGGAATTCAGCTGCAGATCACTTATGCGTCCAGAGAGGAGCTGGAGGATGCCTACCTGCATCCGGAAAGACACGGTAATCTGATAGTGCGCGTAGGCGGATACTCGGAGTACTTCAACAGACTGCCCGATGAGCTGAAGCGTATGATAATAAACCGAACGGTACAGGAGGGTGGGCATCAATGAACGGCAGAATACTGAATATTCAACGCTTCTGTACCGAGGACGGACCGGGAATCAGAACGACGGTGTTTATGAAGGGCTGCCCTCTTAGGTGTATATGGTGCCATAATCCCGAGTCGCAGAAAGTCTGTGCTGAGATATCCTTCAACAAAAGCAAATGCGTTGAGTGCGGAAAATGCGCCGCCGTATGTGAGAATGGTTGCCGTGCGAATAAGAAGCATGCCCTCTACCAAAGAAAGCTCTGCGCGGGCTGCGGTAAATGCGCTGAAATATGCGAGAGCGGAGCGCTAGAGAAGCACGGTGAGATCAGGTCAGCTGATGAAATTTGCAGAGTCATCCTGAAGGATCGGGTATATTACGAAGCATCGGGGGGCGGCGTAACTCTCTCCGGTGGAGAGCCGCTCTACCAATGGGAGCTTGCTGAGGAGATATTGAGAAGGTGCTCGGACGAGGGAATACACACCGCCATCGAGACGTGCGGATACGGAAGCGAGAAGGTATTCCGCCAAGTAATAAAACACTGCGATCTTGTGCTTTTCGACATCAAGGAAACTGACGCCGCACTGCATAAACGCTACACGGGGGTGGACTTAAAGCCTATACTCCGCAATTTATCCATATTGAACAGCGAGGAGATCCCCTTTTTTATAAGAGCGCCAATAATTCCCTCTTTGAACGACCGTATCGAGCATTTCACGGCTCTGCGGAAGCTAAGAGAATCTATGAAGAGCTGCCTCGGAATACAAGTCATGCCATACCATAATATCGGCAGGCACAAGTACGATCTGCTTGGGCGTGATTATGCGTGTGAGGACATTCCGGAGCCGGACGCCGCTCTTACGGAGTATTGGAAATCTCTTATTTAAATAAAAAGCATTCCGCTAGTAATATACAAAATTTCAAAATCAAACGTACAAATAAACGGAGCATAGGAGCCTTCCTTCGCTCCGTTTTTAAATTATTATTTTAGGGATTGAAAAGAGACAGAAAGTGTGCTATAATCAAATAAAAAACGAGAAACGAGGTATTAGCAATGACCGCATCTGTTTGGAACGGATTTCGCAGAATAGATTTTAGGTTTGAGGAAAGAGAAGCCATACTTATTCTGCCGGACTGTCCGAATAAGGAGAAAAACTGGTTATTTAAAACGGAATATTTCGGCGCGTTCCCTGCCTTTGAGATAGAGATGCTAAGGAGAGGCTGGCACGTAGCGTTCATAAAGAACCGCAACAGATGGTGTCTTACAGAGGACTTGGATCTTAAGGCGAGATTTGCGGATCATCTGCACCGTGAATACGGTCTATATCAAAAATGCGTGCCGGTCGGAATGAGCTGCGGCGGACTCTTCGCCTGCAAGCTGGCGGCGAGATATCCCTCTCTGGTGTCCGCTATGTACCTTGACGCTCCGGTCTTGCATATACCCTCGGTGGTTATAGGTGATGGGGATCTTCAGAGGAGTCTCCTAGACGAGTTCACCCGCGCTACAGGAATGAGCAAGGATGAGCTGCTTCAGTATAAAGAGAATCCGCTGGATCAGATGGACGTGCTCGTGGACAATAAGATACCCGTTATGCTGATTTACGGCGATGCTGACGAGGTAGTGCCATTCAGCGAAAACGGCGCGAAATTAATTAAATATTACAGCGAGAGAGGCGGTGACGTTACGGCTATCGGCAAGGAAGGGTGCTTGCATCATCCTCACGGTCTCGAGGATAATACGCCCATCATTGAATTTGTACAGTCCCACAAGGTGTAGACAAGGTACAGTTTGAGCTTGTTATTATCAAAGGTCCCATATAACGATAAATAAACTATTAAAATCATAGGAGAAGAAAATGAAAACAGCATTTGAAAACAGCAAGGAGCTTATACAGAAGGTAACTCCTGCTATGTCCTATAACGGAGGAGAATTAAAGGAGTGGCAGAGGAACGCAAGAAAAAAGCTTGCAGAGCTTCTCGGAATGGATAAATTCCTAAAGGTATCGGCTGACACCGAGATAGAATATACGAAGAAGATAGACGGCGCTACCGAAATACGCTTCACCTTCAGAAGCGAGGAGGGGTATCGTGTGCCCTGTCATATGTGGCTTCCCGACGGAGTGGAAAAGCCACCCGTTATGATATGTCTGCAGGGACACTCTACCGGTATGCACATCTCCCTCGGCAGACCCAAATATGAGGGGGATGCTGAGACTATAAGCGGCGGTGACAGAGATTTTTCTGTGAGAGCTATCAAAGAGGGGTTTGCCGCTATTGCTGTGGAGCAGAGAAACTTCGGTGAATGCGGAGGAAACGAAAATGGGCCTCAATGCATGGAGTCAAGCATGACTGCTCTGTTGATGGGTAGAACCACCATAGGTGAGAGGGTGTGGGATATCTCCAGACTTATCGACGTGCTTGAGACGGAATTTGGCGACAAGGTCGATACCTCTGCCATATGCTGTATGGGTAACTCGGGCGGCGGTACCGCCACCGCTTACGTTGCGGTGCTGGAGGAAAGAGTTGTATTGGCAATGCCATCCTGCGCTATGTGTACCTATAAGGACTCTATAGGCGCGATGCGCCACTGCACCTGCAACTACGTACCGCATATAGCCGAGTACTTTGATATGGATGATCTTATGGCTATGGCGTGTCCTAAATATTTCATTCAGGTGTCGGGTATAGAGGACAAAATATTCCCTATCGGCGCAGCAGAAAGCGTTTTCAACAAGGGCAAGGCGGCGTATGCCTCCTGCGGTATGGGCGACCGTTGCACTTTGGTCAAGGGTAACGGCGGTCACCGCTTCTACGCTGATGACAGCTGGCCTATCGTACATAAATACCTCGGAATATAATAAATTTCAAAGGCGGCGATGCTCTTTTGCTCGCCGCCTAAATATGAGGAATACCGAGGAAATATTGATGAATGCTGCCTATCGCGACAGGTGGGATAATATAGGAGAGATACTCGGTGTTTCAAAATTTCCGCATGAGATACTTGAGCTGCTTGAGTCCGTAGGACTTCAGCTCGTTGATTTCAAAAACGAATATACGGAGTAAAGGATACGTGACGGTATAGAGTGCGTGACATATCTTAAGGGCAGGTATACTGCGCTGCGGATATGCAGAAATGCGATGTAAACTGCCTAAGTTTATTTCTTAAAAATTCGGTTATCAGCAGTTTTGTTATAGTAATTTGGCTTTTAGCAGTTTTATTATGGCAATTTGGCTTTTGGCAGTTCCGTTACGGAAATTCGGGTTTTAGAGGTTCCGTTATAAAAAATTCATTCTCAAAAAACAGGAGAGCGTATAAGATGAAGTCATCATTATTCGGTTACAGACCTGAGGAAAAGCAGAATCCTTATATCGGTTTCGTATCCTTTCAGCATTTCAGTGGTGAGAAGCTGTACTCGGATATAACCGTGCTGCCCGAAAATCGAAGGACCGAGACAGAGAGAGTGGAATGCTTCCCTGTTTCACCTGATGCGGAGGAGCTGGGCAGAGATCAAGGCTGGTATCCGGACAACACGGTAGCTTATATACGGATTTTATGGAAAGAATTCGAGCCAAAGCGCGAAGAGTACGATTACGCTTTTATCGAGAGAATTTTAGATGAAGCGAAGCGTCACGGACAGACGGTGCTATTTCGTCTGATGGCGCATAGCACAAGAGCCTCAGACGACGTGCCCGAATGGCTTAAGGAGCTGATTCCCTGCCCTGAACGTCCTCCCATGAAAAGAATAAAGGATTCACCGACAGATCCCTTGTTTATGGAGCTTTTTCTGAAGGCTGTACGTAAGATAGGTGAGAGATTTGACTCCAACCCGTATCTTGATGGGGTGGATATTTCTCTGCCGGGCGCGTGGGGCGAGGGCTATAAGCTTGATCTGTATAGCGACGATCTTCTTAACACTATTATGGATACCTATCTTGAGGCGTTTCCAACGACGCAGCTCTACACGCAGATCTCACGGCCAAACCTTATAGATTACGCGAGCGGACGCGCTGACGTCGGTTGGAGAGGCGACGGTCTGGGAAACCCCTATCATACGGAGGAATACTATCCGCCGAGGATAGAGCGCCTCGCTGATAATTGGAAAAAGGCTCCCGTATCCTTTGAATCGTATTGGTGGATGGGAGAGTGGCAAAGACAGGGTTGGGAGATCGATACCATTATTGAAAAAACTTTGGATTGGCATATCAGCACCTTTAATCCGAAGTCTATGCCTATTCCCTATTCCTGGAGAGAAAAATGCGAGAAGTGGATACGCAGAATGGGCTATCACTTCACCATAAAAAGCGCGCAATACCCCGAAAGTGTAAAGTGCGGAGAGCGATTCACGGTAAAGCTGGAGATAGAGAATTGCGGCTCTGCGCCATGCTACAAGCCGCTACGTCTGGTGCTTCGGGCGAGAGGGAGCGAGTTAATTGAATTTGAGCAGGACGTAGACACTCGCAAGCTTCTGCCGGGCACGCACTCTCTCACGCTTAGCGGTGAGCTATCCTGCGATCTGCCGTCAGACTTATACGACCTGGAGATAGCTTTGATCTCTCCGCACGGCGACACGATCTATTTAGCAACCGACGCGCCATATAATGACGGAGGATATCTGATAGGCAACATCTCTGTTGTCAAGTTATAATTTAATCTTGCAAACGCACGCGAGGAAAGCAAAATGAACTTTGAACCATTACAGATCTTTATGGATAAGCTTACAAGGTGGCGAATACCCGGCAACTCGATAATCGTATCCATAGACGGCAAAGAAGTCTTTAAATATCAATCCGGCTACGAAAATCTGGAGCGCGGGATAAGAATGAACGAAGGAAAGCTCTTCAACATTTTTTCCTGTTCCAAGCCCATAACCGTCATAGCCGCCATGCAGTTATACGAGAGAGGATTATTTTCTCTGGACGATCCTCTCTGTGAGTATCTGCCGGAATATGAAGATATGTACGTTTCAGACGGTAATGGGGGCGTAAAACGGGCAAAGAATCCTATAACTCTCCGTCATCTGTTTACTATGACGGCAGGATTTAACTACGATCTGAGCGCGAGCGCCTTTGATGTGGCGAGAAGGCTTACGGACGGAAAAATGAACACGAGAACGGTTATTCGCTGTCTTGCAAAAGAGCCTCTGTCATTTGAGCCGGGAGAGAGATGGCAATACAGTCTGTGTCATGACGTGCTGGCGGTTGCCGTAGAGGAAATAAGCGGCAAAAAATTCCGCGATTACGTACGTGAAAACATATTCGAGCCTCTCGAAATGAACGACTCTTACTATCACTATAACGGTTCTGAAGAGAACATTGCGGAGCTTTACCGATACGATGAGGGTGGCGAGGACGATCCTGTAAAGCAGCAGGCATCGGGCTTCAGCCGCGACGGCGGTCAAATAGTGAACGTGGGTAAAAGCGTCAGATATATTCTCGGCAGTGAGTATGACAGCGGCGGAGCCGGTATTACCACGTCCTTAGAGGATTACTCAAAATTCGCCATTGCTATGTCGCTCGGCGGACGTGGGAAAAACGGCGAGAAAATAATCTCGGAAAACACGATAGATCTGATACGGACAAATCAGCTGTCTGCGTCGCAGCTCACGGACTTCAATTGGCCGCAGCTCTCCGGTTACGGCTACGGACTTGGCGTGAGGACTATGATAGACCCGAACGCAGCGTATGGTTTAGGAAATATCGGTGAGTTCGGTTGGGGAGGAGCGGCAGGCGCTACTCTGCTCGTCGACCCGGAAATCAAGCTTTCTGTCGCGTACGCGCATCATATGTTAAATCAGCAGGAAAGCTATTATCAGCCGAGGCTTCGCGACGCGGTATATCGGAGCATCAGAGGATAGGTGCGGATAACGAGCACACCATAACAGACAAAAAATCAAGGAATAGGTAAAACGATGAAGATAAACGGCGTAATATTTGATATGGACGGCACACTTGTGGACTCCCTCTCGTTCTGGGAGCATTTATGGTTTGAAATAGGTACGAGATATCTTAGCAATCCGAGCTTTTTGCCGGAAAAAGATGACGACAAGCGTGTGCGCACAATGATATACAAGGACGCTATGCGCTTCATAATGGAGAAGTACAGAATAGTAGAGGACGAAGAAAGGTTTGAAATTTTTTCGGTCAATCTCATAACCGATTTCTACAAAAGTATAGCAAAAGCAAAACCCGGCGCTGTCGAGCTGCTTGAGTATCTTAAAAAGCAGGGGATAAAAATATGCCTTGCCTCCGCCACGGCAAGACGGGAAATCGGAACGTCCCTTGAGGCAACGGGTCTTTTAAAATATTTTGATCATATACTGTCCTGCGCGGATCTTGGCGTAGGCAAGGAGAAGCCTGACGTATATCTTGAGGCGCTTGCGCAGATGGGGCTTCCGGCAGATAACGTATGGGTGGTTGAGGACTCATACGTAGCTCTGGAAAGCGCAAAGAGCGCAGGCTTAAAGACCGTTGGGGTGTACGATAAATACAGCTACAACCAAGACAGACTTCGCGCGTCGGCTGACGTGTATCTAGGCGAAGGACATACTCTGGCAGAGCTGACCAAAATATTTGAATAAAATAGAGCGAGGACGAAAAGCCCGGGGATATTCCCCTGACTTAGTCCTCGCTGTTTTATTTTGTTAACCGTTTCTTTTAGAGTCGTATGACGGCTGCCTCTTACCTTACCGTTATTCTGGCTGCAACGATCTGGGGCGGCATGCTGAGCATCACCTGTCCGCTGTACAGTATCTCAACGGTATCACCCACGTTAAGAGAATCGCGGGAAATCTCTCTTCCGTCTATACCGAAATACACAGTTTCATCCGGTGTAATAACCCAATGAACGCCAAAGGTGTATTCACTCTCAAGTACCGTGACCTCAAGCTTATCGTCTATCTTATCAATTCTGGCAAGCATAGAGACGGAGCTGCCTATCTCATCCGATCTGCCCTGTGAAGAGCCTGAGTTTCCCACGCCGCCGTTACCCTCCGGAGAGCCGTCACCACCCTGCCCTATATGGCAGGAAAAAAGAGTCAGCGCCGATAAAAGCAATATAATATTTATCATAAATCTTCTCATTTTAGCCTCAATATCAGTATTCGCAAGTATTACTGCTTTATTCTAGCATTTTACTCATCTGTTGTCAATATATTCCTTAAGTTATATTACGGTTTTACTATATTTGGGTATTTTTCCCGTGCGGGATTGAAAAACCGTTCACCGTATGTTATAATGAATTTAAAACTCAGAAAAAGTGAGAAAATTATGAAAAATAAAATTATATCTCTGTTATTGCTGCTTATTACCGTCCTGACGGTAAGCTCTTGTACAATTAATCTCAACATCGGTCAGGGTGGTGGCGGAGAGCAAAATGGAGGCGAAGCGGATTGCCTTCACGCCGACGTAAACGATGACGGCGAGTGCGATAAATGCTTCGATTCCCTGCTTGTCGTAATAGATTTCTATGCGATAAACGATCTGCACGGCAAGCTCCTTGATACCGACAGCCAGCCGGGTGTAGACGAGCTTACCACCTATCTGAAGAAAAGAGGCGATATTGACGAGCATACCGTGCTGATCTCCTCGGGAGATATGTGGCAAGGCAGCTCGGAGTCTAATCTGACTCGCGGCAAGATCGTTACGGAATGGATGAACGAATTGGACTTCGTATCTATGACGATAGGAAACCACGAGTTCGATTGGGGCGAGGAGTATATAGAGGAAAATCTTAAGGCGGCTGAATTTCCCTTCCTGGCGATCAATATCTATGAGAGGGAAACGAATACTCCGGTGGATTACTGCGCGCCCTCCGTTATGATCGAGCGCGGTGGCATACAGATAGGAATAATCGGCGCTATCGGTGACTGCTACTCGTCGATCTCTCCGGACAAGGTTGAGGACGTTTACTTCAAGACCGGTGACGAGCTGACCGAGCTGATAAAGGATGAGGCTACGAGGCTTAGAGATGGCGGCGCGGATCTGATAATCTATTCTCTGCACGACGGATACGGCAGCTCCGGCTCAAGCGGAGGAATGATATCGAGCAATAGAATCTCCTCCTATTACGACCCTTCCCTGTCTCAAGGGTATATTGATCTTGTTTTTGAGGGACACACGCATCAAAGATACGTTTTCCATGATACCTACGACGTTTATCACCTGCAAAACGGAGGCGAAAACAAGGGTATTTCTCACGCTGAGATAGCCATAAACCAGATAACAGGTACACTCGTCGTAACTGAGGCAAGCTTTATCTCCACAAGTAATTACACGGGACTTGAGGATGATCCGATAGTAAACGACCTTAAGGATAAGTACGGTGATGATATCGCGAAGGGGGATGAGGTCCTCGGTTTTAATCCAAGCTACAAGGACGACTACTACGTCTGTGGAAAGGTGGCGGAGCTGTACGCTGATTTTGGCGTTAGGACCTGGGGAGATGAATACGATATCGTGCTTGGCGGCGGATACCTTTCGCTGAGAAGTCCCTATTCTCTCGGTGAAGGAGAGATCAGATACTCCGACCTTCAGATGATACTGCCCTTTGATAACAAGCTTGCTCTCTGCTCTGTTAAGGGTGAGGATCTATTACGCAAATTCATCAATACAAGTAATTCAAATTATCATATCTATTATACAGAATACGGCGCAAGTATTAAGGAAAAAATTGACACGGATGCCACCTATTACATAATAGTGGATATGTATACCGCGCTTTACGCGCCAAACAAGCTCACGCTGATCGAGGAATATCCGGAGGAGATATACGCGAGAGATCTGCTTGGTGAATATATAAAAACGGTTGGACTAAAATAATAAAACTCGGATAGATAAAGAAAGAGATAACAAATCGGCACAAATCGATTTGTTATCTCTTTTACAATAAAGGTTAATATTATTTGCTGACCGAGGCGGATAGATGCTTCGCTATCCTCTCAATATTGACGCTGTCCCTTTCTGCACCAAGCGTAAAATCACGGTAAACAGCATTTACTGCTTCTGCGGTATTACGAACAGAGCCGGTATTGGCTATGAAGGCATGGAAACGAGGCGCGGTGTCGGGAATTGTCAAGTAGTCGCTCTCGTTCTGGGAAATACGGCTCTCATACTTTTTCTGACCTTCGGGGGTGGGATTATCTCCGAGGAAGCGAAGGCGAAGGCGTTCGCGGATAACTTCGAGGTCATCGTAAACGTAGACTCCGCAGGGGCTTAAGTCTCCTGCATTTCTGACAAGAGAGCCTACGCCGTTGATGTCAAGAACGAGAAGAGGTATCTTCCCTTCCGAGATAATACGCTCAACCTCTGCTCTTGGCGTGCCGTAGAAATTACCTGCGTACTCGGTATGCTCAAGCACACCGCCGTTAGCTATAAGCTCACGGAACTCCGATATAGTTATATAAATATACTCCGCGTCAAAGGAGTCACCCCGTCTCTGTCTGGTGGTGACACTGCGGACAAACTCGAATCTTGGGTCTATCTTTATCAGCTCATACGCCACCGTGGTCTTGCCGACTGCGGATGGACCTGCGATGATAAGAAGGCAATTTTCTCTTTTCATTCCATTCTCCTATGAGTAATTGATTACGGGCAATTAAAACTGAAATGCGTTTCTCCGCCCGAAAACTCTACACGGGGTGGGGTCAAATGATAATCAGCTCTTAGGAACAAGCTTTTCTACACCACCCATATAGGAGCGGAGAGCTACGGGAATATTCACGCTGCCGTCGCTGTTAAGATTATTCTCAAGGAATGCAATGAGCATTCTGGGAGGAGCGACAACGGTATTATTAAGAGTATGAGCAAGATATGGCTTGCCGTCATCTCCCTTAATACGAATCTTGAGTCTGCGAGCCTGAGCGTCGCCCAGGTTGGAGCAGGAGCCAACCTCAAAATACTTCTGCTGACGGGGAGACCAAGCCTCAACGTCTACGGACTTCACCTTCAGATCCGCAAGATCACCGGAGCAGCACTCAAGGGTTCTGACGGGAATATCAAGGGTGCGGAACATATCTACGGTATTCTTCCAAAGCTTATCAAACCAGACTACAGAATCCTCAGGCTTGCAGACTACGATCATCTCCTGCTTCTCGAACTGGTGAATTCTGTACACGCCTCTCTCCTCTATGCCGTGTGCGCCCTTCTCCTTACGGAAGCAGGGGGAATATGAGGTAAGCGCGTAAGGAAGCTCTGCCTCGGGGATTATCTGATCGATGAACTTACCGATCATAGAATGCTCTGAGGTACCGATAAGGTAAAGGTCCTCGCCCTCGATCTTATACATCATAGCGTCCATCTCGGCAAAGGACATAACGCCGGTAACAACGCCTGCGCGGATCATATAGGGTGGAATGCAATAGGTGAAGCCTCTCTCGATCATAAAATCGCGGGCGTATGAAAGAACTGCGGAATGAAGTCTGGCGATATCGCCCATCAAATAATAGAAGCCGTTGCCTGCTACTCTGCGAGCGGCGTCAAGATCTATGCCGGCAAACTTCTCCATAATGTCGGTGTGATAAGGAATATCGTAGTCGGGAGTTACGGGATCGCCGAATCTCTCTACCTCTACGTTTTCTGAGTCGTCCTTACCTACGGGAACGCTTGGATCTATAATATTGGGTATAACCATCATAATGTTGGTTACTCGCTCGTTAAGCTCTGCTTCCTTTGCCTCGCATGCCGCAAGCTCTGCCGCTTGCTCCGCTACAAGCTTTTTCGCTTCCTCTGCCTCTGCGAACTTCTTCTGTCCCATGAGCGCGCCTATGGACTTGGATATCTTGTTTCTGTTCGCTCTCAGGTCGTCTGCTCTCTTCTTATTCTGGCGAAGCTCCTCGTCAAGAGCTATGACCTCGTCTACAAGGGGAAGCTTGGAATCCTGGAACTTTTTGCGGATGTTCTCCTTAACAGCCTCAGGGTTTTCTCTTAAAAATCTGATGTCGATCATTTCTTTATCCTCTTTCTTATATTCTCTGTATTTATTATTTCAGGGATATTTGATCTGTATTTAAATCGGTTTAGTAATATCCGATATATCAGCGACAAAATGCTCTATTTGATATTTGCTTTTAGCCAATCAACCATTTCAACAGAGAGCAAATTCCAGCTCTGGAATCCCTTGTTGTGCACTCCCGCGCCCGTGTCGGGATCATAATACTCGTGCATCTCACCGCATGCCTCTATATCTCTGCCAAGCATTAGTACGGTTTTCTCTGCGATATCATATGCAAGATCCTTGTATCCGTACGCCAAGGCTCCCTTGAATATCATATAATTTGCTATGACCCAAATCGGACCGAGCCAGCACGACGGATTGTTTGATTTCTTTACGGAGTACATTTTCTCAAGCTTGCCAAGAGAGCGTATACCGTTGTTTGAATAAAACGTTCTCTTATCCATACAGCGCTCGATCATTCTCTTCGCCTGCTCTTCGGTTGCTATGCCCGCCCACATCGGCATAAAGCCCGTCCAAACGTCAATACGTTGTATCAGGGTTGACCAATGCCTCGGTGCGCCCGAATGAAGCCGCTGAGTAGGATCTATCGGTACGAGATTTACGTCTACGTTATAGAACATACCGTCCCTCTCGTCATATGACAATTCATTTATTACCTCCTTCAGTGCATTGGCCTTGCCGAGATATTTGACTGCGATCTCCGAAAGAGAAAGCATTGAGGCAATATTTGACAAGCTGATCAATTCCCGATACATTAGGCAATTCAAATAAATTGATGCCGAGCTGCCGTCAGGACGATAAAATACACAAGGATCGTTATCTACACCTATAGCAAAATCATCCAGCCAAACGTAAAGTCCCGATTCGTGAAGACAATTTTTCTCATACCAATCTACGAAAATACAAAGCTTATCAAAATTGCTTTCAAGCCACGATGCACTACCGATTTTTTCTGATATGAAAAGCGCGTGCTGTGCAAGAGTGGGCTTGTGTATATTTTTAGTGCCCGGATATATTTCAAACGACGTGCGCTCAGAAGTAATCCATATCGGCATTTTACCGTCATCCGACATGTGATCAAGGAAATTCAGAACACACCCTTTCTCGTAATCGATCTGATCATCGGATGAAAGAAATGGAGATATGGCAATATCTGTCAGCCAAGAATCCCAATCCCAGAGCTCGTCAGAGTATACGGAACCCGGAACTATAAACTTATATTTTAATATTCCTGACGGATTACGCATACATTTTACGTATTCACGGAGAACGTAGTCCTTTATAATATCCCCGTACTTCTCAAGTTCCAACATAAACAATCCTCCAAAAAACAAAAATTGGAGTCCTCGTCCATCAAAAAATGGGACGAAAAGCTCCGTGTTGCCACCCAAATTGCGCGCAAAAAGCGCACCGCTCTATATCCGATAAGGGCGGACTGCCCCCGACTCGTCGCCGGATACTCAGGAAGCGGAAAGCCGCGCGTCCCGCCCGCTCGCACCAACCGCGGACTCTCTTATGGGACTGTAGCGGAATTTTCTCCCGTCAACGTACTCCTTATACAAGCTTATTATATACCAAAATTCCGATAAATGCAAGAGTTTTTTTAAAACTACTCATTTTTTCTTTTTTATTCACGCCCGTATTGATTTTTTCAAAGCAATTTGATATAATGAAATAAAAAAAGGAGGACGGACTATGTTCGTTAAGAATGAAGACGTAAAGCTCACCGAGCTTGGCGGCGGAGTATCCAGAAAGATACTCGCTTATGACGATAATATGATGAGCGTGGAGGTAAGATTTGAGAAGGGGGCTGTCGGCTCTATGCACACCCATCCCCACACCCAAATCTCTTACGTATTGGAGGGCAAATTTGAGGCTACGATAAGCGGTGAAACCACCGTTATTTCAAAGGGTGATACGTACATCACTCCGCCCGATGCTCCCCACGGTGTTGTATGTCTTGAAAAGGGCGCACTCTTAGATATCTTCACTCCTATGAGAGCGGATTTTCTGAAATAAGGCTGATTTAAAGCACACCGTCAATAACCGGGGATATAAGCGATCATCAGAGGTCTATAATCCTTTGGTGCCCTGTGACGTATACAGTCAACATGCAATGTCCAAAAATCAAAAAGCGCGGATGAAATTTATCATCCGCGCTTTTTGCGTAAATCAGCAAGTATATGATATGTGTAGGACAAACCACTGTAGTGAAAGAGGCTTACAGCTTTACTGTTTTTAAAACTGTTTTTCCGCTCTTCTCTACTACCTTTACGGTGAGTATATCGGAATTTAAAGTTGCTTCTGCTGAAAGGATATTACTCTCTCCCTTATACGCCTCGATAACGTTTACGAAAAGAGGAGAGGCTTCATAGGTGCGAAG
This sequence comes from Clostridia bacterium, assembly GCA_017467105.1. Lineage (GTDB taxonomy): Bacteria > Bacillota > Clostridia > Oscillospirales > CAG-272 > UBA1740. Next base: position 19,505 of record JAFTSU010000020.1, read on the forward strand.
CATATGATAAGAAAGCAGTCGGGAAGCAGGATTTGCGGGACCCTTCGCGTATACCGTATCGGCACCCGAAGATAGCGTGCGGACAGAGAGGCTGAAGTCGTCGCACTGATACTCCGTAGCAAAGCTATCGCCGTCTGAGATTACAGCGTCTCTAAGATAGGCTTGCGCGCCTTTTTTTGACACGGGGTCGGGCTTTTCGTCATTTTTGACATTATTTCTGACACCGTCTATATGAAGCACCCACTCCTTGCGAAGAGTGTTGTCGGAGTGAAGCTTAAATATATCAACGAAATAGCTTCCCTGCCACAGAATGATACGGCGCATACGAACGCCGCGGTACGCTTCGTCGCTCCATTGCTTGATGGTAAAGGAGTCGAGCATCTTATAATCCTCGGGCGGCAGAGTTTGTGCATCGAGATACGCCGATCCGTCCTCCCCAGTCACATACTCGTTTACTACCGTGTCAGAGGGCGCCATATTTTCGCCGTCTATAACAACAGTATTATGAGAGGCGGTGTTCTTGAAATAGCCGTAATGGAGTGGCGATCCGTAACCGCTGGCAGTACCGAAATCTCCACACGCCTCCGTACCAAACGGGTAATATGAGATAGCGAGGCGGTCATAATGGTCATGCTCGCCGCCGTAGGGCGTAGCCTTGAAGAGCAGTCCGTGCCCACCGTCCGAGTGAACTACCGCAAGCCCTGAGCCCACGGTTGTAGAATAGCTCTTCACGGGAAGCGGCGGTATATCAGAAGGAAGCTTATCCACTCCGTACATAAGGGCGTATACAGATTCCTCTCTTACGTGAGTGTCAGTATAGCAAATGTCTAAAAGCTGAAGCGCCTCGTCGGTACCGAAAGCAGAATATGCAAGCTCGTATATCAGATCCTGCTCTGTAAGAGGGAGATTGCTGTCGTTGAGCTTTGGAGCCTTTCCGCTTCCTAAGTGAAGATTTGCCGGATAGGTTATAGCCTTATACAGTATGGAGCGATAGTGAGGATCCTTAAGCAAGCTGAACTCCGTGTTTTTCGCCATCATCTCAAACCTCATCATCCACTGAAGCGAGTAGTAATGATAGCCGAGAGCGCCCTCAAACCAGAAGCCGTCAGCAAGGTAGGAGTGATCAAGCTGATACTTCATACAGTACTTACCGTCAAGGGCGTATCTTATAATCTCCTCGTCACCGATAGCAAGACCTATGGCGCCGATAGATGAGCAGACTACCACCTCGTGATTATGAAGCTGAGGAGTAAGGTTGTCTATCTGATGACGCGCCGCCGGTCTAAACAAATCGCCTTCAATATGCGATCTCTCATGCTCTGTAAAATATTCCTTAGAAAGAGAGTATGCCATTGCCAGATCATAAAGCGGGTGTGCGTCGCTTATTACCTGAGAAGCAAACCTTCCTGGCTTGTTGTAAGGGATACCGCCGTGGACCTCGTAGTTTTTATAATTATCCGCGTATCCGAGTAACACTCTGCGAACAACGTCAAGGTGCTCTGCCTTGCCCGTAGCAAGATATAAAAGAGAAAGAAGATACGCGGAGGAGCAATTCAGACCGAGTATCCATTCCCACCAAGCACCGAGATATGGCTCTCCGCTGACCGTATGGGCACAGTTAGGGCATGTAAAGCTTTCGTTATTATCGTAATCGTAGATTAATCTGACACCGCATAAGGGACATACGAAATAATGAGACCAGGTTGCCAGACCGCTCTTTTGTATGTATAGCTTACGTCTGACATTTGCTGTACGCGATTCTATCTCGCGGAGCATATGGGGATTATCGGTAAGCCTATCCTTTATCCGCTTTTTATCCTGATTTGTAAAAATATTCATCACGGTTATCCTCCCTAAATGAAAGATTTGAAAACAGACCTTCAGAGTTCGAATAAACTATAGCATACTCGTTGCGCGATTGTCAAGGTTTTTACCATTTTGCCGAAAAATCTTCTTTTTCTCGTAAATTAAAAGATCCGCCGTGTGCAGCGGATAGGCATAATATTTTGACCGGTTACGGTCGGAATATTGAGGTAATTTTTACCGACAAAATTTATTTACTTTTAAATCTTTGAAAACAGTTGACTTTTATTTAACAATCATATAAAATAAAGGCAAGAACAAAACCTTGGAGGGAAAATGAATATGAATATTTTACCTGGACAAAAATTTGATATAGAAAAGCTTAAAGATCCGGGCAACGAATATACCGTTACGTATATGTGGTTCTGGAACGTCCCTGTCACAAAAGAAAAGGTGGACGCAGAGCTTTCGGAATACGTAAAAGCGGGAATTCGCTCTATATACATTGTCCCTATGCCCAAGGATTTCAGTCCCGAGAACCTTAGAACTTATATGGATCCAGAGTATCTTTCTGCGGAATTCTTTGATCTTGTCGAATACACTCTACGTAAATGCGCGGAGCTTGGGATCAAGCCGTGGATATACGACGAGGGCGGCTGGCCCTCCGGCGGTGCGTGCTACAATACTGTGAGACAAAATCCAAAGGCGAAGCTTAAGCTTATAAAAACGCGTGAGGTAAGCCTTCTCGCAGATAAAAGATTCTGCCCTGGTGAAAATTTCGTCGCGCTATTCAACAAAAAGCACAGACTTCCGGACGATTATATAGCATCACGTGACGTAACGCTGACTGAATATTACGTATCCGAGGAGATACAGCGCGGATGCCGCGTGGACTACACGAACGCCACCGTCACCGATACCTTTATCTCAAATACGTACGAGAAATATAAGGAGAGAGTCGGAGATCTTTTCGGTCATACTATTCCCATATTCTTTACCGATGAGCCGGGTCTTTTGCGCGCCTCTGTAGCGGATAACGAATTCGAGCTGTTTTTGCAGGAATACGGCTACGACCTGCGCGACTTTGCTTACGTGCTGACGGACAATGGCGAATATGCTGTGACCGATGAGGAAAAGAAAGCCAGAATAGACCATCACAGGCTGCTCGGTAAGCTGTTCCGCGAGAACACCTTCAGAAAGCTTCACGATTGGTGCGAGAAAAACGGTACGTACTACGCGGGACATCTGGATATAGATAACCGCCCGTTCGGAGGAATGGTCAAGGGCGTATACAGCATGGTAGACGCGCTCCGTCAGTTCCACATCCCCGGAGTTGACGTAATATGGGAGCAGATTAGGTATCCTCACGGTGGACGGTCACCGCTTGACGACGAGACGTTGGGTATGGGATTTTTCCCAAGACTTGCCTCCGGCGCGGCAAGACAAACGGGACGAAACGTTTCGGTTACGGAGTCGCTTGGAATATACGGCGACGGTCTAACCCACGACACCATACGCTACGTGATGAACTACCAATACGTAAGAGGAATAAACGCGATGAATTTCGCGCCTATCTCCTTTGGAAATTCAAGGCTTTCCTCCCTTATGACAAGGCCTAATTTCAGACCCGAGAAGCCGGGCTTCTACCATCTTCGCGAGATCAACGAGTACGCAGAGAAAATGTCCTACCTTACAAGACTTGGATATGCCGAGGGAGATACAGCACTGTATATGCCCTGCGCGGACTACTGTGCGTGCCCCGATGATCTTGATGCAGCAAACGCTTCGTTTAAGGCTTTGGGAACCTTGCTCGAAGAAAAGAATATCGCCTTTGACATCATAGATGACGATGGCATAAGACTTGCCGAGATAACCGATCGTGGACTCAAGCTCGGCGACGCGGTGTACAGTCATATTGCGGTGCCTGAAAACAGGCATATGCCAAGCGACGTCAGAGAAAAGATCTCTCCGTATCTGAGTTACGGCGACCCCGTGTATAATTTCAAAAACGATAAACTTCGGGTAATGACGAGAAGGCTCGACACGGGTAGGCTGTATTTCATCTTCAACGAGGGTGAGCCTACTGTAACGGAAAAGCTTATTCTCCGGGGAGATAGAAAATACCTGATAGATACTAGAAGCGGAGAGCTGTACGATATTTCGGATGATACTACCGTGACGCTGGTTTGCGGCGATATAGCCGTAATACTCGCGACAGACGAGAAATATCCGACGGTAAGCCGTGAGATAGAGTACACCGCGGAGACTTCAGCACTGAAGCCGTTTGCCCATAGAAGATTCGTGCTCGACTATACGGGTATATCCAACGAATATGGGGACGGAAGCGTGGCTGCTGACGGTGATTTCTCCGGCGAGATAAGCTACCGATGCAGCTATACTCTGCCCTCTGCGCCAAAGGAAAACGAGAGATACAGAATGAGGCTTGAGGGATTCTCTGCCTCCGCATCCGTAAAAATCGGAGACGTCGTAATTCCGTTTGGACTAACACCTATGGAGGCTATCCTGTCGGGCGAGCATCTCTCGGAAAACGGCGAGATGGAGGTATGCGTGGCGAACACCGCGCTGAACGAGATACACGCAAAAAAGTACGTAATAGAGAGTATGCCGGAGGCGGAGCGAGGAACGCATTATATGCCCAAGCTCAGCGAATTCGAAGCTCGCGTACCTGAATTTAAGGTCGGACGAGTGTACATTGATAAGTTTTTTGACTAATTAGAGGGCACATTTGATGCTTTAGGAGATTATTATGAATATCAAATCAGGGGCAGGACTTGATCTTGCGCTTTTAAAAAATCCACCACTCGATTGTGAGGTCACTTACTGTTGGATATGGAATGAGTCCATCACAAAAGAAGGCATAGACGAGAGGCTGGAAGGCTTTCTTAAAGCGGGAATAAAATCTCTTTACATACTTCCCTTGCCAAAGGATTTCAGACCAGATACACTCAGAACATTTCTCTCTCCGGAATATCTTACAGCAAATTTCTGGGAAATAATGGAATACGCCCTCCGCAAATGTGTAGCACTTGGCATGAAGCCATGGATATATGACGAGGGCGGTTGGCCGTCCGGAGCTGCCGGCGGACGAACAGCACTTCAAAATCCCAACGGCTCAAAACTCAACACTCTGTTAAAAAGAGAAATCACCCTGAAAAAGGGCGAGAGGTATGATCCGTGTGAGGAATTCATCGCTTTGTTTGACGGCAAAAACAGATTACCCGAAAATTACGTAGCACAAGAGACAGTTAATCTGTTTGAATACTACTTCGGACATCAGGGACCAAACCACTACTTCATAGATTTTACGGATCCCACGGTAACGGAAACTTTTATATCCAACACCTATGAAGGCTACAAAAGCGCGGTAGGAGATCTGTTTGGTAACGTTATCCCCCTCTTCTTTACCGACGAGCCGGGACTTTCAACCGGCAAGCACACTTTTCCTAAACAGATTTTCAAGGACTTTATTACAACTTATGGATATGATCTTCGTGATTATCTGTACGTAATTTCCGACGGAGATCTTCCACTATCCGAAAACGAAAATCAGATAAGGATCGATTACTACAGCTATATCAGCGATAAATTTTACGAAAATTATTTTGTAAGGCTGTCAGAGTGGTGCGAGAACAACGGAATAGCATACAGCGGTCATCTTATGGCAGACAACTATCCTGATGCTTGCCTTAACGGTTATTCAAGCATTCTTGATACACTGAGGCTTATGCATATTCCGGGAATTGACGTCATATGGGAGCAGATAAGGTGGCCATATGGCGAAAGAGCACCTGTGGACGAGGAAGAAACGGCAAGAATGCCATTTTTCCCCAGACTCGCTCCAAGCGCGGCAAGACAGATGGGAAGAAATCTGGCACTTACGGAAACCCTCTCAATATACGGTGACGGAATCTCACCCGATGAGATAAGATACGTTACCAACTATCAGGCGGTGAGAGGTATCAACGTCTTCAACTTCCTCAATCTGCCATACGGCAAGACACGTTGCTCTGCACTTATGATGCGCCCCGCATTCTGTCCTGAAAAGCCAGGCTTCTTAGGCCTTAAGCAGATCAACGGATACTATGCAAGGCTGGCGTATCTTCTGAGGCTTGGATATGCAGACGGTGACACTGCTCTCTATCATCCGATAAAAGACTATATGGCGTGCAAATCAGTTTCTGACGCCGCTGTGGAATCATTCCGTTTGGCAGGTGTTACTCTCGAGGAAAAGAATATAGCCTTTGACATAATCGACGACAAGGGCATTCTCTCTGCTGAAGATACCGCTGACGGACTTAAGCTCGGAGATGCTGTCTACCGACATATCGTCGTTCCTGAAAACAAATATATGCCGGATGAGGTAAAGACAAAAATTGCTGCCTATCTCACTGATGGCGAGCCAACCTACGTTTTTACAAACAAGAAGCTCAGAGTTTTGACGCGTTCCCTTGATAACGGAAGGCTTTGGTTCGTTTTCAACGAAGGCGAGCCGACTGTTACAGAGAAGCTGAACATCGCGGATGGGCAGAGGGTTTACAGGCTGGATCTTCATGAAGGTAATATCTACTCCGATGAAGAATGTGTCGTTACGCTCGACTGCGGTGATATGGCAGTCTATCTTGTTACAGACACTGTGTACAAGACAGATCCAAATACGGTAGAGTACTCTGCCGAGGCAACCGACTTCAAGGCTGTGTCATACAAGAGGCTGGTGATAGACTATGACGGACTTGGTAATGAGTACGGTGAGGGAGAACCTGTCATTGATGCAGATTTTTCCGGCGAGATCACTTACAGAGGCAATTATACTCTTCCCAAAGAGCCCGCGGCCTCGGACACGTTCCGTATTACTCTCGAGGACTTTGGCGTCACGGCGGTGGTAGGCTTGAATGGTAAGAACTATTCGCTTGCTATAACTCCTATGTCATTCACCGTTTCCGGCTCGGAATTGAAGAAACGCGGAGAATTTACAGTTACGGTTGCAAATACTGCGGCAAACGAGATTCTCGCCAAGAATGACGTAATAAATATGCACCCGAAGGCAGAGGTCGGCGTATACACTAAAAGGATGCACTCCTTTGAGGCAAGACGTCATCCTTTGAAGTTAGGTCATATCGTAATAGAAAAGCTCGTATGACACGGCAATCAAAATAAACAAAAAAGACAATTAAGGAGAAAACGTATGAATATCAATGCAGGTGCAAAATTTGATCAAAGGCTTTTGAAAAATCCGCCGCTTGAGTGCGAGGTTACGTACAGCTGGAACTGGAACGAGCCTATCACAAAAGAAGGAATTGACGAGAGGCTGGAGGGCTTTCTCAAGGCGGGAATAAAGTCGCTTTACATACTTCCCTTTCCCAAGGATTTCAGACCTGATACCTTGAGAACTTATTTGGCTCCGGAGTATCTTTCCAAAGAATTCTTCGAGCTTGTAAGCTATGCGCTTCATAAGTGCAAGAAGCTGGGCATCAAGCCCTGGATATACGATGAGGGCGGATGGCCCTCGGGCGCTGCGGGACTCAAGACCGTAAGAGAGTATCCGGCTTCGATAGCAAAGCTTCTGACAAAGAACGAAATTCAGCTAAAGGCGGGTGAAAGGTACACCCCGTGTGAAAATTTCATAGCACTCTTCGACGGTAAAACACGTCTTTCCGATAACTTTACGGCAGATAAGGATATGACGGTTACCGAGTATTATGCGCAGCCCGAGAAGCCTACCTGCTTCTTCCTTGACTTTACCGATCCCAAGGCGACGGACACCTTTTTAAACAACACTCACGAGAAATACCGCGAGGCGGTCGGAGATCTTTTCGGTCACACTATACCGCTTATCTTCACCGACGAGCCCGGACTTCGATATAACAATATTCCTAAGGGCTGCTTCGAGCTCTTCAAGGAAAAATACGGATATGATCTGAAGGACTACGTTTACGTTATTCCGAACTGGGGCGAGATGACGGAAACCGATGATGAGATCAAGGCAAGACAGGACTTCTTAAAAATGCAGGGCGAGCTGTTCGTCGAAAACACCTTCGATAAAATATCCAAGTGGTGCGATGACAACGGAATATACTACTCCGGTCATATGATGGCGGATAACTATCCCCACGCATACAGATGCGGCTATTACAGCATCCTCGACGTAATGAAGAGACTGCACGTTCCGGGTATAGACGTTATCTGGGAGCAGATAAGATACCCTTACGGAGAGAGAGTTCCGTATGATGCGGATGAGACCTGGAAGATGCCCTTCTTCCCAAGACTTGCGCAAAGCGCGGCAAGACAGATGGGAAGAAACCTCGCGCTGACGGAAACGTATTCCATATACGGTGACGGCGTATCTCCCGACGAGATGAGATACGTATCAAACTACCAGGCAGTAAGAGGAATCAACGTATTCAACTTCCTAAATCTCTCATACGGCAAGACAAGATGCTCCGCACTTATGATGCGTCCATCCTTCTGTCCCGAGAAGCCCGGCTTCCTTAATTTGAAGCACATTAACGAGTATTATGCGAGACTGTCCTATCTAACAAGACTTGGATACGTCGAGGGTGACACCGCGCTTTACCATCCAATAAACGACTACATCACCACTCCCGCTATAATGGATGAGGCGATCGAGAGCTACAGAGCGCTTGGCGTGGAGCTTGAGGATAAGAATATTGCTTTTGATATCATAGACGACTATGCTATAAGAGAGGCGAAGATAGAGGACGGAGGTCTGAAGCTCGGCGACGCTATATACAGACATATTGCAGTTCCTTCTAACAGATATATGCCCGAGGACGTGCGTGAGAAGATCGCGCCATATCTCACCGAGGGTACTCCTACCTACACGTTTAAGAACGAAAAGGTGCGTGTTTTGACGAGAAAGCTCGACACGGGTAGGCTCTGGTTCATATTCAACGAGGGCGAGCCTACTGTTAGAGAGGAGCTTGATATTGCAAACGAACACAGAGTTTACCGCATCGATCTAAATAGCGGCGATATGTATGAGGATAACGCTCCTATGCTGGATCTTGCCTGCGGAGATATAGCCGTGTACTACGTAACCGATGAGGCATACGAAACTGCCAGAGACGCTGTGGATTACTCCGTGAGCGTAGACGGTCTTGAAGCTGTTTCCTACAAGAAGTTTATAATTGAATACGACGGTCTTGCTAACGAATACGGCGAGGGTATGCCGGACACGGACGGAGTATTCTCCGGTGAGATCACCCTTCGCGGCTCATACGAGCTGAAGGAAAAGCCAAAGGCAGCTGACAGATACAGAATCATCCTGAACGACTTCTCTGTTACCGCTTCTGTTAAGATCGGTAAGTTTGAGGCGACCCTTGGTATGTCACCTATGGCGGTAACCGTTCCAGGCAAATACTTAAAGAAGAGCGGTACTATCGAGGTAACGGTTGCTAACACAGCCGCTGACGAGATCGTGGCAAAAAGAGACGTTATCTATATGCATCCTCTGGCTGAGGTTGGAGATATGTATCAGCAAAAGATGAAGGAATTCGAGGAAAAGGCTGCAAAGCTTAAGATAGGCACCGTTACTATTGAAAAGCTGTCGTAATTTTCTGATTTTCAAAACAGTCTTATGGGCGGAGAGATTTTCTCTCCGCCCTTTTGGTCAGTCGGTAGGTGATCACAAGATAGATTTGATTGGAAGCTTAGTTATTATCTTGCGGTTATATTAGCTTGAGTGCTCCGATTTAAAGCTATAACGCAGTTATTTCTAATTAACGAAATAAATTTCCAAAAGCTCTTGAAAACGAGCGTCGGCTATGCTAAACTAATAAAAAAACCTGATGAGAGGAAAGAACATGAATATCAAACCCGGTGCTGCCTTTTCAATTGAGAAAATGAAAAAACCGCCCGTAGAATGTGACGTCACATATGCTTGGTTATGGAATGAGCCTATCACGAAAGAAGGTATAGACGAGAGGCTTAAGGACTTTGTCACCGCGGGGATAAAATCACTATATATTTTGCCTATGCCGAAGGATTTCGGATCCGAAACGCTTAGGACCTTTATGGATCCGGAATATCTGACTGATGAATTCTGGGAGCTTATACGCTATGCTCTGAGCAAATGTGTAGAGCTTGGCATAAAGCCCTGGATATACGACGAGGGCGGATGGCCATCCGGCGGCGCGTGCGCAAATACGCTGAGGCAGAATTCAAAGGCAAAGCTGAAGTTTCTCCGCAAGGAAGAGGTAAAGCTTATCGCGGATAAGAGATACTACCCCACATCTGACGGCTTCGTGGCGTTATACAAGGGCAAGAAAAGGGTTCCCGACGATTATATCACATCTATTGACTGTACTCTGACCGCCTACTACGTTGAGGAAAGGGTGCTTCGTAACTGTCGTGTGGATTACACCAACGCGTCGGTTACCGATACCTTTATAAACAATACCTACGAGGCATACAAAAGGAACGTGGGAGAGATGTTCGGCGATACGATACCCCTATTCTTTACCGACGAGCCCGGTCTTATGCGTGACTCTATCGCAGATAATGAATTTGATCTGTTTATTAAGGAATACGGCTACGATCTGCGCGACTATCTCTACGTTATTGAGAATAACGGATCATACGCAGTAACCGAGAAGGACAAGCAGGCGAGAATAGATCACTTAAGGATGCTTGGAAAGCTGTTCCGTGAGAATACGTTTAATAAGCTCCACGATTGGTGCGAGAAAAACGGCGTATATTATTCGGGGCATCTTGATATAGACAACCGCCCCTACGGAGGAACGGTAAAGGGATATTTCAGCCTTATTGACGCGCTGAGACAATTCCACATCCCAGGCATAGACGTGATCTGGGAGCAGATTAGATACCCATACGGTGACAGAGCACCTGTGGATGATGAAACGCTTGGAATGGCGTTCTTCCCAAGGCTTGCGTCATCTGCCGCGAGACAGGAAAAGAGAAATCTTGCCTTGACTGAGACCTTCTCTATCTACGGCGATGCACTTACTCCCGACGAAATGAGATACATTGCAAACTTCCAGGCTATACGCGGTATAAACGTATTCAATTTTCTGACTCTTCCCTATGGAAAAAAGAGATGCTCCGCTCTGATGATGCGTCCCGCGTTCTGCCCTGAGAAGCCCGGCTTCTTTAACCTTAAGCACGTAAACGAGTACTACGCCAGACTGTCATATCTTACCCGCCTCGGCTACGCGGAGGGTGACACGGCGCTGTATCTGCCCTGCTATGACTTTGCGGCCTCTCCCGATGATCTGGATGACGCGAGCTACCTCTTCAAGAAGCTTGGCACCTCGCTGGAGGAGAGAAATATTGCATTCGATATAATTGACGAGCAGGGCATACGGGATGCCGTACAGGAGAAAGACGGCTTGAGGCTAGGCGACGCACTTTACAGACATATCGCGGTTCCCCAAAGCAGATATATGCCGGAGGACGTGCGTGAGAAGATCGCGCCATATCTCACCGAGGGTGAGCCAACCTACACGTTTACAAACAAAAAACTGCGGGTTATGACGAGAAAACTCGACACGGGTCGGCTCTGGTTCATATTTAACGAGGGTGAAGCTGTGACGAAGGAGAAAATGGATATAGATGGAAAACACATTTACTCTATTGATCTGTCAAGCGGCAGAATAAAACGGCTTTCGGTGCCCGAAGTGGAGCTTTTGGCCGGTGAGATCGCCGTGCTGCTCGCAACCGACGAGGTGTATGAATGCGACTCTGACGAGCTAGATTATTCTATAGAGCTTGGCGGATTTAAAGCTGAATTCTACGAGAGATTTACTGTAGATTATACCGGTATACGCAAGGACACTCACGTGGGCGAGGTTGCTATTGACGACGGCTTCTCCGGAACGGTTCACTTCAGCGCCGAGTATGAGCTTAATAGTACTCCAAGCGAGAAGGACACTTACCGAATAAGGCTTGAGGATACCTCTGTCAGCGCTACCGTAATGCTTGACGGCGAATACCTATGCGACGTAGGCATGTCACCTATGTTAGCTTATCTGCCACTCGGAGCGTTGAAAAAGAGCGGCAAGATCACAGTTGCGGTGTCAAACACGGCGGCCAATGAGATCATAGAAAAGAAAAGCGTGTATACGTCTCTGCCCGAGGCAGAGGTAGGCGCTTATATCCCAAGACTTACAAAATTTGAGATCAGACGACCTATGCTGAAGCTTGGTAAGGTATTCCTCGAAAAATTGAAATAAATATATAGGGAGCGTAGTGTTTCAATTCACTTCGCTCCTTTTTTTTGCATAATCCTCCGCCCTATCGCATAGATTTGTGTGAATACAGTTTCCGGAGGGAGTTATGAAGGACAGCACTATATACGAGGACATAGCAAAGAGAACGGGCGGTGATATCTACATTGGAGTAGTTGGACCTGTCAGGACTGGAAAGTCCACCTTTATTCATAGATTTATGGATACAGTGGTAGTTCCAAACATTGAAAACGAATATGACAGACAGAGAGCCGAGGATGAAACGCCCCAAAGCGCATCGGGTAAAACTATAATGACTACAGAGCCGAAATTCGTACCTGACGAGGCCGTGCATATCAAGGTTGGGGAAGGCACGGAGCTGCGTGTGAAGATGATAGACTGTGTAGGCTACCTTGTTGACGGCGCTCTTGGCGCTATGGAGGACGGAGTGGGACGTATGGTGGTAACACCCTGGTCGGAGGAGGCTATTCCCTTTGAGGAGGCTGCAGAGCTGGGTACGTCAAAGGTCATCAGCGAGCATTCTACCATCGCAATGATGGTAACAACCGACGGCACGATAACTGATATACCGAGGGAGAGCTACGTTGAGGCTGAGGAGCGTGTAGTCCGTGAGCTTAGAGAGCGTGGCAAGCCCTTTGCTATAATTCTTAATTCCGCTGAGCCCGAGAGCGAGGGCGCACATGCGCTCGCACGGGAAATAGAGGAAAAATACGGCGCGCCGGTTGCCCTTGTTTGCTGTCCGGAGCTTAACGCGGATGACATACGCGAGATACTTGCTCTGGTGCTTGGTGAATTTCCCGTCAAAGAAATGAGCTTTGATATTCCGGAGTGGTGCGAGGTGCTTATGGAGGATCATCCTCTGCGTTCGGGGTTGATCGAGGAAATACGAAATTTCGCGGAAAACGTGACACGGATAGGGGATATTGAACGTACGATGGCAAATTTCAACCTTGAGCGAGTCAAGGTTGACGCCGGGGACGGTACTGCCGTTTTCCGCATTCCCGTTGACAGATCCGAGTACTATAAATATGCTGAACAGACCTGCGGGTGCGAGGTAAAGGGCGATAAGGATATCCTGCGTATCATAGCGGACTACGCGGATATTAAGGGAAAGTACGACAGAGTAAAGGCGGCGCTATCCGACGTTGAAGAAAAGGGCTACGGAATAGTTATGCCCGACTGCGCGAGCATGCGGCTTGAGGAGCCGAGACTGGAAAAGAGCGCCGGAGGGTACGGAGTCAGAATATCCGCCAGCGCAGATTCGATCCATATGATCAAGGCAGGAATAAAGGCAGATCTATGCCCCGTGATAGGAAGCGAGGAGCAATCTGCCGAGGTGGTAAAATTCCTGTCCTCAGAGTATGAATCCAATCCAAGCGCCGTATGGGAGTATAATATGTTTGGCAAATCCCTATACGATATGGTGCGCGACGGCATGGATGCAAAGCTTGCAAATATGCCCGATGAATCGAGAGAAAAGCTTGGTGAGACCCTGGGGAAAATTATAAACGAGGGCTCAAGCGGTCTGATCTGTATTTTGCTTTGAGCAGATTAATATGTAAAAGAGCCGACGCATTTTTACGTCGGCTCTCGTTTTTTATAATTGCCTTGATCCTGCTTTTTTTGACTATTATAACAACAAAATTGATTTACTTTTGATATTTTGTTGACAGTTTTGTTGCTATGTGATAAAATCTAAAAAAAGGAGGAGAGGTCATCTATGCGTTTCACTGATTTTTCCGTGCTTCCTATGTGCGTCTTGAAGGATGAATTCAAGGACGGACAAAGGTTTGGAGCGGTCAGCTTTAACGACGTTTTCAAGCCGAGTCCGAAGCTGCTGCCGCGAATGCTCGGCGGAGAATTCGTCTTCACTAAATATCATTTTCACGACGGTGTGGAGATCATTCTCATCGAGGACGGTGAGGCTACCGCGGTAATCGGTAATAAGGCGTACAAGGTACGCAAGGGAGACCTCGTTATAAGCAATCCTTACGAGGCGCACGGACTGTATCTCGACTCATCACGCGCACGTTTTCAGAGGAGCTGTATAATATTCAATCCGAGAGATATATTTCCGTTATCAAAGACAGAGACGGTCTTTGACGGTCTGCGGCAGCTGAGATTTCAGAACTGTATTCGCGGCGGTGGACGGGGCGGAGCGCTCTCTGAGTGCATAAGGAAAATGGTAAGGATCGCAAAGAGGAGAAGCGAGTCGGCAACCGTGGAGGAAATTTCCACTCTTATGGAATTCTACTCTCTGGCGATCAAGGAGGGTGCAGTCCGAGACTCAGTGGGTGAAAACCCGTACAGACGCGATTTCGTCACCAAGATAGCCGATTACGTGAACGAAAATCTCTTGGAGCATATCACGGCAAGCACGGCGGCGGAATACTGCAAATACTCTCCGGAGCATTTTTGCAGGTTGTTTAAGGCTTGCTTCGGTACAACGTTTATCGATTACGTCAATTCCTGCCGTCTGAAGCTGGCGAAGGACAAAATCGACAGAGGCGAGATCTGCAAGGTAGCGGAGCTGGCGCAGGCATCCGGATATTCAAACCCCAATTACTTTGCATCTCTCTTTAAAAGAAGCGTTGGCATTACACCGTCAAAATACATAGAGAAAGTGAGAAATAAAAATGAGGTATGAGCAGTACGATCTGGTCAGCGATGCAAAAAGAGCGCTGTCATACATTGATAATATGACGGACAAGGCTTTAGGAAGACTTCCCTATTGGCTTGTTCTTCCGCACAAGAAGCCAGCCGAGGCGGAGCATTGCAAGGTGGACGACGCGGAGCTCGTTGGCTCCTGGTTTGAGGCTGTGGACAGTCTTGAGCATATCTTAGGAAAAAGTGAAGCTACGAGAGAGCTGTACGAGGCGCTTCGCGCTCACGTTATGGATTCCTGGGGTGAGCACGGACTGAGATTCCACAAAAAGCACCCTTGGACACACACTATACACTCATCATTTCACGAGATGGGATACATCCTCCCTGCCCTTAACAGACTTGTAAAGAACGACCCCACGGACAAAGAGGCAGAGGAGCGAGCTTCCGGTCTTGTACGCGGTATGCGCTCCTTGGTATATGAAAGAAAGGTCAGAAGCTTCTGGTCGGGAGACACGAACGAAACCGAGCCGCTTTACGAATTTCCAAACGATATCTACGTAAAGGGAAAGGGCTTTGATTTCTCTCATCACACCGGCAGGGGCGAGCAACCCATAAGAAACGGAGTTGTGATGTATGCGCTGGTGGACAGATACGCACTTACAGGCGACGCGGTAGCGCTGGAGCTGGCGATAGGTCTTGCAAATTTCTTGCTTGGCCCCTCAAGATATTTCAACTACAAATTTGAGTTCTTCGGTCACGTTCACTCATCAGTATGGATAGCTGCGGGACTTGTATATCTTGGCAGAATAACGGGTACGGAGAGATATATAAACGCAGGAGAAAAAATATACGGATACGTTCGCTCCATGTCCTCAAATTACGGCTGGATACCCGAGTTTGCTCAGTGGAGAGCGCCAGAGCTTGAGCATTGTGAGACCTGCTGTATCAAGGATATGATACTCTGCTGTGACGAGCTTATCAAATGCGGAAAGAGCAACTATTGGGAAGATATCTATCTCTTCTCAAGAAATCAGCTTACGGAAAACCAGATTAAATACACAGGCTACGTAGTGTCTGACGATACCCTGCCCGATACACCGAACAAGACCTTCCGTGAGCTTGGCCGGCGACTGATCGGCGGATATACCGGTGGCGCTGAGCCTAACTCTATTTCTCTGACACGCTTCCGCGCTATTGCGGGCTGCTGTGTGGGTACTGCGCCTATCGCCCTGGAGCTTATATGGAACAGAACCGTTACAGAGAGAGACGGCGTGCTTACGGTTAATATCCACACCGACAAGGATGATGAAAAGTACACGCTTACACACTCTATTCCAAACGCCCCGATAGTTACATTAACCCCGAAAATCGATACACGGGTAGGCTTTAGGCTCTATAGCTTCATAAAAAATCCAAGACTCACGGTTAACGGGAAGGTCGCACCCTCACACATTGAGGACGGTATTATTTACACTGATTCTGCCGTTTGTAAAGATGAGGCTGTTTCCCTACTCTTTGATATGGAGACCGAGGAGAAAAAGGAGTTCTTCGCCGGTAAGGAGTATACTGAAATATGGCGCGGCGGCGATATGATAGACATTCTGCCCCGCGGCGAGCATGTCAGACTTTACCAGAGAGATAACGATAAGGAAAAGTACTATCCCTTGCCTGATGAGGTTGAGTTTACCGGCGCGTCCGACAGAGGCCCCACGCAACAATCGCCCGATAAGTGATAAAGGAAAACTGCCTTTTTTAACACTCATTCACCATAATGACGGGAGCGTGTAAAGCGTTTCCGTTCCGGAGTGGCATTTTTAACCAACTAAAAAGCACTGCTAATATGTGATAATCCACTTAAAACGAACGCTTGATATTCCTTCAAGCCTACCTTCAAGGTGGTTTTCATCATATTTCGCAGTGCTTTAAATTTATCTGTCGTCTTACGGAACTGTATTTTCAAATCAGGAATATTCCTCGTGGATATACACCTCTGAATACTCCCGCTCGTCGTCACTGAAGAAAAAATACAGATATCCGTCAAGGTGATCAAGAAATCCCATTTCGCTGTCCAAGGGATCAAATTGCATAAAAAGCTTAGGCGGCGCGTCTTCGTAGTTCCAATCGCTTGGGATACCAAGAAGACGAGTGCAGACTTTGCTGTCGTCCACCTCGCAGAACTCCATCAGATACGCATCGTTGAATCCTTCGTATCCCTCGACCTCAAGGTTGAAATCGTCAATGGCAAGCTCGGGCTCACCGTCAAAGCGACGCACATCTGCCTCTAAATTATAGTCTCCGCCGTCAGTATGTAAAAAGATATAGAGATAGCCTGTATGCGAAAGTCGGTTTTCCCTGTCGAGATGGGCGATATCCGCAAGGTTTATCTGACAAAGGAATATCTCATCCTCGTAGAAGTCGCCTTCCCACGCAAGTGGAACTGTAGGAGTGCCAAAAAACTTTGACGCACCGAGATCGTAGTCCGCAGGTGCTTTTTTTACTTTGATCCCTATCGCCATACCTATTTGGCACTCCTTTTCCTTATTCTTATTCGCCCATCTCACCTTTTTTCTCGATCATCAAAATCACGTGATCGCTGCGCGACCATGCGTACTCATTGCAGCCGCCCCGTTCACTCCTCCCGCGCAGACATACGCGAGGATTTTCAAGAGAAATGACGTCCTCGATGCCCCCCTGTGCCTCTTCATCAAAGAAGGTGAATTTGATCTCGTTTTCTGTCAATTCATCAATTTTGATTCTCTCGCCGCGGCTTGTACTGTCCGATCCGTCCTTAATTTCATAAACCTCGTTCCAATAGTGGTCATACCAGCTGCCGTATTTATATTCGTTTGTTTCGCGCTCAAGGCGTAGAATATATTCCGACCATTTTTTGTTTATATTACTCATTTTCCACCTCTGCTGACTTATATGGTGTTATGATATGGAATAATGGACTTTATCTTCTCTCTCGGATTCGGTTTTTTCAGTAACGACCGTTGCGCTGAATGCATAATGCGAATTATAGCAGCCCTTAAGATAGGACCATTTTTGATAGGAATATTCTCCTCTGCATTCCTCGCCCACTCTGACCACGCGCTCATATTCCACAGGTACTATCTCCGATTCCTTATTATTGGGGTCTTTCTTTTCATTTGAATAGGAATGAACCGTAAACGTGCCGTCGCCGTTGTCCTTACAGCTTATTTCAAAGCTATATCCCACAACGTGCTTTTTTCCATCAACGGAAACATACTGCAAAGCGTAATCCGGAAAATTGAATTTTACCATTAAATAATGCATACCGCCACTCCTTATTTTGCGAGGGTTGAGTCGAAGATACCGTAGGAAGGCGAATTTCTGTTGTGATCAAGCCAGAAGGCAAGGCGCTCGCAGTTTGCAACGTCTACGGTTATCTCCATAGTTGACATATCAGATGTCAATTTGTATTCGCCAACCACCTTATCGTCCGCGATCACGTATAAAGTGTCATATGGCTGTTGTCTGTGGTCAACGTAATTCTGACCATCAACTACACCGATATTAAAGGTCACTGTTTTATATTGCCCTTGCAGGTTAAAGCAGGCGAAGGATGCCTGGCTGATCTCTGACGAGGTTGCGAGAGCAAGGAGTGCAAGTCCACCGCCCACAAATCCGGCAATACCGAAAATACCGGAGCCGATAAGTCCGCCGGAATCCAAGGACAAATATACACAGCTGGAAAGCACGAAGCCGCGCGTATGATTAACTCCGTCTACTGTGAAATAGCTCTTATTATCCGTGCCGTCGTAAATGCCGTTAAAGTGTCTGACCGCATCGTGACCGTTGCCCTCCGCGCTCATATACTCATAGGGTAGGAAACGCTCCATAAGATCAACACCGTCGGGAAAAGGTGCCTGCTCGGGCTTGTAGAAATCAAGCTCACCGATCTCGTGAGTATGTACGCCAATATCAGCCACCATATAGGTTCCGCGCGTCAGCCCGGCAAATCCAAGCAGACTGAACTGAAGCACGTCAACGCCCTCTACGTTTAACTCGCAGCTGATCGGGAAAGCGGTGGCGGTCAGATTATAACGCTTAAGCTCAACCCCGTCGCCGTATACGACGAGAACGTCATCCTTCACGTGACTCTTATCCACGCGCCCAACGGTAAATGTAAGATACTTGAACTGTCCGCCAAGCTTGAAATTTGCTTCAGCGGGTACGGCGGAATCCAAGGGAGAGCCGAAAAAGCTGTAAATGGATTCCATAGCAATGCCTTCGTTATAGAAGATATCGCCCATATAATGACCTCTATATTTGGTTGAACCATCATATACGCGCGTTGCCTTTGTGGAGAACGGCTCGCATATCTCACCTATCAGCTTATACGAGCCGGGCTCTACCGTCTCAGGCTCTTCGATCACGGGCGCGCCGAGAGTCATATTATAAAAACCGTAATCCGCCTGATACAGACCGCCGTAATCAGTACCCGCGCATACCTCAATACAAAGAATATGACCTCCCGTCACGTCAAGAGAATAGCTCTCCGTCGGATTATCATATTCAAGCTCAACGTCAAGTATCTTAACACCGTCAAGGTAAATATTAAGCCATCCACCGCCCGAATACGTGGAGTTTTCAACAACACCGACGGAGAAATTGAACTGCTTGTATTTTCCGCCAAGATTGTAATAAGACGGAGCGCTGACCATCCAGGCGTTATACATAACAAGTCCCTTATTATAGTTATTGCCGGCAACAGTAAAGCTGTCATTTCCCTTTCCGTCGTACACTCCGGTGCTGTCAGTCTTATGGAACAGAGACGCTCCCACGAAAAAGTCAACCGTTCCGTCAACCGTCTTTACTGAATCGTCAATAACCCGAGGTGACACGGAAATAACAGGATCCGCCAGCACTACAGAGCAAAGCTCCCAATTATCTCTCACCCGTATTACCATTTTTCTTGCGCCGGATATATCGATCCTATAGGTTTCAGGCTTCGCAAAAGCGTATTGACGCTCCTCGAATACCTGCTGACCGTCAAGCAGAATCTCAAACGCTACGTACTGGTTAGGCTCTGTAACGGGAAGTATTCTTCCGTCCATCATACCCACGGTAAAGCTGAACTCGCTGTAGGTCTTACCGTCAAGGTAATAAACCACGTCCTTCTTCTTACCTGCACCGGTTGTATTTCCGTTATCAAGAGGAATACAGTCGTCATAGGTTTCGCCTGCGATGGTAAATGGATCGTTTCTGCGATACTGTGAGTAAATCATATCGCTCTCCCAGTGAGGCGCCATAATATCATTCAGATAATAGCCGCCTCCTTGCGCGTTTACAGACACGGAAGGAGAATCGGACGTGCCAAACCAATCTACCATTCTGCCGATCGCATTATTCTTGCTGTGAGGTGCGTCCTCGGCAAAAAATCCATCTGAAAGTATGCTTATTGCGATGATATAGTTGTCAACGTTTCTGAAATATATGGCTGACCTTCCTGCCATAACGCCATCATTGGTGACAGTATAGCTCCATCCGTTATATTGCTTTCCGGCAATATCGCAAGAGATCTCCCCTGCGGTGATCATATAGTCGGGTCTGTTACTAAAGCGTCCGCTGCCGGTACTCCAATTACTGAAATTCCACTGTCCGTTAGATAAATATCTACCGTCAAGCTTTTCTATAACAATCTCAATCGCGTCTGCCGTAACGCTGTTGACCGCACGGCATTCAAGGGAAAAATCGCTATCTTTCTTCTCTTCATCCGTTCTGTCAGAGAAGAAGAGATAAGGGTTATCGGAAAGATCAGCCTTATTCTCGAAGCACCAATGTGCAGGCAAGCTAAGCGAGATATCAAAGTATTCGTTGGAATATGATTTTCCATTCGTCACTCCGGTAACTGATCCGGGCGATTCCTCGCCGCCGCCACCCGATCCTGATCCGCAGGATGCCAAGATTGAAAACAGCATAGTTACCACGAGAAGTAATGCCAAAAGCTTGTACGACCTTTTCATTTCGGTATTCTCCTTTTTGTTGATATTGCGTTCGTTCGGTTATGCGTGAGTATTAAGTACATTTTGTACAAATTAAGTTTATCACAAATATTTATGTTTGTCAATAATGCTAACGATTTAGCATAAAGCAAATTTAATTTCTTCAAGGCTATATCAAAAAAAACAAATGTCGGGTCAGGTGCTTATTTCGAGCATCCGACCCGGTTTAAATTGTTTATTCAAAGATATACCACTTACCAGGGATGAAGCCTTTCGTATCGGTGTTTAACACCGGGAAGGCGACGGCGTAGCCCGTTTTACTGTGGTAGAGGCTGTCAAAGCTTACAGCCATATAGGCAAGCTCGCCTGTGGGATCATCGTACGGAAGCACTAACGAATATGCAGGGCGGGCACCCGTATCGGACGTCTCAAGATCTGAATAGCGGAATACCATTCGCATAAGGCGGATATTGTTACGTGAGAGGGTGGATTTTGCAGCTGTAAGCGCCTTTTCGTAAAGGTTATAGACGTATGATTTATCCACCTTCTCCATAAGGGCTCTGCCTGCGGCGCTGATGTTCGCCTCACCGTCGTTCAAGGTCTCAACATACCTGACTATCTCCGAAACGAAGGGCGCGCCCTCGCCGAAGAGCAGACCAATTCTCGATAGGTTATCCTCGAGAGAAAGGCTTGTATCATAGGCGGTTCTGCCGAATGAGCAGACGTTTACTAAGTGGTTCCAGATGTGGAAGCACTCAAGCTGGGTACCCGTGCCTAGAATATTCTTCTCCTCAAAATACTGCCATATACTCTGCAGCTCGTCTGCCATAGGAATGAGTCGCTGGCGAGCGCCGAATACACCCATATAATAGTCGTAGAAGCCTACGCTCGCTCCATGAGACTGCCACTCAAGAAGTGTATCGGTGAAATGAGTGTTTATAAGGCATGAGCCGTCGGGCTTTCCGCAGCTGCGAAGTCCGGAATCTGCCCAGGTGGACATCTCATAAAAGACGTTCTCCGGTATTTCTGTCCCTTCAGGATAAGTCCAGAGATTAGTATAAAGCAGAACGTCAAGCTTGATTTTTTTGTGTTTAGTGCCTACCCGTGTCGCAATTTTGTTTAAAAAATAGGTGTAATTCTGCATTTTAGTATAGGGCGAGCACATCGGGCAGGTGCACTGCTCTGCCCTGCCGTCCTTTGGCCAGAGAGCGATGCAGTCAACGTAAGGGTTATCCTCTATCCAGCTTGATAAGTTATCACTTACCTGATTGATGCACTCCTCATTCCTTGAGCAAAGCACCCACTGTCCTGCGGGATCCTCCGCATATCTTGGCTTAAAGCGAGTGCCGTCCGAGTTTAATCTGTAATACTCCGGATGTGTCTCAAGATAATGCTCGGGATAGAGCTCGTTTCCGAAAAAGGGTAGCCAATAATCTATAGCGTCGTGATGTCCTACGGTTAAGCGTATACCGCGACGCAGAAGCTCGGGTATAAGTCCCATTTTCTTATAGCCATCGTATATTTTGCACCAGGTAAGAATACGGTTATAACGGTTCTTGACAAGCCAATCGAAGAACGGAATATTAAGCTCGTGCTCCGAATCCCCCGCCTTATCTCCGTACTCAACAATAGCGGTGCGGTAAGGTCGGCTTGCGGATGGCTTTACGTATCTGTCATCCTTCAGCTCTATGGAGTCATAGGTTGGTACCAGCTCACCTGCTTCAACGGTGGGACTGCTGTACGCAGTGAGAGAGCAGCCGAGATAGCGCTCCAAAAACTCATAGACCGCATATACCGTACCGCGCTCCATATCGTCAAAGCCCTCGCTGCCTGCGATAACAATATCTCTTCCCCTTATATCTATCAGCATACCCTCCTCACCGGTAAGAAGAGAGGAAAACTCCTCGGGCGGTATGGGGCAGCTTGGGTTACGTAACGGTCCGCCGATGATAATTCTGACATCGCACGATGCACTCTCGACCAGCCGTACGTTAAGCGATCTTTTCAGATACTTCTCCAGCTCTTCTGCGGCAAAAAGCTCGCGAGGCGTGGGAGATGGCGGGGTTATTATTTGTATTTTTGCGCCGCTTCTAATTGTCATTTTCTTGCTCCTTTCAGGTGCATTCGGAAATATACTTATTGCTTTGGGCTTAGCAGTTCACGGTTAATATGATTTTCGTGTGATTCAAGCTTGCAAAAAGCTGTCAGCTCTTGATAAAATGGTCTTTGCTCCCTTGAACTTAAGTGCGCTGAGGGCTGACTCATAGTTTAATAGCTCTATGCTACGTATTTCGGACGGTTGCGGTGTAGGAGCTTCACCGGAAAAGCTTGCCAGAAAATAAACTACCCGTTTTTTTCTCTTTTCTCCCTTAAAATCAAAGGTGTATCCGTCCTCCATTCTGAATCCTTCTATGAGAGACACGTGAAGCCCCGTTTCCTCAAGCACCTCTCTGAGAGCTGCCTGAGTTTCGCTTTCTCCTCTCTCAATATGTCCCTTTGGGAAGCCTTTCACACCGTTTATTGATTCTATTATTACGTATTTTATACCGTCGCTTGTGCGCGTAAAAACAACCGCGCCTGCTGATCTTTCGGTTATCATTTTTATCCTCTTGAGTGTTCGTGATTGCTGTGAGCTTTATTTGTTGCTCCGGTCTGAGCGGTGTTATGAAGTCTTGTTATTCTATGATTATTTTGCTTTTATTCAATAAGCTCGTTAAATGGCTTTAGTACCCCGGAATTATAGTAGCTGTATTCAATCTTTCCGTAAGTTCCTGTTTTGAGCCATCGGCTTTCTCCGCTTACAGTAGCATACAACCATACTGCCAAATTGTATTTATCCGTTTTTTCAGCTTCCCTTGCCTGTTCCTCTGTGAAGCAGGTTATGAAGTAGATATAATCGCTGTCGGGAGCTTCAGTTAAGCTTGCTTTTATATAGCAGAGCTGTGAGCTTTCAGCTTCAGCCTTATGCTCTCCGTGTGCCACGAAATAGCCTGCATCCTCGTATGCCTTTATTATGTCCTCGCAAGATATTTCTTTTGGCTCGGCACTATTGCCGCAAGCCGTAAACGAGAAGCAGAGCGAGAGTAACAAAAGTATTGATATTATCTTTTTCATAGTTAATCGGTGGAGGTTGCCGAGTATTCAGCAATCAATTCGTCAAGATTTCCGATGAGCTGATAGTACACACTTCTATTATCACCAATATAAAAATATTCTCCCCTAATGAAATATACTCTTTCACCATGTATTTCAAAGTAGTGAGTGGGAAGCTTATCATTAAGGTAAACATCATCTGTAAGCTCTGTAAATTCAAACTCGGAAAATGGGATTTCACAAACGGGAGTTTCATCAATAAGATAAATTTGGTAAGGATTATACTGTCTCTCGAAGCCGTAACGAGTTACAAAATTCGTTCCGTCACGGAACAAGGGAAGGCGCACAAGCTCAAAATAGTTGCCGTTTCCGTCGTGATAAAAATCACCGTTTATAAAGTACAACTGTTTAGTTTCTCCGTTATTCAAAATGAACTGAACAATAAAATAGCCGCCGTCCGCAATCTGAGTTCTTTCCTCTGAAACAGGCCTTGAATCGAGCCAATAATATTCCTCAAAAATGTTAGCAATTACCGCTTTATCTTGTGAGATCGAAATATGCGTTTTCGAAACGGGTGGCAAGGGACCGCCACCGCCCGAGATCATCTTGATTTCTGCAATATCCTCGGCGGTTATTTCACAAAGCCACTGCGCTCCCGCCTGATTGCGAATAAAGTGATTGCCCTCTGCTACCATTTGATAAGAGCAGATATCACACAATCCGTCGCCGTCACCGTCCAAATGAAGCTCCGCAATATCATTGGATTCACAACCGCAGGTGTATTCATAGAAATGGACCATCTCGTTCTTGAACCACTTGCCCGTATGCTCGTGCTCCGGCATAACGTATCCGCAAGCATCACAGATATAGTCACCATTTTCATCATAATGCGGTACAGCTCCGTGGTCGTGGGGGCATCCGCACGTATAGTTTTCAAAATGTCCCGATTCGCCGGCGGAAACATAGGTAATAGTATGCTCGTGTTCTTCCTCTTTCAGAACATAGAAGCCACTAAGGGGAGCTTCCGAGCCACGGCGGAGCGAAATCTGTGTGTTATAAGTGAATTTCTTATTTCCGTATTCAAGTGTATTTGTACTCACATCGTAAATTACGAGTATGATAAATTCCACGTCACCGTTTTCATCGGTGCTACCGTCTGAAAATACGAAAACATAATCGCCTTCTAAAACCCGAAAACTATCAAGCTCGGTGGCGGGCTCAAAATAATAGGTTGTGAAAACACCTGCCAAAGTGTTTTTCTGCTCTCCGCGTGTGCCGAGATATTTATACTCCTCGGAACACAAATAATCATATACCGACTTTACGTAAGCCTTAAATTCGCTATCGGTAAGATAGACGTAAATATCTTCGTCGCCCGAATTTACATAATCCTTTTCGACGGTAGGCAAATCACCTACGAGACAGTTAGTTAATTTTTCTTCCGAAAACCATTCGTTTTCTTCGTGTGCGCTACCGCACGATGCAAGACAGCATAAGCATAAAACTGCCGTCAAGCATAAAGCTAATAACTTTTTCATTCGCTATACCTTTTTGTTACAAAATAACTTTTTCAATCTTTTCAATATTGTTTTTTACAATTTCGGCATAATAATCCACGGTTTCTATCGGAGAAGATGATTTTATCTCCTCAACGTTAATCCCAAGAAAATCGTTTATATTTTTTCGATTATCACTCTCAAAGCTATTATCTGAAATAACAACTTCAAAAGCGAAAGGAGAGAAAGGAGTGTTGAAGCTGTAAACTTCAATCTGTGCCGTTCCCTTAACGAAAATAAATTCTTCTTCACCACCTCGATTATAATATTTACACTCATATCCTCGCTCTATAAGAAATGTGAATCTATCTTCTATGTACTTTTTTGAGTCCTTTTTAAAAGTATTTCGTTTTCTGAATAAACACATTTTGTTTTTTGTTATTATTGCAGATACAGCACACGTAACAGACAATATGCTCATAACGATAATAAGCCCTATGCCGTTTTTCTTATGTGAATCGTTATACTCGTCCAAAGAGATAATCATTTTATCTGCTTTTATTTCGGCTACTTGAATTCTACCGCCATCTTCGTAAACATAGCAATAAATTTTGTCGCCTGCTTTGAGGGCATCAAAATAATCATATTTGTGCGGTGTCAATAATTCACCTACGCATAAAGTTTTGTCTTGCCCCTCGACGGTAATATAGAACTTATCACCACCTTCCGGGTTATAATCAATTTTATAACTGACAAATGTATATTCTCTGTACTCCAATTCATCGTACGTGGTTTTGCTTCTGTTAAAATCGGTAATTCCGTAAATAATTCCGATTATAAAAGCAAAAGAACAAATGATTAGAAATACAAACAGTATTTTGTTAGTTTCAATGCTTTTTTTCATCTACTCATTTTCTCCCACCATTTATAAATGCGTGGCATTTTGCGGTTGATCTCGTCACAGATACGTTGATATATTCCTTCATCATATTTCTGTACGTGAATATCAAAACGCTTGGGTTTATAGGTTTCCATCTTCTTTTCGCTGACACCCTCATATATGATGCCGCCGAAAATCTGAATGATATAAACGTCGGTGTAATAGAAAATCTCTCCGAAACGGCTTTTCAGCTCATACCTCTTTCCGCAATCATCGGCTGTAAGCTCGTCAAGCTCACCTGTGAAGAAATGATAGTCTATGTTTTGCTCCCATTTCTCTCTGTCTGGGTACGCAACCGATGCTTCCACGTGAAAAGCGTTGCCGTACTTATCCTTAGGAAAAGATATGAGTTCGATTCTATCGGGGAAAACTCTCCTGTAATGAGGAAATTTTCCCTCAAAACCGTCTGCTTTGAGCTTTGCGATAACTTCACGCTCAAGAGCTGCGTTCATTTTCTGAGCTTGTGTCATAATAATAACCTCAAAATAGAAAAGCCATTCAACAAAAAGGCACAGTACACCTATGTTAAATGGCTCAATGGTTTTTTATAAAAGTGACATCGGTAAGGGGCGAGCCGAACAATACGCGAAAGAGTCTATCAAAAAGACTTTGTCGCTCTTTTGACATACTGTAACCCCTTTCGATAATTTTCTAGTTTAAGTATAGCATATTTTTATATAAAATTCAATAGTTTACGGTTTGGAACTTGTTTTTCTGCGAAAAAATCAAGTAATTAATAAAAGCTGATAAAGCAGCCGTTTTATTCATGTAACCGTAGGACTTTAAAAACGAAAAAGTTTCGTTAAAGGCGTACTTGTTTTTCATACTTCTTTATGTTATAATTAGCGCAAAGCAAGGCGTGGAACAAACTTTAATAATTGGAGGCAATGATGATGAATAAATCGGAATCAAAAAATGCTATACGCGTGAATATGCGAGGCTTTCTTCCAAACAGTCCAAAGAGATTCGTTCTTTGTGAAAATTTATCCGGCTCTGATGAATTTACAGTAACTCTTATACACGGTGAATTCGTAGAGCATACTGTGGTTTACAAAGGTACTATGCTTACTGAATATGATGAATTTGGCTCAAGCTTTCAGGTTGGAGATTTTTCTGATATTACGGACGATGGAGATTACTACATAACTGCCGGAGGAGTAACCAGCCGGCAATTCGTTATATATAAAAATGCATATGACATCTGTCAGCGTATGATGTTGGAATATTACACCTATCAAAGATGCGGACACGCTCTCGGATGGAACGGAAAATGTCACACGGATGACGGATATATTGCCGAAACCGGCGAGCACGTTGACCTATCCGGAGGATATCATCAATCCTGCGATCTAAGAAAATCTCCGGGCGGAGTTTCTATCGGAGTATTGAATATGCTGAGATTTGCCCTTGATGATAGATCGGAATGGGGCGAGATACTCGTAAACGACGAGGTCAAGTGGGCTTGCGATTATTTTGTAAAGCTGATACAGGATAACGGTGTAATGTACAATACAATGAATGACCCTTTCGGTTGGTCCGGAAGAATATTCTACAAATCTGCTGCCCCATCCTCAAGCCAGTGGAACACAACGTCGATCCTGGCGCTTGGTTATTCTTATTTTAAGGAAAAGGACAGCGGTAGAGCCGAAAGCTATCTGAAGGCGGCAATACGCTCCTATGAATATCTGACCTCCGAGATGCGTACTGCCGAAAAGTATCGTCATCCCGGAAAAGCACAGCGAGGCTTTGACCCGGATTTCTTCTACGATCTGTGCCAAAAGGATTCTACGGCAGACAGGCTATATAGAATAATGACGGACTGTGATCTATACGAAGCGACGGGAAATGAGAATTACAAGGAAGATATCAAAAGAGTGCTTCCCTCGGTGCTTGAAAAATTCCTTTCCGGAAATCTGGCTTTCCTTGCCGAAGAGACGTTTCATCGCGGTGGTACTGTCAGCGGAGCTTGTAATTATTGCTGGTCACCTGCTTATCCTTTTGCTCTGATTAAAGCTTACGAGGTTGTCGGGGATGTTTTCGGACTGAAGGAGAAAATTCGCGCGGCATCTGACGCAATAGTAGAAAGCGCGCGACTCAGTATATGGGGGGACGCAAAATTCTTCAGATCGGAAGAGGACCTGAACAAAAAGGCAGATATGCCAAAGCCCAATCAACCGGATCCTACATTAAAGGAAAAATATAAGGATAAGCTCGTTTGTGTAGGCAAGGAAAACGGTCAGAATTTCTACCTGATAAGAACAGGTATACTTTCACCAATCTGCACTGTACTTGGTGCCTTTCTTGCAGCTGCATCAAAAATTTTATCTGAGAGAAAATATTTGATTTATGCGCAAAGGGCACTTGACGCTATGCTTGGTGTAAATCCGGATGATTCGAGCCACGTGCGCGGAATCGGATATAACCACGTTATGCACAAGGCCTACGGTCAGTTCTTCCCTTCCACACCGTTTATACCCGGCGCGGTTCAGGTTTCGTATAGCGGTACCAAGCTAAACAATATGTTCGCCGAATACGATATGCCCCAGGTAGGTAATATGATGAGACTGATTTGTGAGGTTTGTAAGGCTAGCAACTAAAGCGTAAAAGCCAAGTATCAAACCAAAAACGCAAAAAGGATAATCAGATGACTTTAGTTTAAAGTGAAAGAGTTTTGAGATGTCTTCGGTTGTACAAATAAAAAAATTTGGCGAAAGCGAATAACGCACCTTTGTATGTTTTTTTATTTGTATATCTATTTATCTTTGTATGCGCGGGCGGGTTCGACTCTTGGGCATCTACCAAACAAAAAAGGCACGTAGGTGCCTTTTTGTTTGCGAGTAACCTATGAAAAGGATACAAAATCCTAATGGGTTCATTTGGCAAAATGGGTTCAACTATAACGAATGGGTGCATTTTCACATCATTATCTCTGTATCGAAGAATTTTTCTTGAAAAGCAACCGAATTCGTGATTTCTTCCTTTGTGAAAGACTTGCCTTCAGGAGCTACAACCCATTTATCCTCGATGTCATTAAGTCGATGGATAACGGCAATAACCTTTCCAACAAATTCCGTAACAGGTTCATTTACGCCTAAAATATAGGCGTCTTGTTCTTCACCGTCAGGAGCAAAAAAATCGGGAATGTAACCATAGTTAACACTATATATCAAATCATTGTGATTCGGATGAGCAGAGCCAAGCGGTCTATCAACTATGACTTTTACAATATTTCCTATCATAAGTTCTTCCATAAATCATCTTTGTTCTTTTAATGTTTTACAGCTTGATATTAACATTCATCTGATTCTACCGCACAGATTGCGATGGTTTTTGTATGTTTCTTCATCAATGCCACTTGTATTAAACAGTAGCTGTAACCAACCTTCAGTTTCGCTGCATTCTTTGAGGGCTATTTCAAATTTTGAAAGCATGTCTGCTTTGCTTTGACCGTAGTTTGCCTCATTGATATTGGCATAAACACTGCTTGAACTTTTTCAAATTTGAAAAAGTGTATTTGACGGTGCCTTAATACTTTGACACATCAATTCAATATCGGTCGCAAGCTGTTCGGAATATATCAATAAATAGTTCTTTGATATAATATCACCTTTTTGAGTGTATTATACCACATTTTAAAATTGAAATCAAGGCGTTAGCCTTGTATATCATCCGTCCTAAAACGAGTATATCTCGCTTTTGGACGAGTATATCATCAATGCAAAGCATTGTATATCATCAAACCGCAGGGAGATCCAGCCCCAAAGGGGCTGATGAGATACAAGGGCGGTTCGCCGCCCTTGATGATATACGAATGTATGTCTCGCCGCAGGCGAGTTATACATTCAATGATATGCCAAGCCGAAGGCTTGTCGCCTGCGGCTTGGATAAAAAAATCCGCATTCTTGCGAATGCGGATTTTTTGCGAAAGAACGACCCAAAGGTGCGTAAAGCAAGGTAAGAACGACTAAAAGTACACCTTAAACTGCTCGATAAATTGGAATTTGACTCTCTCACAATTTGAAATCTTATTTCTTTATTACTTTCTTACACCAAGTGCGTTTATTGCATTTTGGGCACTTTAAATAACGGGTAAATCCCATGTGCATTGCATTCATTGCTTCTTTATAAGTAGGCACTATTTCGTGCCCACAGTTTTTACACTTGTAAGCACCCACACTGACTTCAAGCTTTAACGCATAGAAAGTTATTATAAAGTATAGCACAAACCTTTAGTATTTGCAATAGAATTGGATCAATTTTCGATATTTTTTTACATCCCCGGAGCATTACCGTGTCACGCCTCGCCAAAAATAAAAAAACAAGGTGCTGTCTCAAATCGGAGTTTGAGACAGCACCGCTCAAGTGGTCATGAGCTCTTCCGGGATGCATCACCACAAGAAATCTTAGATTTATACGTATTCGGGTTTTTCTGCCTTTCCGCTTGCCGAGGCTCTGACACACGCATCGCACACCGCAACCGTGTTCGCGCCCTCCTCTGCGGGAACGGGAGAGGAAAGTCCGTTTACAATAGCGTTATAGAAGAGCTTGACCTCCTCTTCTGCATTGTGATCCTTCAGCTCAACGGGGTAGAGATCCGGCTCCCAGTATGGGCGTCCCTCTGCATTTACCTTGGGCTGGAAGAGCTGTATCTCGGGTGATCTGTTATCACAGATGATAGTGCCCTTTGTTCCGTAAATGACCGTGCGCATGGTGTAGTTTCTCTTGCATCCGATAGAGCAGAATACCTTACCGAGTGCACCGGATGGGAACTTCATGATAGCGATCGTGCAGTCGTCAACAGGCCAGTTATCCAGCACCATGTGGTTGGAATATGCAGAAACCTCTGTGGGATCACCAGCGATCCATCGTATAAGATCCACCGCGTGGCATCCGCCGCCTGTAATACCGTGTCTGAGCTTGACGGGATCAAGTCGCCATGGTGAGTTGATGTGTGAGTAATCGTGAGCGTACTCGGACTCAATAAAGAATATATCGCCGATCTCGCCCGCGTCAACAAGCTCCTTTGCTTTGACAAAGCCGGGTGTCATTCGGCAAACCTGTCCGACCATGAATATACCCTTTGATTTGTGCGAGGCTTCAACGATCGCACGGCAGTCCTCCATCGTCAGGGCAAGGGGCTTCTCACACAAAACGTGATATCCTGCCTCAAGCGCCGCAACAGCCTGCTCGCGGTGAATCTGATCCGGCGTGCAGATGATCACAGCCTCGAATCCGCCTGCCTTCAGCATCTCGTAGTAGTCAAGATAGTAGGGAACACCGCGCTCCTCGGATCTTTTCTTCGCCTTCGCCTCGTCGATGTCGCAAACGCATACGAGCTCAGCACCGTCTATTGCCGCAATTCCATCGCTGTGCCTGTTCGCCATGTTACAGCATCCGACAACGGCAAAGCGAATCTTACTGTTTTCCATTTCTTTCTCCTTAATATAACCCGCGACAGGCTGCCGCAGGGCGTGATTTAAAAACATTATATCACCGCAAAACGGTAAAGTCAAGGTGCATTTATAATTTTACACCGAATGTTTTCACGCGCCTCGCCGCCTTGATCAGCCGTTTTTTCTGACGTAGTGAATAACGCAATCTCCCACGTCGGTGAATTCCTCTATCTCATATTCAAGCCTGCCGCTCTTGTATATTTCAGTGTACAGCAGGGGCAGATCCTCTGTCCTGCCCATCGCAATCTCCCAGCCACCGTCCGGCAGATAAATTCTGACGTTGCATCCGTCTATCTCGCCGTTCTTCAGACCTATCGCGTATTCGATCGTGTCACCGTGCCAGCCGTAGCCAAGCCCGCGGAGATTTTCAAGCCCGTAGATCTCTGCCATCTCGTCCCAAAAGACACCGATGGTCTCATACTGTTCTTCGTTTTTCAGCGAAAACGTCCTTTTAATTCCCGTAAATACCATTTTACCGCCCAATTCTCCGAGATAAACGCTCGGTATAATTTAAAAAGCTTGAAGGTTAAAAAAATTAACCACAGCCCGACACAAATGGATGAAGAGTTCAAATCTCTTCACCTGCCTTTGATAAAAGAAAACCGCAACCCCTTTGTATCAAAATTGCGTTTTTTGTTGCGAAAGAACGACTAAAAGGTGCGTAAAGTGTGGTAAGAGCGACTAAAAGTACACCTTAAACCGCTCGATAAATTGTGATTTGTCACTCTTTTTTATAAACAAAATTCAGTAGTTCAGCTTCTTTTGATACGAATGCAAATCCAGCCTTCTCGAACAATCTTAAAGATCCAATATTTTCTTCATCAATGGAAATTTCAATGCTTTTATAACCGAGTTCAAAAATATCATCTTGAATATCTTTGACAATACTTGTACCTA
>JAFTSU010000021.1 GCA_017467105.1 Clostridia bacterium
AACTTCAATTCCTGCTTTATCAGCTGTAGCAATTTGGAAAATGTATCCTCTTTTTCGGTATAATGATACGAACTGTCACAAAGCATTTTTCCATTGTGATAAATTTCGCCTCGATCTGTTATGAAGGTATGTGTGTCTTTCCCGATTTCCAATTTCAAAACAATATTTCCAAAAACTTTTTCGTAATAATCAAACGAAACTACAGTTGCGTTGGTCGGTAGAAGTGTTTTTATCATCTCAAACATTTCATTCTTTTTTTGTTCTACTCTTTTCTTGAAAAACAATGTTGACACCTCCTCTATAATACATTATACCACACTTTTGTAAACAAATCAAGGCAAAGCCTTGTATATCATCCGCAACTTGTTGCGGTATATCATCAATGCGAAGCATTGTATATCATCAAGCCGCAGGAGAGATACAGCCCCAAAGGGGCTGATGAGATACAAGGGCGGTGAGCCGCCCTTGATGATATACACCACGCTTCGCGCGGCGATGATATGCCAAGCCTGCGGCTTGGATAAACAAAAAGAGAACTTTTGTCTACCAAAAGTTCTCTTTTTGTTGGCAGGGGCAGAAGGACTTGAACCCACGACCCATGGTTTTGGAGACCAGTACTCTACCAACTGAGCTATACCCCTACGTACGCGTAATATTATACTAAATTTTTGGCGTTTTGTCAAGATGTTTTTCAAATAATCTTACCGTAAACCTTCGATTTTTACAGTAATTGTTTATTTTTTGGTATAAACTTCATTTTTCAATAGGATAACCGTATTTTTAAGCATTCATTTTTGACTCGATAAACGTTCTCTCTTATGGAGTACGATCAAACCAAAAACGCAGTGAATTTTTTTTATGAAAAGCATAAATAAAAAAGACCGCTTCCGTGGAAGCGGTCTGAAGTTTTATCAATTATCCTTATTTAGTTTTCTCTGAATAAGCTTAACAAGCTCTACGACGGGTATTACGATAGCGCCGAGAGCGATAGCTATCAGATACTCTGTGATGCCTATGCTTACGAAGCCAAAGGCGTTCGCCAGAGGAGTGATCTCACACACAAGGGTCGTAGCGATGAGAGAGCCGATGCCTGCCAGCCACAGCGTTTTGTTCTGTGAACCGAGGGAGAAGATGCTTCCGCGCTGAGAGCGCATATTGAAGCTGTGGAATATCTCTGCCATCGACATAGTGAGGAATGCCATAGTCATACCGTGATCTCCGTTGGTAGCGCCTGCACCGAGAACAGAGTGGCCGATATAGTAGGAGATAAGGGTCAGAGCCGATACCATTATACCCTGATATAGAATATCTATACCCATACCGCCGGAGAAAATACCGGATTTCGCATCTCTGGGCTTGCGGCGCATAATGTCGGGCTCAGCTCTTTCCATACCTAGCGCAAGGGCGGGGAAGCAGTCGGTAACAAGATTGATCCAAAGAAGATGAACGGGCTTTAAGATCGTAAATCCAAGCAACGTAGCGGTGAATATTGACAGCACCTCGCTCATATTTGAGCCAAGCAGGAACTGTATTGCCTTGCGTATATTGTCGTATATACGGCGGCCCTCCTCAACAGCGCCGACGATAGTGGCAAAGTTGTCGTCCGTCAGAACCATATCCGCAACGTTTTTCGTAACGTCAGTACCGGTAATACCCATACCCACGCCGATGTCCGCGCTCTTTATCGAGGGCGCGTCGTTTACACCGTCACCGGTCATAGCGGTAACGTAGCCTGCCTTGCGCCAAGCGTTGACTATTCTGGTCTTATGCTCGGGCTGAACACGTGCGTAAACGCTTATATCCTTGAACTTAGACTCAAATTCCTCGTCGCTCATATCATTCAGCTGAGAGCCTGAGATAGCGTAGGTATCATCGGTTATGATTCCAAGCTCCCTTGCAATAGCGACGGCGGTGTCTATGTGGTCACCCGTGATCATAATAGGACGGATGCCGGCGCTTCTGCACTCTACTATAGCGTCCTTGACCTCGGGTCTTACAGGGTCGATCATACCGCACAGACCAACGAAGCACAGCTCACGCTCAAGTCCCTCGGCATCAAAGTCTTGGGGCTTATCGCTCCATGCTCTGGTAGCGCAGGCGAGAACGCGAAGTGCCTTGTCTGCCATTTTTTTGTTTGCCTCGAGAATGGACGCCTTGTACTCATCGGTCATAGCCACGGCTTCGCCGTCCTTAATGTAGTGAGTACATTTGTCTATTACAACGTCAGGCGCGCCCTTCGTGTATTGCAGGCATCCCGTGGGCGTCTGATGCACGGTAGACATCATTTTTCTTCCTGAGTCGAAGGGAGCCTCTCCGCATCTTGGGTTTTCGCTCTTAAGCTCGTATTTTTTCATTCCCAGCTTGTCGGCCCAGACTACCAGTGCAGCCTCGGTAGGCTCACCGGTAACACCGCCCTCGGTATCAAGCTCTGCGTCGCAACACAGCGCCATTGCCTTGGCAATGCTTTTCTCGTCCTCGCCGAAGAAATCCACTACCGTCATCTTGTTTTGCGTTAACGTTCCGGTTTTATCGGAGCAGATTATCTGAGCGCAGCCCAGAGTTTCAACCGCGGTCAGACGGCGGATTATCGCGTTTCTCTTGGACATATTTGTAACGCCGATGGAAAGAACTACGGTTACTACCGCGGCAAGACCCTCGGGAATAGCCGCTACAGCGAGAGAAACCGCTATCATAAACGAGGGCAGAACGGTTTCGTTAAAGCTGAAGTTGCCTGCGCGGATCACCTGAACGCCGAATACCACGATGCATATGCCAAGCACCAGCCAGGTGAGGATCTTGGACAGCTGATTAAGCTTCATCTGCAGAGGAGTCTCACCGTCCTCCGCCTCCTGCAGAGCGCCTGCGATTTTACCCATTTCGGTGTCCATACCGGTAGCGGTAACGACCGCAACACCACGTCCGTATACGACGGTGGAGCCCATATAGAGCATGTTTTTACGGTCTCCGAGAGGAACGTCGCGCTCACCGTCCTTCAGGTTTATTATGTCAATAAACTTGGTAACGGGTACGGATTCTCCGGTCAGCGCCGCCTCCTCGACCTTCAGGCTCGCATTCTCAAGTATTCTCGCGTCTGCGGGAACAGCGTCGCCTGCCTCGAGAAGAATGATGTCGCCGATAACAAGATCCTCGCTGTGTACGGTTTGTACCTTACCGTCACGCAGCACCTTCGAGGTCGCCGCCGACATCTCCTGCAGTGCCTCTATAGCCTTTTCCGCCTTGCTCTCCTGGTATACACCAAGGACCGCGTTGATAATAACGACGGCGAGGATGATGATAACGTCGGCAAAGCTTTCGCCCTCCGCAACGGCAAGCACGCCGCTGATAAGCGCAGCAACGAGAAGTATGATGATCATAGGGTCGGTAAGCTGCTCTAAGAATCTGCGGATCAGAGACTTTCCCTTGGCGGCAGCAAGCTTGTTCTTGCCGTTCTCCTCAAGGCGTCTTGCCGCCTCCTCAGATGAGAGACCCTCTCTCGTGCTTTTTACTTTTTCGAGGACTGTTTTGTCGTCTTCACAGTAAAATTTCAATTAATTTGCCTCCTGTTTTTTGTTTTTATGTAAAACCCAAATAATCAAAGACTTAATAATTATATGATAACAGTAAAACCGAAATAATCCTATATTTTAGACGTATAAGCCGAAAATAATTCTAAATTGCGCGGTAAAAGCATAAAAAAGCGAGACTTACCCTTCTTACGAAAGATAAGTCTCGTCATTTAAGATAAAGCCAAGATTATCTGTGATGGTGACTTTACCACACCTACGTGCCGACTACTCCCTTATGGAATAATATTCTGACAGAACGTTAATACTCCGTTCTGTTGCACATACCAAATTTCTTAGATTGCGTTTCTTATGTTATCAATCAGCAAGCCACTTGTCGAGGTTCGCCTTTACGAAATCGTCATCATTCAGATGAGGATACATTTTATAGACTCTGTCGATCTCCTCAAGCTGACCCTCGCTCATAGCTTCGTCGGGGTTCAGACACCAAGTGCCCTTAAACAGACCCTGACGGCGAAGCACCTCGTGCAGACCTGCAATACAGCCCTTGAAGCCGTTTGCGGTGTCAAAGAACGCCGCGTTCGTATCGGTAACCTCGTTCGCGAGTGTAAGCATTTCGTAGGGAACGGAATCCATTTCGCGAACCTTTTTGCACTTCTCGAACAGCTCAACGGCTTTCTTGGTCCAAACAGACCAGTGACCGAGCAGACCGCCGATGAAGCTCTTCTCGTAGGTCTTGCCGTCTACGGTGAAGCTGTAGCTTGAGATAAGGTCGAGAACGATATTATCATCGTTACCGGTATAGAGGGTGATCTCGTCAGCACGTCTGGAAAGAGCGGCTGCCTTAACCACGTCAAAGGAATAATATCTGTTGAAGGGGGCTGCCTTGATAGCCACGACGTTGTCAATATCGCAAAGCCTCGTCCAATAGTCGTATGAGAATACCTTTCCGCCAACCGCGGTCTGAAGATAGAAGCCGATAACGGGCATAACAGCAGCAACAGCCTTTGTGCGCTCGATCATCTCGTCCTCAGAGAGATGGTTGAGTCCGCCGGGAGAGAGAAGCACTGCGTCGTAGCCAAGGCTCTTTGCAAGCTCAGCCTCCTTTACTGCCTGATCCTTAGGACCGCAGACGCCTGCTACCATTACAATAACCTCGCCGGTCCTTTCCTCAAATTTTGACGCCTCGTCCTTCGCAACCTTAAGCACGGGCTCAAGGAGATTGTACTTAGGATCGCGTATCTCAAACTGAGTTGTATGCACCGCAACGGCAAGTCCGCCGACGCCTGCATCCAGATAATATCTTACTATAGCTCTCTGACGCTTCTCGTCGAACTGACGGTTTTCATCAAGGGCGAGAGGGTTAGCGGGTATAACAGTGCCCTCGTGGAGCTTTTTGAGTGCTAATTCGTGTCTTGTCATATCAGTAGCTTCCTTTTCTTTCTTCGAAGTGAGTGGGCTTGTCCAGAGTTCTGCCGCCCGCCATAATGTACTCAGCCTGCCATCTGATCAGGGTGTGAGCGCAAACGTCGGGATAACCGAACATTTCCATAGCCAGCGAGGAGTCGCTGAGGTAAGCGGTGTTTCCTTCCTCGCCCGCAAATATGGGCTCCTTACCCAGATACTTGCCGAGCTGAATGGACGCTTTTCTGATAGAAACGGTCTCCGGACCGGTAACGTTAACGGTACGCATAGGGGATTCTGCGTGGAGCAGACCTCTGATAGCGATCTCGTTCGCGGTACCCTGCCAGATAAAGTTGAAGCAAGGAGTAGCGAGAGATATGGGAGTTCCGTCGATGATCTTCTTCGCACAGTCGTAGAGAACGCCGTAGCGCAGATCAACGGAGAAGTTCAGACGATAGTTGAATATTTTCGTTCCGTAGGTTTTGGACGCATACTCAAACGCGCGCTCTCTTGCCAGAACGCTCATAGTATAGTCGCCCACAGGAGCGACCTTCTCGTCCTCCGTGCATCCTCCGTGAGAAATCGGAACGAGCGGATATATGTTTCCGGAAGAGAACACTACGATATTGGACTTTCTGAACTTGTATGCGACAAAAGAGGGAAGGGTAGAGTTCATTGCCCAGGTGAGATACTCGGTTCCGCCGTCGGTACCGAACTTTCTGCCCGCCATAAAGATAATGTTTTCTACCTCGGGAAGAGCATTCAGGCTGTCCTGATCAAGCAGGTCTGCGCTGATGGTCTCTATGCCATTTGAGTGAAGATAATCAAGCGCGATAGGATCACTGAATCTCGACACGGCTATAACCTTCTTCTTAATTCCTGCCTTCTTGATTGCGTTCTTAGCAAGAATGCAAAGGGTGGGACCCATCTTTCCGCCTGCGCCGAGAACCATGATATCGCCCTTTATCTTTGCAATATCATTAACCAGCTTGTCGGAGGGAGTGGTGAGTAGTTCATTAAGCTTTTCTTCTGTCCACATCATAATGTACTCCTGTGTTTTTGCTACATTTATTTTAATATTTGTTTAAAAGTTAAGGTATTCTTCCTTCGTCATCAGAGGCTTGAAGCTATCCTTGATGGCGAGAGCCTCGGTCGCTCCGTCGGAGAGAAGATCGATAACCGCCATTGCCATAGTTTTCGCAGGGTCGATATACGCCCGCCTTTTATCCGCAACAGCAAACTCTACCGCGTGCAGATTTCCTACGAATCC
The DNA here is from genome assembly GCA_017467105.1 of Clostridia bacterium. Lineage (GTDB taxonomy): Bacteria > Bacillota > Clostridia > Oscillospirales > CAG-272 > UBA1740. The sequence continues at coordinate 6,199 of JAFTSU010000021.1, forward strand.
GCCTACAGTTGGCTGGATAATCGGCATAATGTGACCGAGATCGCCTATATCCGTAGAGCCCGTCATATCAACGTCGCGTCTGACCGTCGGAGGCTCGGGAAGCATCAGAGCGTTTCTCTCGTATACGCGTGAGAGCTCTTTATCCTGTACGAGAGGGAGATAACCCTTATAATTTTTAATTTCACACTTAGCGCCGATGGCAAAGCAAGCGCCCTCAATGGCACGGTCCACCTTGGCTGATGCGTCCTTGATAGCGTCCGAGGTTGCGCCTCTGACGTACGTCTCCATAGTAACGAGCGAGGGAACTACGTTTACAAGCTCGCCGCCGTTTGTGATTATCGGATGTACTCTGATCTTATCTTCGTCACGGAAGGTCTCGCGCTGTGCGTGAATGCACATCATAGCAGCCATAGCCGCGTTCAGCGCGTTTATTCCCTCGTGCGGGGCGCCGCCTGCGTGTGCCGCCTTACCGATAAAGTTTACGGTCTTGGCAACGAAGCCTATTCCGCCGCCGTCAAGGCAAACGGTATTCTCGGGGCAGTTGCCCTGGGCATGTACCATCATTGCCATATCTATATCGTCAAATTCGCCTATACGGATCAGCTCCTGCTTGCCGCCGAAAAATTTTATATCGCCCCTCTCGCTAAGCTTCTCTCTGTAGCCGATCTCAACGAACTCCTCCGCAGGAACGGCAAAGAAGCAAACGTCACCGTCCAGCTCTCCCTTAATTGCCGAGAGACCTATAGCCGCACCCAGCATTGCCGCTATCTGTCCGTTGTGTCCGCAAGCGTGAGATGCGCCGCTGACAGGATCAGCGAGAGGATGTGTAGCGCAGGTAACCGCATCCATTTCACCTAATACAGCTACAGTCGCAAGGCTTCTTTTTCCCTTTATCGTACCCTTTACGCCGGTTACGGCAAGCTTATCCCGATAGGGAATACCCATCTCTTCGAGCTGCACCTTTATCAGCGCCGAGGTTTCAAACTCGCGGTAGCCCATCTCGGGCTTATTCTGCACCTTGTCGCCGATCTCGATAATTCTGTCGGCATTTTTGTCTATAGCCTCGCATACGCGACGCTTAAGCTCTGCTCTGTTCATCTGGACCTCACAGATCGCGTCCTTGAAGATCGGACGGCGTAATCATTTACGTGAAATATACGAAAAATAACCGCTTGGCTATTCCGCTTGAAGCGAGCGCCAACACCCCCGGTATACCGAAATAATACTATATCGGTCGGAAGCCGTTTTCTGCCCCTGTTATCCGTGACCTGACATCAGCGGGTTTTGACAGCCTTTTTCTGGCACGAATAAATATAGATAATACATATTCTAGCATAATTTACAATGCTTGTCAAGCACAAAAATTATATTTTAAAATAACTCCTAAAGAACCGAGTCACAGGTTGTGAAATGAAATAATCTTATACCTAAAAAAACGGATAACTTATTGACAAGGCGGATAAAAGGTTGTATAATGGTCTTGTCTTACGGGAGGCTATCCCGGATACAATGTTTAGTGATCAAAGGATCGAAAGGATTAAGCTATGATTAAATTTGCTATTGTAGGAACGGGCGCTATTGCCAGCCATCATATCAAAGCTATTGAGGCGCTTCCGGAGTGCGAGCTCGTTGCTCTCTGCGACCTGAACGAGCCGCTTGTTAAGGGACTCTCCGAGCAGCTTGGCGTGCCCTATTTCCTTGACTATAAGGACATACCTGCAAACGTTGAGTGTGATGCTGTAATACTCAACCTCCCCCACGGACTTCATATGCCCGCATCCATCTTTTTCCTCGACAACGGTATTCACGTGCTTGTAGAGAAGCCTATGGCAAATACCGTAGAGGAGTGCGACGCTATGCAGGCTGCAGCGGACAGAAACGGCAAGAAGCTGGCTATCGCTCATATTCAGCGCTTCTTTGACGTTAACCGCGTAGTCAAGGAGATCATCGACAGCGGAGAACTTGGTACTCCCTGTATGTATTCTGAGCAGAGAAGCATTAACTACTTCCTTCCCAGCCGTCCCGCTTGGTTCACCAACAAGAAGATGTCCGGCGGCGGTATCGTTATGAACTACGGCGCTCATGCGTTTGACAGAATATTCTACACCACCGGCGCCCGTCCCGTATCCGTCAGCGCCAGCTGCCAGAACTTTATCAACGACCGTGACGTAGAGGGTCACGCTCAGATATTTACCAAGCTTGATAACGGCATGTCCGCAGTCGTAACCTTCTCGGGCTACAGCACCGTTGTTTACGAGATCTACTACTATTTCACGGGCGGAGCGCTCAAGCTCAGCGGCACCTCCGGCATCTTCATTAAGAAGGAGGGCGAGAAGGACTGGACCGCAGTACCCTTCGAAAAGACCTCCGGCGAGTTCGTTGGCGAGATCCGCGAGTTCTGCAAGTACGTAAACGGCGAGCCCTCAATTATTCCCGATTACGAGTACAGCCGCGCAGTTATCGACGCTATTACCAAGGCGTATAACAGCTGATTCCGGTGATTATTACAAATTAAAAGTTAAACGCGAATACGATTACTCATTAAGGGATAGATCGTATTCGCGTTTTTTGTTATTTTTCTATGAAAAACAAGGATAAATACAGGAAAATGTAAGATTTATGAAAAGCATCCATTGCTTTATTTATAAATAATAACGATTTGAAAGTTTTCTGCGGCGCGGTAGATCAGATTATGAATTCGTTGTATCCAACGTTCAATTTCCTGATGAATTTGCCGTATATGAATTTTCCCTTTGCCGCTTGTGGCAGTGTAACAAAAAAACGGATTTTTCCGCTCTCGCGCGTCCAACCGCCAAACGCCTTTCCGTCACCGAAATCATACTCGGCGTATGCGTGATTAAGTTGTCTTATAACACATGGCTCTAGGATAACGGTACGTTCATCGGTAAGCTTGGGATTGATTTTTAATCCTGCAAAATGTGAAATAAAGATACGGGAAATATCCCCGAAAATGTGATGATTTTCCGATTCCTGCACGCCGTTTTCCTCAAGAGATTCACACAGTGCAGTGGCTCCTCTTTCGATCATTGCGGCGTATGAGGGAGGATCCGGGCGAGTTATCATTTCATAGGCGAGCTCACCGTCTCCTCCTTCTATCAGCACGTCAAATATAAATCTCGCGCCTATCATACCGCACATAAGATGCCGTCCGTCGTCTTCAATAATTTCGATCAACCGCTTATATGCGCGATCCCTTTCATCCTCGTCAAAGATGCCAAGATAATATAAATAAGCCTGTGACGTCTGGCAGCTGCCGTCGGCTGTCATCGTAGTATAATCTATAAGGTTTTCGCGAATAGCGCATCGCATCTCGCGGGCAAGCCTCAGCGCGAACTGCCTTTCTGCTTCAAGACCCAGAAGCTCAAATATTTCTGCCGCCTTTTTTGAGATATCGTATACTGTAGCGCTGTCAGTGAGCTTAAGAGGAGCCATCATTCCGCGCTCCTTGATTTTCGGCTGTACCCAATCACCAAGGCCTACGGCAACCAGACCGTTTTTGTCACGTCGCTTTGCAATATAGTTTAGATATTTGCAGATCATCTCTGCATTGTCAGACAGAACGCTCATATCTTTATCAAACTTATAAATATAGTAGGGAAGATTTACGCACGCCGCATCCCAAAAGGGACCGTTACCCCAGGAGTAGCCCCAGCTCGCAGTGGGTACAATCGCAGGCAGCATACCGCTCTCCATTTGCGACTCACGCAGTGATCTCAGCCATAGTGCAAAGCTTCGTTTTGCATCAAACGAGAGCAGGATATGCTCTGACGATACGGATATATCACCCGTCCAACCGTTCTTTTCTCTATGCGGACAATCGGTAGGAAAATAGTGAAAATTGGATAGGACTGCGTTTTCTCCCATTTTATAGAGCTTGTTCAGCACCTCGTCGGATGAGCGAAAGCAACCTCTCCTTTTTACGTCCGAGTTGAACACCTCAAAGGTCAAGAGATCCTCTGTTGCCTGTTCAACGGTTATCCCCTCTACAAGTACGTATCTGAAGCCGTGATATGTAAATTGCGGAACATAGGTTTTACTCTTGTTATCCCCTAAAATATAAACATCTGTTTGAAAATCCGGAATAAAATCCAAGTAATCCTTGTTGTAGGTGTATATTGAGTTGATATTGAAATTGCCGTCAGAATCAAGCTTCTCGCAGTGACGAAGAGTAATTTTCTGACCTGCCCTTCCTCTTATGCTTAGCTTACATACACCGGAGTGGCTTTCGCCAAAATCGTATAAATAACCATCTTTTATATGTGAAAATTCTACGTTTTCCCCGCCTCTATATGCGGTTTTTAAATAGTAGAAATCAGACACTCGTCTTATACTGATCGGCTTTAACTCATATTGCAAAACAACCGGTTCGGCGGTGCAGGGAATGATCTCGCCGTCCGGAGCCTTGGCGATCGATACGCTATTCCACTTTTCGTCGTTGAAATGTGGCTCCGACCAGCCGTCAATCTCTCTTCTTGCATCGTAGTGTGTGCCGTAACGGTACATATCGTAGATTATTGGTGACGGATACCATTTGAAGTCTTCGTCTGTCTCAAGCGTATATTCCTTGCCTTCTCCCAAAACTTTCAGTCTGGCTGCGACTGAGAGCGGCGCGCGAAATGCTGCATCACCAAATCCCCAGTGATACACGCTCTGGTTCGCAAATCCGTTTCCTAATATGATACCTATGGCGTTTTTGCCATTCTTTAGAATGTCCGTAACGTCATATTCGTCATAGCAAACGAAATGCTCCGGGTTTGATATGTAAGGCGCGATATATCCCTTTGTGATTCTTACACCGTTCATATACAGATCGTAGAAGCCTGCCGTGCATATTCGTAAAACGGCCCTGGTAAAGTTAAAATCAATTTCAAAGCAACGTCTTATATAGGGAGCGGGTACGTGATTATCTTTGTCGGTATAGCCATCGTAGGCTTTAATAAATTTCATGGACATTATCGATTCACCATTTTCTTTCCTTCAGAATCTATCATTTTACGGATTTAGACGTTTTTTGATAAGCTAAGCGTTCCTCTCCACTTTCAAGATAAATTATTCCGCAGTATTTAAATCCCGCCTTTGCAAGAGAACGCTGCATCGGCAGATTATCCTTGTGGGTGTCTATTTTAATATTTGGATGAAGCTTAAAGCACTCGGAATATATAAAGTCTGCAATTCCTTTACCATGGTGCTTAACTGCAATTCTGTGTATCACGGCATATGGCTGAGTGTTTACCCACTCTCCATCATATATCTTAGCGTAGGACCGGTCGTTTTCGATGCTGAAATAAAAGGTAGCCACCACCTCTTCTCCGTCAACGCACACGTAGCTTGCACCCTTTTTCATGCCCAATCTTATGTCCGTTTCGGTAGGATAAGTGTCTGACCATTGCCACGGATTTCCATTTCTTTTCATGAAGTCGCGGGCGCAGATGTATATATCGTTTGCAGCATTAACCTCGCTGAGTTTTATAGGTCTGATTATCATTTTTAATCTCCGTTTCGTTTTTACGTCATACTTATGCCGAATAAGAATGGTACGACGGCAAAAAGTAGGAAATACAGCGTCAGCACTATTGAAATTTACGATAAACCTTGCTATAATATATTAAAAAGGAGGATAGAGGGATGCAGAAAAAGCCATACTCACGGGTATACGTTGAGATCACCAATATATGTAACAGATCCTGCTCCTTCTGTCACGGAACGTCAAGGCCGAGTGCCAGAATGTCGCTTGAGAGATTCCGCTATATAGCGTGTGAGCTACGTCCGCTGACAGACTACCTATATTTTCATGTTATGGGCGAGCCGCTGACTCATCCTTCGCTCGCAGATATGATAGAATACGCTACCTCACTCGGCTTCAAATGTGCCGTAACCACAAACGGCACTCTGCTGGATAGTGTAGGAGACAAACTTATAAGCTCGGGCGTATACAAGGTGAACGTATCCGTCCACTCCTTTGAGGAGGGCACCGACGAGGACTATTACAGCTATCTTTCTTCAATAGCGGATTTTGCCGAGAAATCCTCCGCCAAGGGAGTGCTTACCGTCTTAAGGCTCTGGAATAAGGGCACTGACGGTGGCAGAAACGATAGAACGCTTGAGTTTTTTAAGTCAAGACTTGTGGGTGAGTGGAAATGGGGCGCGAGAGGCGCAAGGATCCATCATAAGCTTCACCTTGAGTACGGTGACAGATTTGAATGGCCCGATATGGAGGCGAAGGAGGGAGACGGCAGAGTGTTCTGCTACGGACTCTCCGATCACTTCGGCATTCTGTCGGACGGTACTGTAATTCCGTGTTGTCTTGACAGTGAGGGAACTATAAACCTAGGCAATATTTTTGACACGGGTATAGGGAAAATACTGTCTTCAGAGCGTTCTGAGGCAATTCAACGCGGATTTTCCGAGCGAGTTGCCGTAGAGCCGTTGTGCTCAAGATGCGGATACGCCAGAAGGTTTAAGTAGATCCGGCAGATATTAATGCTTCAATTGTTTTTTCAAAAAGAAGCAAAATCTGACATACGTATAGCGTTTTTCTCAACAGTATGACTTTTGAGCGCACATATTTTCACTGTTTACTTCTTGTAATGCCGCACTCAGATCGTTGTCACGGTATATCACTATCTTGTCGCGCACTGCACCTTTGAGTATTTCGATTCTTTCCTCTACCGTATATTCGGAGTTGTATTCCCTGCAGTAGAGATCGGGAGACTCTTCGCATAGCGGTTCCTCGTTTATCAGGCAAACGTCTATATTCTCTGCCATAACCGCGCCGAGAATTACGGCTTCACCCATTGCGCAGTCTCCAACTATGTATATAGGACGCCCCGGATGCTCGTATCTTATACAGTCTGCGACCAACCCTGCCGCATAGGCGCACAGCATCAAGCGACCGGGGATCCCTTTTTTCTGTCTGTTGCAGGCGAGCTTAACCAGGGATGACTTATCGTGGCTTTTATCGAATAATTCCTTAAGACATAATGATACGGTTCTATATCCAATATTGGCGATTTTTTCACACGGGGTAGTGCTAACCGTCGATTTTTTATCGCATCCAACGTAAATCAGTATGCAACGTTGAGTGTCCGCAGGCATAATCGAGCGAATATTAAAGCTGAAAAAACCTTTATCGTATTCTGCGGTTATTTTATGCTCATAGTATAATTTTCCGTCGCCACATCCGTACTCCTCTTCCTTTATGATCTCAAGATACAGATGCTTCGGCTTTTTCGGTAGTCTGCCGTATATACGCTCTACTTCGTTTATTACCTTTTTTCTCATGCCCGTCACTTTACTCTTGTGTCTTTGATTATTGCTCGATTTTATTTAGGCGTAATCCTTCACTTTACTGTGCAGATAAGCTACGTTCGATCCGCCTAAAGCACTTTGCTCGTCCGCTCTTATGCGTTCCTACTTTTAGAGAATAGTCTCGAGTAGGTAGATCTATTATATTCTACCACAACCGATCCTTTTTTTCAATACCGAAGGCACGGTTACAGTTTACTTTTTTATAGGAGGGTCTTGAATGTCAGACCTAAAATTTGTTTTGCCAGAAGAGGTGAAATATATCATTGGCAGATTATCGGAGAACGGCTATCGGGCGGACGTAGTAGGCGGCCCGGTACGTGATCTGCTTCTTGGTAAAGAGCCGTATGATTACGATATTACTACCTCTGCGACACCCGATGAGGTCAAGGCCTGCTTTCCCGATTTTCGAACCGTAGACACGGGGATCAAGCACGGCACGGTCACTCTGGTTATCAATAAAGTCGGTTACGAGATCACCACGTATCGCATTGACGGCGAGTACCTGGATTCACGTCATCCGGAGAGCGTTAGCTTCACCACAGAGCTGTCTCTCGATCTTTCCCGTAGGGATTTTACGATGAATGCTATTGCCTACAGCGAGAAGTACGGTATTACCGATCTTCACTCGGGCAGGGAGGATATAGAGGCGGGTATTATCAGAGCGGTTGGAGATCCGGATACCAGATTTCACGAGGATGCTCTGCGCATTCTTCGCGCCGTCAGATTTGCGTCGGCGCTTGGCTTTAGCTTAGAGAAAAGTACGGATGCAGCCGTTCGCAGCTGTGCTTCGCTTTTGAGTGGTGTTTCCGCAGAGAGAATATATTCGGAGTGGATTAAGCTGATTTCCGGCAAGGATAGATACAGAATACTTGCCGAATATTCCGACGTTATATCCGTGTTCCTTCCGGAGCTCTTTACAGGTGAGAAGGGCGACTTAAGTTTAATGCTTCCGGATGGGGAAGACAGAAGCGACGCGCATCCGCTCATTCTTATGCTTGCTCTCTTCCGCTTGAATATAAAAGAGAGAGCGGCGGCCGCCTATAAGCAGGCGATGATAAGACTTCATACGGATGCATTCACCAGAGATACGGGAACGCTTGCCCTTACCGCGATCGGCGGATATGCCACCTCGTCGAGAGCCGGTATCCTCAGACTTATGATGGATCTGGGAAGAGAGACTGCCGAGCTTGTGATCGATACGGAAATACTGCTTGGTATTACCTCCCGAGATTCCCGCAGCTTGCTCGACGCTATAATAAAGGAGAGAGCCCCTTATCGTCCGTCGGATCTTGACGTTAACGGCAATGACCTCATAGAGCTTGGTTATTCGGGAGCCGAGATAGGTAAAGCCATGCGACTTCTTCTTGTCGAGGTTATTGACGGTGCTGTTAAAAACGATAGGGCGTCTCTTATGGCTCGCCTTCGTAAAATGAGTAAGAATGTGTGATATCCTAACGTAACTTATCTGCATATACTATAGCAGGCGTAATGCCTGCTATTTTTTTTGTTTTGTGGGTTTATCTATGATCGTGTATTTGATGTCGCTTTGTAAAACAGAAGTAAATAATTTCGAAAAAGCATCAGAATGTAAACTAAAGTGCGAAAAATATAGTCAATTTGTGTACGGTGCATATGTATATTCGAATATATACTGTGCCGAAAAATATGAGATTTCGCTGTATTACGCCGACGTTACGGAGTGCTTTGACAGAGATATACTGAAAATTATGGCGGCAAGGTATCCCAAACCCCTGATTTCCGCGGTCTACACCGTCAGGGCGAACAGAGTGTTTGCTTATGTTGACTCATTAGGAGATGACCGTTCATTGCTTCAGAGCCTTATATCCGCGATCCAATCGGATGCATTACTCCGTGGATACGGTGCGGATGAAATATATCTGACTGTATCGGGCGGCAAATCGGCTATCACTTTGCTCTAGCTTATACACATTTACTTATTTTCACTTGACTTCTTATCCTTCGTGTGCTAAAATAATATAAAATATTGAGAAAAGGAGAGTAGATATGTCATTTGACGCATGTATGATGCGCGCTGTGATAGAGGAATTCTCGCGGGAATTTCCTGAGGCTAAGATAGAGCGTGTTCTTCAGCCGCAAGGTGACGAGATCAATCTGGTTATTCACTCCGGCGGACGCTCAGGCAGGCTTGTTTTTAACGTAGGTCCGAATGCTCCAAGGCTTCAGCTCTCCGACGTACAGAAGGAGAATCCTAAGCAAGCGCCAATGTTCTGTATGCTCCTTCGTAAGCTTCTCATAGGCGGAAAGATCACCTCCGTCACCCAACTTGGCTTTGACAGAATAGCAGTTTTCAAGGTCTCCTGCTACGATGATATGGGCTTCAAGGTTGATAGGTCCATCGTTTGCGAGATAATGGGTAAGTATGCGAACCTTATCGTTCTTGACTCGGATAATAAGATCCTCGCAGCTCTTAAGATAATAGATTTTGCCGCCAGCACGGTACGCCAGGTCATACCGGGTATGAAATATCAGATCCCTGCACAAAGGGAGAAGATGTCCCCCCTCGTTATTGATAAGGATAAATTTTTTGATAGCTTTTACGCCTATCCATCGGTCAGGTCATCGGAGAAATTTATCACGGATTCCTATTCCGGAATAGCCACTCAGATAGCGCACGAGCTTGTGTATCGGGCGACGGGATCAGTTGATACCGCGGTATCGGAAACCGACCCCGTGTCGCTTTATTCGGTGTTTTCCGAGTGGCAACAGCTGCTTATTGATCATCGATATACTCCCACCTCGGCCGTTAATTCAGAGGGTAAGCCGATAGATTACTCCTATATGCCCATCACCTACCTTGGCAACAGCGTTCGGACGGAGATGTATCACGACTTCAAGTGTCTCTTTGACAAATATTTTGCGGAGCGTGACAGGCTGGATCACATACGCGAGAGATCAAAGGATATTATGCAGCTTCTGGATAATACCATTGCCCGTACTGAGAGAAAGCTTGGCATACAGCGCCAGGCCCTTCTTGACAGCGATAAGGGCGAGCTCTATAAGCGTGAAGCCGATCTTATTACAGCTAACCTCTACAAGCTATCGCGCGGAATGGAGAGCTTTACGGCTATCGACTATTACGACGAAAGCTGTCCCGAGATAGAGGTCAAGCTTGATCCCAGGCTTCACCCCTCTCAGAACGCCCAGAAAAAGTACAAGCTGTATCAGAAGTGTAAAAACGCTAAGATCATTTTAGCGGAGCAGATAGAGCTTTGGGAGCGGGAGCTAAAATATCTTGAAAGCGTGCAGGTCTTTCTTGAGAACGCGGAGCGTGAGGACGATCTGGCGGAGATCAGAGACGAGCTGTACAGAGCCGGTTATGCATCCAGGATGCGCGGCTATACTCCGCCACGAAAGCTGAAAAGCTCGTACACGAGGCTTAGAACAACTGACGGAAAGGTACTGCTAGTCGGTAAAAATAACGTCCAGAACGATAATCTTTCTCATCGCTTGGCAGACCGAGACGATCTATGGTTTCACACCAAGGATATCCCGGGCTCCCACGTAATACTCGTGACGGATGGGGAAGAGCCTACTGATCTTGATTATACTGAGGCAGCCCGTGTTGCCGCCAGATATTCTAAGGCGAAGGGCGATAATATAGCGGTAGACTATACCCGTGTTAAAAATTTGCGCAAGCCTGCGGGCTCAAAGCTCGGGTTTGTAACCTATAAAACCAACTATACGGCTTTTGTCAGACGCGCGTCTGATGACGAGATCGAGACCATGCTCAACGCAGGAAAGACAGAGGTTTGATGATGGTAGACCTTACAGGACTTCATAAGCATTTCATACTTGAGCATCTTGGCGAGGGCGATGTTGCCGTTGATTTCACAATGGGTAACGGAAACGACACTCTTTTTCTCTCACGCACAGTCGGGGAGTCGGGCAGAGTATACGCCTTTGATATTCAAGAGGAGGCGCTTCTGTCCACCGAGAAGCATCTTCGTGACAACGGCGCTCCGGAGAATTATCAGCTGATTTGCGCCTCTCATCACCGTGTACGCGAGTTCGTGAAGGAGCCTATCAAGGCAGGTATGTTTAATCTGGGTTATCTTCCGAGAAGCGGCAGAAAAACGGTAACCACCAGGCGCGAAACTACAATTGAGGCTGTAAAGGCGGCGATAGATCTGTTGCTGCCGGACGGCGCTTTAATAATAGCAATTTACCCGGGACACGAGGAGGGGGCGCTTGAGGGAGAGATGCTTCGTGAGTATTTTTCAACTCTCTCTCGCTTCAGAATCTGCGCATCCGAGTTCAGAATACTGAATTCACCTACCTCCCCGTACTTTTTCCTGGTGGAGAAAAGTCCAAGAGTGAAGAGTTGATCACTGTCGGGAATTTTTTTGATTACTAACCGAAAGGAAACAATATGAAAAAAACATTATTTATACTACTTACAGCACTCATTTGTATGTCAGCGCTCGCATCCTGCGGCGGATCGGGAAACGGCGGAAATGAGGTCGCTACAGTAACCGGCGCTACCGTTGAGGATGGCGTGCTTAAGCTTTTGCTCAGTGACAATTCGACCATCAGAGTGGGTGTTTTACCGATGAACTCAGAGAGAATTGCATTCACCTCTGCGGAGATAAAGGATGACGGGCTATATGTATCCTTTAACGACGGATACATGAAACGCTTTGCCGAATTCAATAGCTACAAGGATAAGATCACCGGCGCTTCCATAACCGCTGAGGGTGCTCTTCTTATCCAAACTACAGATGGAGAGGTAGATCTTGGTCAGGTATTCTATCCTACCGTGCCCGCGGCTCCTCTCACTCCATCCGGCGCGTCCGGGTATGCAGCCTCCAGAGATACGACCGGCAGAAATACCGCGACGGTTGAGATGGACGTTAAGGGATACGGCAAGGTAACCATTCTTCTTGACGCCACCACGGCGCCCGTCACCGTTAAGAACTTTGTCAAGCTGGCGAAGAGCGGATTCTACGACGGGCTCACCTTCCACCGTATCATAGAGAACTTTATGATACAGGGCGGCGATCCTCTCGGTACGGGAGGCGGCGGCAGCGGAACGAATATCTACGGTGAGTTCTCCTCAAACGGCTATCAGGGCAACGATATCCTTCATAAGCCGGGCACAATCTCCATGGCTCGCGCGGAGGACAAGAACAGCGCGTCCAGTCAGTTCTTTATTTGCACAGCCGATTATACCTACGGTGACGGAAATTATGCAGCATTTGGCTACGTTATAAACGGTATGAATATCGTCTATGAGATCTCGGAGCTTGGAGCGGTATACGGTGATTCAAACGGTACTGTAAGAGATCACGATAAGCAGATCGTGATCAACTCCATAGAGGTTATCGAGGATCTTGATGCAGAGGATGAATCGGGCGAAGGCTCAGGCGAAGGCTCCGGTGATAACTCCGGCGAAAACTCAGGCGAAGGCTCAGGCGAAGGCTCCGGTGATAACTCCGGCGAAAACTCCGGCGAAGGCTCAGGCGAAGGCTCCGGTGATAACTCCGGCGAAGGCTCGGGCGAAAACTCCGGCGAAGGCTCGGGCGAAAACTCCGGCGGATACGAGGATGATTCTGATGACGGCGGCTGGTCCCGCCCTGACTGATTTGCGTGTAAATATTTCCGTGCTGCAGCTTGGGCAAAACAGCGTGCCTGCGCAGAAAATTACGCAATATTAGCTATACGCTATCGCGAAAACGTGTTTTTACCGGTATATATACGAACAAAGGGCAGACACAGCCGTGTCTGCCCTTTGTTTTTTTGTTATCAGAATTTATTATTCGCCCCCGACAATAAAATTATCGGGATCAAAGGCTCCGCCCTCGCCATCAGCGGTAAGGTCACCGTACGGCTTGGCAATAGCATTTCTTATAGCCTCGGCTATGATAGAGAAGTCGCCGTCCTCAACCGGCACGTACTTGTGCTCGCCGTGATTAAGATCCTCCTCCACGTCATTAAGGGTGGGTCTGTAAGTGATGCTTTCGGGCGAGTCACCCGTCAGATAGCAGTACCACATAAGTCCCAGCGCGAATCTGCCGAGCCCCATGCTTAAGTGAGCGTAATCTCTGTGGAGCTGTTCGTAGGTAATTCCATTTTTTCTCAGCTGACAAATGAGCTCCAGCGAGGATATAACACCGGAAAATTTACCTGTTTTTAATACACGCTCACGGGTTATTTCCACGATTCGCTCATAATTATCAAGAGTGTCGCTGTAATACTTCCATATCATATGATATACGAGCTTCACGTCGGGATTTGTGACTCTGTCCTCAATGTACTGCAGTAGAAATTCAAGATCGGAGTAGGTTTCGATAAGCTCAACCTCAGCGGGCGCGTGCTGCAGAGTGATCACGTCCCAATCCTCATCCCGTATAGCGTAGTCGTAGCTGTTTTCGACGGTTTGCTTTATACCGTTCAAGGTTTTGGAATATTGGAATCCTCCCTTGAAATCGTTGGATGGATCGTCATCAAGATAGGTGACGTGATGATTTATATTACATCCACCCTGCGCAAGAATACCTATTACCACACGTCTGTATCCTGCGTCAAGGAACATTTCGGTGAGAAACCTTTTGGCATCATTTCCGTAGCTGTTTCCGAATATCAGTATTTTGATCGATTTGATCTCCGGTGTAGTAATGGTATATTTGTTTTCCATAGCTCCCGAGAGACATTCGTCCGCTATATCCGCGGATATCTTATCGCTATAAGAGCTATCGAGAGTATCACGGGCAGATTTGCCGGTAAGATAAGAATACCAAAGACAACTTGCTGCCGTTTTGCCCTCATTGGTCAACCCAAGTGTATCAGGAGAGAATTCATCGAAGAAATCTGCACTTCTGAGGTTTTCTATCAATGTGCCGACGGGGATCACTTCGTGAAGCAGGTTGCTTCTGCTCTCCACGTCTTTCACAGCTAAACGAATAGACTCGCTCATTCTGGATGATGAGCCCGCATAATCCTCGAGCACCGCATTGCCGGAACCGTCAGGCAGAGACCAGGGCATATGCAGGAGCAGCTTGGTATGGAACGACGCCATATTCTTTATGATGCTAAGCAGCTCGTCAAGCCCACCGTAGCTCTCCGCCTTTCCGGAAAGCACGAGGGATTGACCTATAGCTATGTAATCCCATTCGTCAATAGCGATAGCTTCTGCTATTGTTTTTGAGAAATGGTACTTGGAGTTGCCGTTTTTCGTCACGGTAAGGTTGTATGACGGAGCGTTGCTTTTTGCGTTGTCGAGGTGCATATCAATGCTCGCGCCGGTGTTGTACGCGCATGAAGCGACAGCCACAACAGACTTGGTTAACCCGGACCCGTGTAGCATTTCATAGAGGGAATCGACTGAATCGGAGATGGTTATATCGCCGATAACCAGCAGCTTGATAGCTTTCGTAGCCTCTATGGTAACTAGCTTTTCGTAGTCGCACTCGGAGCAACGCTCAATCTTCTCTCCGTTGTCGTATGCGGTAGGAGCTACCGTTATCTCCTCGGTTATCTCTCCTCTGTCGCACATAGGGCAGGGATAATCTCTCTGACCGTCTCCCTCACCGCCCCCATTTCCTCCTTGGCACGATGATGCAAATGAGGTGATTAAAAGTATGATTAAAAGTAGAAATTTAGCTTTAAATCTGATGTTCATATATTATGCGTTCTCCGTGAACTGTCTTTACTTTATATATTCGTGAAGCTTCAGCCACTTTTCGAGATCTGATGCCCAGGTTGTAACGTATGGCTCGTTAATGTTCATATCAGGGTAGTATCCAAGTCCAAGACCGTGACCGCCTACGGGATAAACGTGCATCTCAAGCTCTACTCCAAGCTCATGCAGCCTCGTTGCGTATCTGAACGATCCGTTAACGTCAACCGCAGGATCGGAGGACGTATGCCACATAAAGACGGGGGGCGTGTCGCGATCTGCAAGGTACATAGGCGTAATTTTACGGTGAGATGAATAATTTTCTCCTAAGTTATTGAAGAATGAACCGGGGTGCGAGTTTATGTCTAAAACGGGATAGCAGAGTATCTGCGCGTTTGGCATACAGTCCGTTTCATCCAGAGCGTCAACGCCCTCGCCCTCAATCTTGAACTTATAGGTAGATACCAGAGCCGCCAGGTGTCCGCCTGCGGATGATCCCATTACTGCAATTTTCTGCGGATCAATACCGTATTTTTCAGAATTGGCTCTGACGTACCTTACGGCGCGTCTGGCATCAAGAAGCGAGCAAGGGAATCTTGCGGGCTTAACTCTGTACTCAACGTCGAAGGCGTCGATGCCTCTCTCCGCGAGCCATCTGCAGTATGACTCGCATTCGTAAAGAGCGCGCGTTCTGTATCCTCCGCCCGCGAAATTAATGACTGCGCTTTTGCACTTTTTGTTTTTGGCAGGGAAATACTTTATGTGAGGGACGTCGAACCCCTCCTCGTATAGCGGAGCGTCACCGTCCCAAAGCCTTGATTTTACGTATTCCATTAGTTGTCCTCCGTAGTCTTATGTATAGAGTTTTTTATCCTCACGCATATCAGGTGACACAGCACCATCATGCATAGAAGTCCAATATAAGTCAGCATAATGTAGATTATCTCACCTGCGCCGTACATACCTGCGTCCTCGATAAGATAGCTGACCGTGTCAAAAAGCTCGGCTATCACAGAAACCGTGAGTCTGGTTATAGCTATTGCGAGAATTCCGACGGTTGCCGGATGGGAGAGATCGAAGTATGCTCCGACCATGTTTTCATAGACGCTGATGCGAGCCGCTTTTCTGTCACTGAGCATACCATCCATGTCAGCTCTTCTCGCAGCGCGGCAAGCAAAGAAATCTGCAAGCATAATGAATAGCAGTATTTCTGCTCCGCGCAGGACAACGTCACCGACAGTCATCAGCGCTGACAGACACACAGACTCTATGGAGTCAAAGCCGAAGGTGAGCATGTAGAGATAATAATAGGGAAGATAATATACCGCGGCGCAGGACGCGAGAGACAGAACGCGAAGCATTTTTTTACCGATCCTCTCGCACGTCTCTGCAGAGAATACGGTTGCCGCAGCCGTGGTCGGTATGATAAACGCGATGATCCGCTCAGCGATCTCCCTTGCCACAAGATAGGTACCAACGTAACTCTCCGGTAGCTCAAAGACGTAGTTTGGTAAATAGAATATCAGGAAAATAAGCAAGTATCCGATACAGTATAGCCAAGATGCCATACCGTATATTTTCTTTTTACTGTTCATAGACAAACTCTTTCCACTATAGTTTACGCTTGTATTCTACCATAGAGAGAGGGGTATTTCAAGTATTTTCTGTAAATTTGTAGCTGTGGATGGGAGTCGTTACCTATATTTCCGGACGGTTCGTCACTTTTTTCGGCGCAATGTTCTCCCCGGGGCTTCGGAAAGGGAAATACAGGAAAATTGTTAATAAAACGTAAATTTTAAATAAATGTAAAAACTATACTTGAAAATAACAAATAAATATGCTATTATATTAAGGCTGTCCGCAAGGATAGACAAATTATATCTCACATAGCGAGTAGGTTTACTGCCGGTGCGCGATCATTCGCGTCGCAGTATTATGTCGCTATGGCGGAAAAAACCAAGGAGGAACATAAAATGTTCGAAATCACAATCAAGCAGTTGCTTGAAGCAGGCGTTCACTTCGGTCATCCGACTAAGAAGTGGAGTCCGAAGATGGCAGAGTACATCTTCACCCAGAGAAACGGTATTCACATCGTTGACCTTCAGAAGACCGTTAAGAAGTTCGAGGAGGCGTACAATTACGTTTCCGAGCTTGCGCAGGCAGGCGGCACCGTTCTTTTCATCGGTACCAAGAAGCAGGCAGCAGAGACCGTTAAGGAAGAGGCGCAGAGATGCGGCATGTACTACGTAAACGTACGTTGGCCCGGCGGTATGCTCACTAACTTCCACACCATTCGCAGATCTATCAAGAGACTTAAGGATCTTGAGAAGATGCAGGCAGACGGTACCTTCGATCTTCTTCCCAAGAAGGAAGTTGCTAAGAAGATCAAGGAGATCGAGGATCTTGAGAAGTCCTACGGCGGTATCAAGGATATGGAGACTCTCCCCTCTTGCGTATTCGTAGTAGACACCCGCAAGGAGAGAAACGCAGTTCTCGAGGCAAAGAAGCTGGGTATTCCCGTAGTTGCTATCGTAGATACTAACTGCGATCCCGACGATGCAGATTACATCATTCCCGGTAACGACGATGCTATCCGCGCTATCAAGCTTATCGCAGGCGCTCTTGCAAACGCAGTTATCGAGGCACACGGCGGTGTTCAGGAAGAGCCCGCAGCAGAGGAAGCTACCGAGGCTCCCGCAGAAGAGTCTGCAGAGTAATCCTTTTTCAAATTAAAATTAAGGAGAAATTAAAATGGCATTTACAGCTAAGGACGTAGCCGAGCTAAGAAAGCAGACCGGCTGCGGTATGATGGACTGCAAGAACGCTCTCGTAGCTTCTAACGGAGATTTCGAGGCAGCAGTTAAGTTCCTTCGTGAGAAGGGTATGGCAGCAACCGCTAAGAAGGCTGACAGAATAGCAGCAGAGGGTCTTGTAGACGTTATGACCGTTGGCAACACCACTGCTATCGTAGAGGTTAACTCCGAGACAGACTTCGTTGCAAAGAACGCAACCTTCCAGGAGTTCGTTAAAGAAGTACTTCAGACTATTATCGCTAATAAGCCCAAGGACGTAGAGGCTCTTCTTGCCTCCGAGTTCGTTACCGGCGGCACGGTTGCAGACGCTCTCGCAGAGAGAATCTATAAGATCGGTGAGAAGCTCTCCATCCGTCGCTTCAACATTGTTGAAGGTGTTGTATCCACTTACATCCACGGTCTTGGCGCTACCGGCGTTATCGTAAGCTTCGATACCGACGTAGCAGACAAGGACGGCTTCGCAGAGTGCGCTAAGAATATCGCGCTCCAGACCGCAGCTATGGACGTTAAGTATCTTGACCGTGAGTCAGTTCCCGCTTCCGTTCTTGCAGAGGAGGAGGCTATCCTCATCAAGCAGATGAAGGAAGATCCCAAGATGGCTAACAAGCCCGACAACATTCTCGCTAACATCGTTAAGGGCAGACTTGGTAAGTTCTACGAGAACAACTGCCTTACCGAGCAGGCATACGTTAAGGACGACTCTATGAGCGTTGCTAAGTACGTTGCTTCTGTTGCTAAGGAGCTCGGCGGTTCTATCAAGATCACCGGCTACGTTCGCTATGACAAGGGCGAGGGCATTCAGAAGAGAGAAGAGGACTTCGCAGCTGAGATCGAGAAAATGGTCAAGGGCTAATCCTCGCATTTCTTAAAGCTTAAATCAAAATCGGTCTGCATACCGCAGACCGTTTTTTTGTTAGATCTCTGCTCTCGCGTTATATTGGCAGATGTTATATTATCCATCCACATTTCTCTACAGACAACAAGCAAGTCCATGCTTTTGCTCGGTAAAAAGCAAAAAGGCCAAGCCGCAAACGACCTAATAAGGATAGCAGCTTGACCTTTTATATAATATGTAGAAATTACGTCAGGAAAACACCTCGATGTAAAAGGCGTCCAATTACTTCAGTATGAACCAAAGGAATATGTAGCCTAAGATAAGCAGCGGGGAAGCCATAAGGAGAATAAGGAGTCCTGTAGTACACTTATCCCATACTACCTTCCAGTTTACGTCCTTAGTTACCTTCTTGAACCACTCTACGAATTTAGAGATGATGCCCTTGCACCAATTTACACATTTGTCAAAGAAATTCTTAACCTTATCGAGAACCTGCTTCATAATAATCTCCAATTAAATGTTATCTTATCCTGTAATGGATATCTTACATACCTTTACAACTAGTATTCTATCACAATTTTATGAATAAGTCAAGAACAAAACGAATAAAGTTTGCTCAAAAGACAAGATTGTTTAAATAAAGGAAGTGACAGACTTGCAAAATGGCATTATTTATGATAAAATAGTGAAAATAAGGAGCTGAAAAAATGAAAACAGGTATCGAAACAGAGAGAAAATACGTAATATTAAAGCCGGATATAAATGTGCTCGCCACATTTCCCGACTTTACCGAAAGCTATATTACCCAAACGTATCTTTCATCAGAGGCGGAAGTTACTCACCGCGTCCGTAGAAGAGTGAGCGCGGGTAAGACAGTTTATACGGAAACCGTAAAGCGCCGAATCAGTCCCTCCTCCGCGCTGGAATCCGAGAGGGAGATCGGTGAGAGTGAATATTTTGAATTGACGAAAAAAATAAAGGGCGGCACTGTGCCGATAGAGAAAATCAGGTACACCTTTTCCTATTCCGGCAAGCTCTTCGAAGTAGACTTTTATCCGGAGTGGATAAAAAGCTGTATTATGGAAATAGAGCTGAAAAGCGAGGACGAAGAGATCGGTATACCCACATTTATTAAAATAATTCGCGAGGTAACAGGGCGGAGAGAGTACTCAAATGCATTTATGTCACACATCTTTCCCACGGAGCTTGTCTGACGACCTATAGCAGCCAATATTTTAAAAAAGAACGGAGGATTTCTGCAATTCTCCGTTCTTTTTTTGAGAAAAAATATTTACTTAAATCATATAGCGTATCATAAATGCCGAAGCTTTTTAGAGCTAAGATTGCCTTTAATAAAGTTATTTATGATATTTTTTGCCCGCCAGGATAGTGAATGAACGGTAAACGCTCTCCAACAGAATGACCCTCATAAGCTGGTGTGGAAATGTCAGCTTTGATACCGAGAGCTTAAGCTCAGCGGCAACCTTTACCTTGTCGGAGAGACCGTGGGAAGAACCTATAACGAATGCGATCCTGCCCCTCTCATCGATCATTTTGCCGATTCGACTTGCGAGCGCGGGAGAGTCCGTCTGCACACCCTCGACACACATTGCTACGATAGAGGAGCCCTTGGGAACTGCCGCCAGGATCCTATCGCCCTCAGCATTCAGCGCTCTTTGTATCTCGGCCGCATTATCCTCGTCCGAGATCCGCTCTTCCTTGAGGTTTATCTCCTCAACTCTTGCGTACTGCGAGAGCCTTTTTTTATATTCCAAGACGGCATCCTTCAGGTAGCCTTCCTTCAGCGTGCCAACGGAAATGATCGTTATATCAGCCATATCACCGTACCCGTGTTAATTTTTTTAATCCTTCCTTCAGCTTTTCTACCAGCATATCCACGTCTTTTGTTTCGTTTCGGTGAGAGAAGCTTACGCGTATGGACCAGTCGGCCTCGTCAGCGCTTCTGCCGTATGATATGAGGGCGGAGGACGGGGATTTGGAGTTTGAGGAGCAGGCAGAGCCGCTGGAGATGTAGATACCGAAGGAAGAGAGATAGTGGAGCATCGTCTCACTTTTGATTTGAGGAAGTGTAATGTTCAGAATATGCGGGGCGTGAGAAACAGGAAGAGTCAGAGATAGCTCGTCAAGCCCATCATCCTTTATTTTTTTGATCAGATACTCACGTAGAGAGTTCATTCTCTCGTATCTTTCCCGTAGCGCAAGGCGCCCTATGCGTACCGCTTCACCGAAGGCTGCGATGCCCGGAACGTTTTCCGTGCCGGATCTGAGTCCGCTCTCCTGTCCTCCGCCCAGTATCAGCGGAGACAAACCTCTCGCCTTGATAACCTTCTTGTCGATCACCAGAGCGCCAACGCCCTTCGGTCCCTCGATCTTGTGCGAGGACAGGGTGATCATATCAGCTCCGCATGATGCCTTGGTAAATGGGAGCTTCATATAGCTTTGAGTTGCGTCTATATGCATAAACGAGTCGGGGCAGCGCACTTTCATATATTTTGCGATCTGTGCGGTGTCGTATAACGCTCCGGTCTCGTTGTTCACCATCATCACACTTACGAGTATTACGTCCGGTGTCAGAGCCGATAAGAGCGCACCCGTGTCGATTTTTCCTTCCTTCGTTGGTATCCTCTCCACTTTGAAGCCGAGACTCTCAAGGTACTTTGCGGGCTCGCTTGATGATGCGTGCTCGCTGTCTGTTATTACTACTTTCGCGCCCCTTTTATATCTTTCCTTTGAGAGCGCGCGCCCAATGATCGCCAGATTGTTTGCCTCACTTCCGGAAGCGGTGAAGACGACCTCGGAATCACGGTCAGAGAGCGAGGCAAGGATCTCGCCTCTTGCCTCCTTCAGTATTCCCTCAGCCGAGAAGCCCATTCCGTGCAGAGAGGACGGATTTCCGTAACACGCCCTGGATACCTGTACGTACTTATCAAGCGCCTCGTCGGATATTCTGGTGGTCGCGCTATTGTCTAAATATATTTCCATCATCTGAAGCTGACCTTTTCAAGTATTGCTTTTAGCTCGATAAAGTTGTTTGGATACTCCTCTTCCGTTGCCGTATATGTCAGAACGTATCCGTACAGGTTGTCCGCACCGAGCACCTGGTAGACGCGGTAGGTTGTTCCTTTGTAGACGTAAGAATATTCGTATGCGGCGATCTTGCCTTGATCCAGCTCGCCGAACGTCAGCGATGCGTCATAGGTGGGAAGTATCTCCAGCTCCCAGTCCTCAAAGTATTCTGTATCCGTGGATATAGGTCTCGCTACGGAAATGCGAATATCCTCGAAGCTGTCGGCAATTTTGAGTATGTCCGCTCTTCTCGCCAGTAGGTAATCCAAAACCCCGAGCCCTGTTTCTGACGCACGGGTTACGCTTAATGCCGCGTTTTCATTGATTTTCAGCTCAACAAGTCCGCTGTTGCTTAAAACCTCGTAGCTGTCTGGAACATACAGCTCAAAGCCGGATATCTGCCCTTCGGAAACAAGGATGTAACCGTCATCGTCACGCTCGTATGCGGGCGAGTCCTCCTCGCTGCCGCCGGATGTAAAGTAGAAGCTGTCTATCGCTCCCTGAACCTTGGATATATGCGCCTTGTAAGCACCGTTTTCATCGGTTGGAAGACCGCTTGCCGTATAGGTGAAAACATAATAGCTCTCACCCTTCCTTAAAAGGATCTGCAGACAGCTGTAGTCGGTTTCCTCGTATTTATAGCTGTATATGTATTTGTACGCGTCGTCAGCGCCACCCTCGGAGGTACCGAAGTTGGTCTTCGTTCCCGTGGCTGCGCCCTCTGCGATCGGCGCGTCGTCCTTATAGAAGGTTACGGAGTATGGGAACTTGTCTAAGCTTCCCGTGAAATAGTCGGCTATCGACTCTCCCTCACCGAGTGACATCTCTGTAAAGGTAATAGATACCTTGCTGAGCGTGGACAGATACGTTGAGGTGATGTCGCCGTGATTGGCTATGACCCATCCCTCAGGACCGAAAAATACGTATCCCTCGCTTTTATTCTCATTTACCAGCTGCATACCGTCCGGTACGGTGATCTCACCCTTTTGACAGCTGCAAAGTGCCGCTATACATATGAGGATTACAGCCAAAGCCTTGATAGTTCTTTTCATTTGTCCTTCCTTTCGTTTCGGAGTGGGCTCAGATGCTTGTCTTCAGCACGATAATCTCAGATGAGTCTGTGGGATTATCTCGTGTTTCCACTCCGTTGTTTCACGTTGTTATTGGTTGATCAGCCTTCGGAACGCCTCACCGCGCTCCTCAAAGCTTCTGAATTCATCGTAGCTCGTGCAGGCAGGAGAGAGCATAACCGTATCTCCCGGTATTGCCGTACGTCGCGCCAGAGCAACTGCGTCGGAAAAACTCTCGCACATATCGACCTCGCATATGTCGGAGATCTCTCTGTAAATTTTTTCTCTCTCCTCACCGAAGAGAATGATCTGCTTGCAAAACCTCGCTAACGTATCCCGGATTTCCCTGTATGACAGTCCCTTGCCCCTGCCGCCCATCAGCAGTATTACAGGCTTACCGTAGCTTGTCAGAGTTACGGCGCATCTCTCGGGCGTGGTATCAATAGAGGAGTCGATATATCTAACTCCACCTACCGTCGCAACCGTCTCGCATCTGTGTGAAAGCCCGGAAAATCCGCCGATAGCAGCGAGCATCTGCTCCTTGAGCGCATATCCGTCAGTCAGCGCTACAGCGCATAACGCATTAGCTATAAGATAGCGGTCGGAGCGAAATAGGGCGGAGGTGTGTAACAGTTTTTCGCCATTTCTCAAAAGATACGAGTTCTCGTACGTCATATATACGTCCGCTCTGCACACTTTTATCAGCTCCTTCAGGGGCATTTCTGTGCTTACCGCGCCGAACAGCCGTCTGTTGCCTGCAGCCTCTCTGAGAATAGGGTCGTCTGCGTTTACGATCGCCTGGTGTGACAGAGTCATAAGCGATAGCTTTGCTCTTTTATAGCTTTCGAATGATCCGTGGTAGTCCAGGTGATTAGGTGTAACGTTAGTAATAACAGATCTGTCTACGATAGCGTGCCCATGCTCCAGCATAAAGCTGGACAGCTCCGCAACGTATACCCTCGCGTTCTCCGGAGCTTCACACATCGGCGTTCCGATATTGCCTATCAGCGCGGATCCGCAGCAAGCGCCGCCAAGCATCAGATGAGACATAGTCGCCGTAGTGCTTTTTCCGGACGATCCGGTAACCGCCAGCACGGGCGCCTTTCGTCCCTCAAAGAAAACCTCGTAGTCAGACGTCACTCTGACCCCTCGGCTCACCGCTTCATTTATCTCCGGTCTGTCGCGTCTGACGGACGGCGATAGCACCAGCACGTCCTCGCGTATATCCTTCAGCGCCACGTCTCCCTCGTAAATCGCCTTGATCTTTAATCCACAGGGCAGAGAAGAGAGATCTGCTTTTTTGTCAGAGCGTAGCACAACGCCGCAGTCCCTCGGAACCAGCCTCATAAGCGCCAAATTGGATTTTCCTATCCCTACAAATCCGACAGTACAGCCCTTCTCATCATCCCTAAGCAAAGAAAACATATAATCTCTCCATATATTATAATTTATACGCGCCCCCCCGTCAAGTATAAGCGCCGAAATTTAACAAAAATAAAACATTACGGTAGATTATATGCACCAAAGCCAGTACTTAAACATTTATTTGAAATAAAAACCGCGCCGAAGCAAAGCACGTTTTGTGCATCGCTATGGCGCGGAGATCGTTATTGTTTGACCGAGCTTGTAAGCCGGGTTCTGTACACTTGCGTGCGGCAATCATCTATCTTCACTGCGTGTCGCCGCGCAGTTCAAGCCTTATGGCTCTGCCACCATGACGTTTGGCGAGCAGCCTATCGGTGTGACCCGATGGTCAAGGTGTTGCATCGGATAGGGTTTACAGCAAATCTATGTTACCATAGAAGTGGGTGAGCTCTTACCTCGCCTTTCCATCCTTACCGTACGGATACGGCGGTTTATTTCTGTTGCACTTTCCCGCGAGTCGCCTCGGACGGACGTTATCCGTTATCCTGCTCTATGATGCCCGGACTTTCCTCACCGTAATACCTTTCGGCAACATACGGCGCGATTGCCCCACTCGGTCCTAAGTATTATACACGAAAAGACTTCGTTTGTCAAGTAAAAGCTACGCAAACGGAGTATTGGTAGCCGATATAAGATACACATGAGCAAAAGAAACCGTAAAGCCTTCGGAAAAAGCTAAGACTCTTGATAACGTAAGCGTAGCTACGGGTCGGTATGCGGAAAACTCATGGATAGACGGAAAAAGCAATTCTTTGCGTTGTATGCATGGATAGCTTTAACCGGAAAGCGCAAGCTTGCAATTGCTTCCACCACACTTTTCACTATATTCTGGTAGCGGCAGGGAAGCTACGGCTCTCGGAGCAGGTGAAATAGAGTATTTGCCTGTATGCACCTATCTTGGTAAGCAAAGACTTTGCCGCGGAGATCTTTTCATCGTCAAACGTGACGAATGGATCGTCCAGGATAATGAATGGCTCTTCATCAGCGAAGAGCGCATCAACCAGTCCAAGTCTGACGCACAGTCCGTATAGCTCCCGTTCCCCTCGGCTGTAGCCGTCGACTGATGAGGTCTTACCCCCTTCGGTCACTGTAAGCTGTAGCTCCGTATCGATATTTAAGGCGCGAGATGAGCTCTCTGACAGCAGGGAAGCATAGCTTGTAAGACTTTGTCGGCTCTTACCTAAATATCTTTCCGTCATATTCTCAGCCGCGTACCCGAGATGAGCCGCGGCCAGAGCGATAATCCTTGCGTTTTTCTCGTATTTCTCGACACGGGTAAGCAGTTTTTCTCTTTCAGACTTCAATCGGTCTAACTCTGAGAGAGCCTCCTCATCCGCCTTGTACTGTGCCTCCAGAGCCGCTCTTCGTCTGGAAAGCAAACGCATTTCTTCATCAAGCTGCGCCTTATCCTTATTGATAAGCGCCTCGCTGTCGCCAATGTCTTCGCTGGAGCTTACATAAATTCCGCGCATAGAGGTCAGCCCTTCGATCTCACCTCGGATAGAGATAATTTTAGAGGTCAATCGCTCGTATTCTCTCATCGCCTCGGAGAGCTCGTCAAACGGGCTTGTGCTTTTAAGCTTGAATCTACGAAGGAAGTCGTTAACTGCAGAGGATAGCCTATCGGCCTTCTCCTTCTTTGAGGAAGAGCTGTCAACACCTTTGGAAAGGGAAGCGCGAAGCGATAAGTATCGCTCGTACTTGCTGACGATCTCCATAGTAGCTTTTGAGGGGTTAAGCCAACCCCGTGTAAAGAATTTTGAGAGAAAAGCGTTCACATCCTCGCGAATCTGCTTAAGCTCGGATTCCTTGTTTTCAATACTTATAGCCGCCGCCATCATCTCATCAAGCATAACCAGCCGCGTCTCGTCGTTAGAGCCCGAGTCGGAGCTTACGGATCTGAGAAAGTCGGTCAGCGCGTTGCTGCGACGTGATTTTTTTGTCTTGCTTCTGATAGACGCTATTAATCCTGAGCATAAAATAAGCGCGCCCACACAGGACAAAAGATACAGCATCTTATCTACAAGATATCCCGCGCCCAGACCGCAAACGGCGAGTAACGTACCGATTATAATCAGCGCAAGATACGGACCGCTCTTTCCTGTCTTTACCGAGTAGTAGCTTTTCTTTATTTCTTCGATCTCACTTGACTGCGGAGTACGAATACTGAATAATCTTCTATGACTTTCCTTGAGCGTCTGAACCTCGTCCGTCTTCCTGATTAGATTATCTGCATTTATACGCGCCCTTTCGATCTCCACGGGAGTGCATCTGCCGTCAAAATATGCCTCAAGACCCATATATTCCGGGGTCTCATCCGTTTCACTGTCGTTTTGCAACCTGCGAGCTTCTATGCTCATTTGACGGTGCTTTTCTATTTCCTCATAGCTTGGTATTTCACCGTCGAAAAATTCCATCACAGAATTTTTTCTGAGTGTGAGCTTGGTAAGCTCGGCTTTTAATCCGCCCAGACGTGAATTAAGCGCGTCTCTGATACCGTTTTCCTTCAGAGCCTCTACTCGCTTACCGATATCTTCGCCGCGTTTGATCAGTTCGCTTTCTTTCTTTGCGATATCCAATAGCTCAAAGGACGTTGAAGCCATTCTGGATTCAGCTGTCTTAAGCGACTCTATTTCGCCGTTTGTCGAGTTTAATTCTACACGTGTGGCGGATATTTCTCCTCCTCCGCCTCTTTTTGTATAAAATTTTCTCTGCTCATCCAACACTCTCTTAGCTCTTTCCAAAGCATCGATATCCACGTCTGTGCTGACCAGAGAAGACAGTCTTGCACTTATGGAGTCTGGGTCGCTCGAAGCTGATAAATTTCTCTCGGAAAGATACAGCGTTCTCTCAAATCCCGATACGTCGATAGAAAACAGCTCCTCGCCTATCCGATCAGAAAATTTATCTGTTGCCTTACCGGTTCTCGTATCATATACGGCACAGGTATCATCAGCTGCGCGCTTTCCAAAGCTTCGTTCTATTCTATATTCTCTGCCACCCTCGGAAAAGGTCAGAGTACCTCCCGCCTTCGCTCCGGATCTTGGAAGGTACCGTTTTCTGTCGTTTTCGTCGAGATTTGCTTTTTTTGTATCTCCAATGCCATACAGCATTGCCTTAATAAAAGCGGCAAGCGTGGTTTTTCCGGCGCCGTTTCTTCCAATAAATGCGCATAAACCCTTGTTGAACACTATGCGCTTGTTTTTCGTGCCGCCGAATTCCTTAATATAACATTCTACAAGCTTCACCGTATACCTACCTATCGTATATTGCTTCACCTACCAGAGCGTACAGTCCACAGCTTATGACCTCGCCCTTTTCCTCGTCGGACAGAGTAGTGTCCGACATAACCGAACGGATAAATTCTCCGCGCAGAGACTTATCGTTTTTATAGTCCTCCATATTTATCATAGGAAGAGAACGATCATTGACCTCAAAGTGATAAAATTTATGTCCAAACAACCGTATAAGCCTATCCGTGTCACGAATAAGCCCGATTTCGTATCTTCCGACTATCTCTATTCTGACAAGATCGGAGGCAGGAATTTTTTGCACCGCACAGTTCACGCGCCACTCCCATTCAGCGCCGTCACGTACACCGGTAATATCAACTGTTATCGTATGCAGAGTGCGCTTTGCCTGACTTCTGAAGGTGTATTTCGTTCCTCCTCCGTCAACGTCTAAAACCACGTACCCCTTTTTACCGCATTCGTCAAAGCCGCGCCCCTCGGGCGTTCCGCAATACACAGCAGAACACCCATCGTCTACCGGATATTCACAGAATGAATGATAGTGACCGAGCGCAATATAATCTATTCCAAGTCCCGACGCATCTCTTAGCGGTATAACGCCCTCTCTCTCTCCGGTCTCTCTCGCCTCGCCGTGCAGGACTACTATATTTCTCGCGCCCTCACGTATCATCAGCGTCTTGAACATATCCTGCCGTATCTCCGATCTTCCGGCTATTCTTACCTCGCCAATATCAAAATAAGTCCACCCCGTGTTGAATATTTTCAGGTTTTTTGGCAGCTTAAGGCCACAGGATCTGACCACCTCGCCCTCGTGATTTCCGGGCAGGAGAAGGAAGCTTAAGGACGAATGCTCTCTCATAAGCGACAGAACAGCCTCTACGGTTCTCAGTGGCACCCTCTCACTGTCAAAGAGATCGCCCGCTATAATGATGACCTCCGCTCCTATTGCCTCGCCGTCACGTATCATAGCCGCAAAGCCGTCCAATAGCTCTCTCGATCTCTCTCTCGCCTTCGCTCCGCAAAGCACGGAGGTCATTGGGGCGCCAATATGTATATCCGACGTATGTATAAGCCTCATCGATCCTCTTCGCCTCCGTTTATCTCATATCTGTATTCGCTGGGAGACACGCCGTGCTCAGCAGTAAACACCTTGGAGAAGTATGACTGATCGGAGAAGCCGGTATCCATTGCTATCTCGTTGATTTTTTTCTCGGTGCTTCTCAGCATCGTTCTTGCTTGCTTTAGTCTCTCGGCGGTTATATAGTCGTTAATAGTTACCCCGTATCTCTTTTTAAAGGCTGTAAGAAGCGTGGATTTTGAGCAGCCTATGCTGTGGCATATCTCACCTATCGACAACTTGTGACCGAGATTTTCGCCAATATACTTTTTTGCCATCTCGGCAACCGTTGGCTTTTTTGACGGCAGTGCGTTCGACAGAGTAATATATTGAGCGCAAACTGTCATTATTTTAATAAATGAGGAGACCATATCAGGCTTGACAACGGGTATGGTAGCGGCGATCCTCTGCGGATCCTCTCCGCGCAGCACCGTTCCGGCTAATCTTACGGCATCAAGCGTTCCCGACTCACTTTCGGCGATCTGTCCCATCATTAAAAAACCGGACAAAACGCCGAAATTGTATAAGGGACTTACCGCTTCGGTCAGTCCGTAGCGGCATTTATATATATACGTATCACGACTTTCAAGGGCAGCGGTGCAGGCAAGCTTGTCGCAATCCCTGCAGCTTTTATGCTCCTTTTCGTTTTTATTTACAAGTCGGCAAAAGGGGTGCGCCTCGGCAGGATAAGCGGATATCTGCTCGAAGTCCGCGTTGTACATCGTAATTTTGAAGCCTGTGATCTTGTGCAGCTCGGCAAGTATCATTGTGATCTCCGGTTTATTCATAGCTACCTCTTTATGTAAAATTTTACAAAAACCGTTCTTTTCTACAAATAATTATACAATTTTCTCTGGAAAAAATCAACTGCTTCGGCTATAATATATTCGAAAAAATGAAAAACGCGCAAAAAATACGGACAGCTTTACAGGATCCGTTCGCGTTTTTATTAAAAATACATAATTTGTTAACAGTCTCTGTTGACATTTATGTTATTTTTTGGTAGAATTAATAAATAGGTGAACGATTTATCTGATGTAAGCTTCTTTTTTGGGGGACGGCTTGCGTTGGATCAGTATTGATTTTAGCGGTTTATTAGTAAAAAACACCGGTAATAGCCGGTAATACGGGAGGACGAACTGTGATAGAGCAGGTTCAGAGAGTAATAGACAATTTTCAGGTAACGGGTAAGGTTACTCGCGCGGAGCGCTACGGCTCGGGTCATATCAACGATACAAGATACGTGGTGATCGAGAACGATAGCGGCTCACGCGACTACATACTTCAGCGTATTAATAAGAACGTATTTAAGGATCCTATGCAGCTGATGGAGAATATCGTTGCGGTTACCGATTATCTTCGCGAGGTTATTCTCGCCAGAGGTGGCGATCCGGACAGAGAGACGCTGACCGCTATCAGAACGAATAACGGTACAGCCTGCTATATCGATCCTGACGGAGAGTATTGGCGCCTTGTTTATTTCATTACAGATAGTCAGAGCTTTGATAAGGTAGAGAACCCCGAGCAGTTCTACAGAAGCGCCGTTGCGTTTGGTAACTTCCAGTATCTGCTGCGCGATTTCCCTGCAGCTGTACTTCACGAGACTATCGTGAATTTCCATAACACCCCGGATAGAATCCGTCAGCTGCGTGAGGCTGTGGAGCGTGACGTATGCGGCAGACTTTCCTCTGTTAGAGCGGAGGTGGACTTCGTTCTTTCCCGTGAGGAATTTGCGGGAACGCTCGAGCGCGCTCATAAGGAGGGTAAGCTTCCTCTTAAGGTTACACACAACGACACGAAGCTTAATAACGTTCTCTTTGACGCTATAAGCGGCGACTCCCTTTGCATCATAGATCTCGACACTATTATGCCCGGATATTCCGTCAACGATTTCGGCGACTCCATACGCTTCGGCGCAACTACCGCTCTAGAGGACGAGGCTGATCTCTCTAAGGTCAACTTTGATATTTCTCTTTACGAGCTGTACGTACGCGGATTTATAGAGGGCGCAAACGGCGGTCTTTCCGAGGGGGAGCTTGAGATGCTTCCCATAGGCGCTATTATGATGACCTTTGAGTGTGGCACGCGCTTTCTTACCGACTATCTCTCAGGCGATACCTACTTCCGCACCTCTCGCGAGGGTCACAATCTTGACCGCGCTCGCAATCAGTTCAAGCTTGTCACAGATATGGAAAAGAGACTTTCGGAAATGCGCGAGATCGTACGTAAATACAGCGTAAAGTGATTTTTCGGATCAACCCTCCGCGACGGCTTTGATTTGACGCGCGGAACGATAATAAAGCGCTTACTTCCACCCGGAACTAAGCGCTTTTTATATAGGATAAGGATATGAGAAAAGTTTTCAAAAGAGTTAAGGCTATAATAGTGATCCTGTTTTTGCTGGTGTTTATTCCCACGCTTTTAATTCACGCCCGCTTCACCGGCTTCGAGGGCGGCAGGATAGTTATCGACGACGGCCGCCTTGTCGCTGTGGCAGATATGGGATATCGGTTTGTGGGCTGGGAGAGCGGAGAAGAAGATAGCTCTATTCCGCTGTTTTCCGGGGATAGCATTATGTCCGTGCCTCTCTTTGAGCCTGAGCGCACCGATCTTCCCACAGTCTTCATTACAACCGAAGGAGAAGCGCCTGTAACCACCAAGGAAAATTACGTCAATTGCACGGTTTCTCTTATCGGCGCTGACGGAGGAGTGGAGAACGAGTCAGCTCGCATCAAGCTTCGTGGCAACTCCACTTTAGCTCAGGATAAGAAGCCCTATAAGCTGAAATTTGACGAAAAGGTTGATCTTTTCTGCGAGGGTAAGGCAAAGGAGTGGACGCTTCTGGCTAACCATATGGACTACAGCCTTTCGAGAAACTACCTAGTCTACTCTGTGGCAGAGGTGCTTGATAATCTTAAATATACCACGTCGGTCCACTTCGTAGACGTTTATCTGAACGGCAGATATGACGGAGTTTATACCTTGTGCGAGCAGGTTGAGACAGGTAAGAACAGAGTAGATATCCCGGACGATCTTGACGTTACCGATACCGGATACCTTGTCGAGATGGACGCAAGAGCGACCGTAGAGGGCGTTGAAAACAGAGATTGGTTCAGCATTGACTTCGGTCAGCCATACGCCATAAAATCCCCGGATACCGAGGATGAGCAGTTCACCTCAGCTCACGTTGAGTTTATCAAAAATTATATGTCTCTGGCACGCGAAGCTCTCGTTTCGGGAGAGTGGTCAAGAGTGTTGGAATACCTAGACGTCAAGAGTTTCGTTGACGGATATATCATTGACGAGCTTTTCAAGCCGTGCGACATTGGTTTTTCCAGCTTCTATATGTATAAGGACGCAGGCGGTAAACTCTGCCGCGGACCCATCTGGGACTACGATCTTTCCTCCGGAAATTCACAGCCCCCCGCGTCAAACGATACGTCAGCGTTCTATACCGCCGCGGTGAACGTCTGGTACGCGGAGCTTTTGAAGTATGATCAATTCCGAACTATGATAGGCACAAGACTGCATCAGATCGGTGACGATATAGAGGCGCGTCTTGACTCCTGCTTTGAGGAAATATACAGTATCAAGTCCTGCCTTGAGCGCAACTTTGAGAGATGGGCTATTCTCGGCACCTTTACTATGGAGTGGAATTCTGCCGACGCTTGCGCAATAGATAACTATGACGGGCAGCTGTCCTTTCTTCGTAATTGGATGACGGACAGCTATGCTACCCTGATGGCTGAATATTCAAGAGAGATAAGCCTTGCGGATCGGCTGCAGGAGATAATGAATTCCCACCGCCCACCGTTTAAGCTGAGGATACCGCGAGGACAGATAAAACTGCAAAACAACTCTGACAGCTGATATTATCGTGGCTCGCTTTAAGGATACAAAACACACAACCTACCAAAAAACTTAACACGCATATGGGCTAATATGCCCATATGCGTGTTTTAAAGTTATAAGCTCACTTCATAGCAGGGTGCTTTTGAAATGACAGAGCGGTTTACAGACCGTATCCCGGCTCATTCCATCTTCTGATAAGCAATTTAAGAGATTGTTTCGACTCGACAGTGGCAGCAAAACCTTCAAAATCAGGAAACATCAAAGGCTGATATTTAGTCATACTATAATAGTGATGCAGGGGCGTTTTATCGTAGCCATAAGAGTAGCTGCAGATGATTGTATAAAACAGCTGATTTCTGTCAAGCGTTGCTTTGCTTACTATTAACTTCAATGCTTCTGCATTCAGGTCCTCGTTGTTTTCATCATTAATGAAATACTCTTTAAAGTATTCGTTAACAATATCCTCGGAATTCTTTGACAGATAATCAAGATACAAAGCACTCTGCTCAAAGCTCGTTGTTTTATTGCACAAGGCAATAGCGCGAGCATTTATATTAACAGTGGTATTATAGTTATCGCCGTCCATATAAATTGGTATAGGTGCTATAACGAATCCATCATGCGCTGCCTGATAATTATCACTCTCAAGCGTATAAAGCGAAGCTATACCGCCGAAGAGCACCTCATCGTTAGCAAATTTTTCGGAGATCTGTTTTGACGCTCCCTGTGAGACCGTAATTATTCCGTTTTTACCGAATTCTGATAAAGTATTATATAGATGTTCAGTATATGCCAAAAAATCATCATTTGTAAACGGGATCTTTACCAGATAATCACCGCATACGCAATCAACTAAGTGTTTATCATTAATTTCATCTATATCGTAGATCGGAGTTTTTTTAAGTATTTGTATAGAATGATTGAAAAACAGAGTATTTGCTGTATGGCCACCGGTGGAAACTACAAATCCCAACACGTCAGACAGATTAGAGTATGCATTTTCTTCACCGCTCCACACCGCCTTTGAATAAGCTGCCAAAAGCTCATAGCTCCATTTGCCGGCATATACCTGCTTATAGAAATATTCTACGTTAGTCTCCCCATCCTCTTTTGTGATGCCGTCAGTCTTTGGCAAAAGATCGTAGCTTATAGAGTTCATAAGCTTAACGTTCACCGGAATAACACTCATCGCGCGTATAAAATCTAACGTGTAGTTGGAAGCAAGTACGTACATTTTGTCATCCGAAAGAGTGATAGACTTCATGTATTCGTAGAAGTAATCGTCGCCGTCGTAATTATCTTCGTTAAAGCCAAAATAATTTTGCCCGTTACCGTACGTGCTTTCGGAATAAGACGAATTAGAGCGCAGATTCGCTACTTGGTTCTTAAGTGCACACAAAGTAATATCGTAGACGAATCCGGATGCGATATCCGGTGTTTGTCCCGGAATATAGAACTGTGAGCCGTACATAAGGGTACAAGAACCCCAGTCGTTTGAAGAGTTATCAGGGAGATACTTGTATGTAACTTCAACGTTTGCATAACGTGCGGCTGCTTCATTTCTGTTCTTTACAGCAACGTCAATAATGTCGGGATTCTCGTTCGTTTCACCAACGTAATATTTATCCGCACCGGCAATATATGTCTTGGAATCTGATCCTTTGGCAATCTGTACGATTATTGGCGCCTTTTCCCAATAAACACCATCGCCTATTCCGCCTTCGACATTACCGGGCTGCTCATCGCTGCTTCCGCCGGGCTGCTCATCGCTGCTTCCGCCGGGCTGCTCATTGCCGTTTCCACCGGGTTGCTCATTTCCGCTTCCATCGGGTTGCTCGCCGCCGGACTCATCTTCTGATTCGCCGCCAGACTCGCCACCTAAATCGCTACAGCTCGTTAACCCAACCAAAGTCAACGATAAAACCAGTAACATAGCGATTAAAAAACGAATTTTCCTTTTCATTGTTTTCTCCTTTCAAAATATAATGAAAAAAGTGCGCACGCAATGCGAGCGCACCCAAAAATGTACTCTCCACATTGCTGCGACACAATTTTTACCCGAATATAGGGGAAGATGGGAGGTACAAATTTGCATAGTACCACCCTATATTCGGAAGCTGTTCAATTGTGTCGCAACTTTATTATATCATATGAAAAGAAAAATGTAAAGGTTTTTTTAATGATTACTGCAAAAAACATATTTAGTTTAGTGCAGTCATCTTATATCATAAACCGACCTTAGCCTTATCTCCTTAGCTTCACCCTCTATGATCTTGATTCGTCTTTCTCCGGGATTCATATCGAAGAAGTTATCCTCAAAAATGGGATCTACGTCCGGAGAATACAGCTCCACGCTCTTTGCGTATGCGCAGGCTTTAACGGTTACGTAGCCATCCTCCACGGTACAGCTGAGCTTGGGGTCAGAGAAGTCAAAGTGCTTAGGCGACGTGAATATCACACTGCCACTTGACAGCACCTCACCACCCGAAACAAACTCGTAAAAATAGTAGCTTTCCCTCACGTTCGTTTTGTGGAAATCTACGTCATCAAGCCACAAAACGCTACACGGGTCTACACTAACAGCCTTTTCTTCGCTCGAAAGCACCTCGCCGTCCGATGCTCTGCGAAGCTCGGCGCGTACCACACCGTCCACCCTTTTCAGAGTATCGTTAGTTATACACAGTCGCGCTCTGGTTTCGTAATCGTATACGTCAGGCTGCATGATCACGTGAGGTCTGCCGTCCTTTTCTCCTATTTCGAGGCAGGAGATCAGCACCGGAGAATAAAACCTTTTCGCATAGTAGTGCAGCGCCTTCAGTCTACCGTAGTAGTCAATGCTTGACCAGGATGCAACCGGCCATATATCGTTTAGCTGCCAATACAGAGTACCCATACATCTGCCTCTGTTACGTCTCAGATGCTCCACCCCGTACTTGATAGCTTCAGCCTGAAGAAGCTGTGACGCATACAAGAGAGTGGGGAAGCTCGAGGGATACAGGAAGGTATTGGCGAGATAAGTAACTATCTTTGCGTTTGCACCGCTGTTGCGCTGATGTAATTCCATAACTCTTGAGAATATATTTCTATCCTCGGGAAGAGTAAACTGATTTACGGTTTTTTCAGATGGAAAGGACTGGAAACCAAACTCGGAGAGATATCTGAAGTAGTGATTTCTGTACTCGGTGAACGGCACGCCGCCGTGCCATACCCTCCAATAGTGAGAGTCACCGAAGTCCTCGTTATTCGGATCAATAAAGTGTCCGCAGGTTATGGGAGAAGTTGAGATATACGCAATATACGGACACACCTTGTTTACGATATCAGCGATAATCCCCTCAAAAAGCTCGATGCACGCAGGCTTACATAGCTTCAGTACGTGCTCCGGCGATTCGGGAGCGCAGCTTTCCACCTCGTTGTTTCCGCTTATTACGGCAACCGATGCGTGATGACGGATGCGTGTCAGATTTTGCCTTATTTCCACCTTTATGCTTTCTGTCATTTTTTCGTCGGGCAGATATAGAGAGCAGGCAAACATCATATCTAAGAACACCACGATTCCAAGCTCGTCACAGATATCGAAGAAGAAATCGTCGGGATAGTATCCTCCGCCCCATACTCTTATCGCGTTGAAGTTTGCAAATCTGCAACGCAAAAGCAGCTGCCGCGTTCTTTCCTCCGTAATGCGTGAGAAAATATTATCCTCGGGGATATAGTCAGCGCCCATAGCAAAGAAATCTATACCGTTGCATCTGTGCTTGAAGCTCTCGCCGTATTTGTCCTTCTCGCGAATAAGCTCAAGAGTTCTGAGACCTATACGCTTTCTGCATTCGTCACCGTCTACTTTAGCAACGAATTCATACAGGCTCTGCTCGCCAAGTCCTGCAGGCCACCACAAGATAGGATCGACTATCTCACTCTCTTCGTTTGCGGGAATAGTGTATTCCTCACCGGACGGTGTTCTGACGAGCACAAGGATATCCGTCGGCTCGTCAACCGTTACCGTCGGAGTAACAAACACCCGCCCCGCCTCGTGCCGCTGTGTAATATGAAAATCGGTAATGCGTGCTGAGTCCTTTTCGATCAGATACACGGGACGCCATATTCCCATATCCGGCACGTAAGGTCCCCAGTCCCAGCCGCACATACAGTGAGCCTTTCTGATGTGTGAGAATCCCTCAAGCGCAAAATTCGCTCTGTATAGTGGGATCTCGGCGTGCTTCATCTTTATATACTCGTGTATGTTCTTTGTAACAACCTTTACCGTGTTCTCGCCTGCATTCAGCTTTTCCGTCACGTCAAGCTCATAGGTGACGTGCATATTATCGGTGCTTGCTATCAGCTCCCCATTCAGATACACGTCGCACAGTGTGTCAAGTCCCTCGAAACGCAGAATATATCCGCATTCACGCTTATCAACGGTTAAGGCCTTTTCGAAGGTATAGTCGTTATGAGTCAGAGCAAGAGCATCGAACTCGTTATCTCTGTAGTATGGATCCTCTATAAGTGCGTTTTCTAACAGAAAGGAATAGAGAGAACCGGGTACGGTGCCCACGCAGTCAAAACCGCCGCCCCTCATTCGCCACTCGCCATTCAAGGATATTCTTTTCATACGTCCCTCCCATTTAGTGTTCTTTTCATTATTTCATCATTCAGCACAGGTGCACCGAAAATGTTGGAATAATATTGCTATTTGTATTATATTATGATAAAATATAAATATCAATGTAATATCTTATCATCTATTTATATTATCTTACTGTGAGGTGTGTATGGAATTTGTTATTTGGGGCACCGACTTCGGTCATAAAAGGGGCGAGTTTTGCGTGCGAAGCATATCTGGACAATATCTTTTATCCTATTTCCGTACGGATTACCTATACGAGAAGGACGGCGAGCTTTTAGAGGGCAGAGCAGGGGATATGCTTATAATGCCTCCCGGCGTTACCGTGTATCACGGTCCGATTTCCAATATGACGGAGGGATTCGTCAACGATTGGATATACGTCGGAGGAGATGATTTTTCCGCTATCTTAGATAAATATCCGCTCCCCCTCGCTACTCCCTTCAGAGCCTCAGATGGCGAGCTGCTGGCGAGGTGTATCAGAAAAATTAATGCCGAAGCCTCGTATAAGCTATGCGGCCATACGGAGAAGTGCGACGGCTGTATGACAGAGCTCATAATAGATCTGTATAGGGAATACACAAGGCAGACTTCGGCATCCGTGACGTCAGCGATAGAGCTTATCAGAAGTGAGTTTCTGAAGGATCCGAAACGGAGCTGGACTCTTTCCTCAATGGCTGAATTCTGCGGTTACTCAGAGAGCCGTTTTTCAGCACTCTATAAGCAGAAGTATTCGCTCTCACCGATCAGCGACCTTATCGACATCAGGCTAAAGCAGGCGCAGATGCTTCTTAGGTACAGCCCTCTTTCTATATCCGAGATAGCAGATTCCGTGGGATTTGGGAGCATCTTCTATTTTTCCAAAGCGTTCAAATCCGCCTTTGGACTCTCTCCAACAGAATACAGAAGAGAGTATGCTTCTTAATAAAAAAGCGTGAGTGCATTATTTAACACTCACGCTTTGAAATTATATTTGCTTTGTTAAAGGGAATTATTCGTATTCTCTTCTCTTACATACGTCAACCCATTCCTCAGCCTTGGAGGCGCGATACAGCTCCTCACAGCTGAGACTTACCGCGCTGCTTGCCGTGCCTGCCGCAGGGTATACCGTGTCGAATCTTTGCATAGAAACGTCGAGAAATACACGCACCCTGGCTGGAAGGGCGAAGGGACATACTCCGCCGACAGCGTGACCAGTAAGCGAGAGCGCCTCGTCGGGCGAGAGCATTCTCGGCTTAAAGCCGAATTTGTCCTTAAATTTTCTGTTATCTATCTTGCAGTCCCCGGCACAAACCACCAGCACGCACCCGTCACCGTCAGACAGAGATATACTCTTCGCGATCCTTGCGCCCTCGGTTCCGAGCGCCGCGGCAGCGAGCTCCACGGTTGCGCTTGATACGTCAAATTCGATAATTCTGCCGTCTAGTCCGTATTCTGCGAGATGCTCCCGTACCTTTTCTATAGACATCTTTTTCTTCCTTTTTTTGACACGCCCCCGGATTATATGTTAAGGAGCTTATCTATTTTAGTAAATCTTTCGTAGCACTCGCTGTAATCCGCGCCGGTGGGCTCGTAGGTGCGATCAATAGCGATCAACTCACATGCGCTCTCTACGGAGTCAAACACACCCGTTCCAACACCTGCCAGAATTGCAGAGCCCAGACATGCGGTTTCCTTGTTCTTTAGAGTCTGCAGCTTCTTTCCGGTCATGTCCGCCTTGATCTGACACCACAGAGGGCTGGATGCACCGCCTCCCATAGCGCGTATCTCACTGACGTCAAGGTCAAGGTAATCAAGATTGGACTTCAGCATGCAGGCAACAGACTCCATTACCGCGCGAACAAAGTGCCCTCTGTTATGCTCGGTGGTCAGACCCGTGAAGCTTCCTCTTGCATCGGGATTATACTTCGGCATTGTAGAGCCGCAGAGATACGGCAGGAAGGTCACACCGTCAGAACCGGGAGCGATATCCTTTGCCTGCTCGTCAAGCTCCATAAATGAGAAGCTCTCGCACAGCGCATTTCTGAACCATTTAAGTGCCATGCCGGCAGTGGGCGACCAGGAGAGCAGACAGTATTTTCCGTCGTAGTTGTAGTGGCAGGGAACTATGCTTGAGGGATCGTATTCCGGGATTTTATCCGAGGGTGTGAAAATTACCATCGTCGTACCGGTCATAACGCTGACGATACCGCGCTTCACGATACCTGCACCAATAGCGCCTGCAACCTGGTCCATAGCGCAAGTGCATACCTTAATGCCCTCATACTCGCCAATGCACACGCCACTGTCCAAAAGCTCGGGCAGCATCTCGCGGGAGCATCCTATAAACTCGAGCATCTCACCCCACCAGTCGTTTTTGCTTATGTCAAAGTATATTGTGGACGACTGCAAAGTTTTCTGCGTTACGAATTTACCCGTCATCTTGTAGAGTATGTAGTCTTCAAGCAGGAATACCTTCTTTGTCTTTGCCCATACCTCA
This sequence comes from Clostridia bacterium, assembly GCA_017467105.1. Lineage (GTDB taxonomy): Bacteria > Bacillota > Clostridia > Oscillospirales > CAG-272 > UBA1740. The sequence continues at coordinate 45,735 of JAFTSU010000021.1, forward strand.
GGCTCGTTTCTCTTGACCCAGAGCAGCTTGCAGGCAGGCCAGGTTGCAGTGACCTCGGGCTGACCCGTGATCTCGTATACCTTTTTTCTGCCGAAATGCTTTTCGATCAGGCTTGCCTCCTCTGTAGCTCTGTTATCAAGCCATACGATAGCCTTTCTCGTGGGATTGCCGTCCTCGTCGGTCAGTATCAGGGTCTCGCATTGAGTATCAATAGCCAATGCATCTATCTGAAGCTCAGCCTTGATCTTTTCGATCTCACCCTTTACGATATCCCAGTATTTCTCTGCAGAAAACTCCATAATATCTCCCTTTGATTCAACCAAGTAATCAGCGGTGAGCTTGATCTTCTCCTCCAGCTTCTCGTTAAAAACAGCCGTTTTTACCGAGGTAGTACCCATATCTATACCCATCAAATTCATATTCATATTCCTTTCTTATAAGTGAAGATTTGTTTTTTACTAATGTGATTATAGCACATAAAAACAAATAAGTCAACCGCGCGCGACGCTTTGCGGTATTTTTTTCGCGGCAGCATTTGTTAAGCATTGTCGGCAAACCCGGAGGCTTTATGCTTTATCGCCCCTTCATTTCACCCCGCGCTTTATTTGGCACTTGATTACACCCTTCACTTGCGTACCGACAGAAGCCCTTGAACTATTGACTTTGCAAAAACGAAATGGTATAATATAACAAAAGCACGATGCAAAGGAGAACAAAATGCGTAAAAAGCCGACGATCGCACTTATGTACGATTTTGATAAAACTCTGTGCGACGCTGATATGCAGCACTACACCTTCATACCGAATCTTGGTATGACCAGCGATCAGTTCTGGTCAGACGTGGAGCAGTTCAGACGTAAAAACTATATGGAGAGCATCCTCGGATATATGTACTACTCTATGAATATCTGCAAGGAGAAGGGAATTCCGTTTACCAAGGAATATCTGCGCTCCACAGGTAAGGATATCCGCTTTTATAAAGGCGTACAGAATTGGTTCAGCCGAATCAATAAGTACGGCGAATCCATAGGCGTGAACATAGAGCATTACGTAATCTCCAGCGGTATCAAGGAGATCATCGAGGGATGTGACATCAAGGATGAGTTTAAGAAGATCTTTGCCTGTCAGTATTATTTTGACGAAAGCGGTGAGGCGATCTGGCCAAAGATCGCGATAAACTATACTCAGAAAACCCAGTACATTTTCCGTATTTCTAAGGCAGCCTTTGACGAGAGTGATAATAAGAAGGTAAACGATAAGATGTCCGATCGCCCCATACCCTATCAGAATATGATATATTTCGGTGACGGAATGACGGACATTCCTTGTATGACCTTCGTTAAGAAGCAGGGCGGTATATCCATTGCCCTCTATCAGAAGGGACAGAAAAACAAGGTTACCGACCTTCTCCTCGACGAGAGAGTAAACTATATCTGTCCCGCTGATTACCAGGAGGGCGGTGATCTTGACGCTCTTGTAAAGTGTATTCTTCAAAAGATGCAGCTCTCTCACAGCCTGTGTCTGAAGCAACGCCGTCAGCGCCAGCGAGAATCTAAGAAAAACAGCTAAAATTTGACACGCCCCATACCTAAATTGTCAAATAAGCTGAAAATATGTTAACTGAGGCAGAGGCTTTTTCACCTCTGCCTCATTCTTTCTTTACAATTCTATTGACATTTATAAAAAAATGATTTATAATATTTTCTGCAAACCGAATGGGGCCGTAAAGGTTTCGACAGGGGTTTTGAGATATGATAAGCGTGGCGGGCAGGATAATCCCGTAAAACTGTCCAAACTTAAAAATAAACGACAACAATAGAGTTGCTCTGGCAGCGTAAGCTGCTGACGCGGCAATAACGCCGCCCGTACCGCGTGAGAGGACTACGACTCACGCCGTGCGTCAAATTAGTAGTGCCCGTGAACCGAGATTTCGCACTTGTATCGGTCACGCATTAAAGCGCTACCGGAGCGAGAGCCTGTCTATCGGCGCTCGCAAAGGGAATTTCAAAAGATAAGACTGCCCACGGAGAAGGTTATATCAAGGGGCTTTTGGACACGGGTTCGACTCCCGTCGGCTCCACCAACAAAAAGGGAACTTTTGTCTACCAAAAGTTCCCTTTTTTGTTTATCCAAGCCGCAGTAGGGGTTCCCCGAAGCGAGTGCGCGAGCTTTGGGGGTTCCCGTAGGCTTGGTATGGAATCAACGCGCCCCGCGCGTTGTATGGAACCCCGACGAAGTCGCGAATGGCATTGCGCGAAGCGCGTATAGAATAAAGCTCCTGCGGCTTGATTTATCTCTGAAAGTGTGATATAATAGACTCACCGAAAATCCAGAATTTGACGGGTGAATATTATGAGCAGTTTAACTTATCAGAAAATGATATTTGAGGACGATGCCGATGTTTCTAAACTTGTAGAAATATATCAAGCACCCGAAATTTCGCGATATTTAAGTATCAGCGACAACTACTTTCACTATGTGACAAATAATAAAAATGTTCATTTTTACAAAGTGTACAAAAATGACGAATTGATTGGAACGACACATCTGGAACAACAAGAAACCGTACTGTTTATGGATGTATTGGTGTTTCCTAAGTTTCAAAGAGCAGGATTAGGTACAAGTATTGTCAAAGATATTCAAGATGATATTTTTGAACTCGGTTATAAAAGCATTGAAATTTCCATTGATGAAGAAAATATTGGATCTTTAAGATTGTTCGAGAAGGCTGGATTTGCATTCGTATCAAAAGAAG
>JAFTSU010000022.1 GCA_017467105.1 Clostridia bacterium
AACCAAGAAAATGGTTGTTGCGTGCAAAGGGTGTAAGTTCAAACATAACAGAATCCTCCTTATAGATTTGTAAGTGTATTATTTGTTGAAAGGAGCATTTTTATTCGAGATCCAGGCGCCATTCGGATCTCTTCCTTTCACGATTATATTGTAAACCTAAATTGTTTCATAATTGTTACGAAAAAATGTCATAATTGTAAATATTAGCACTCTAATGTGCAGAGTGCTAATAATGGCGAAGCCAAAATGAACAACAAACTTCTCAAGAAGCAAAATTGTTAGCAAAATAATGCCACATATGCTAAAAATAAGCGACTATATAATTATTTATTCTGCTTACGTAAACCTCTTCTTACACGATTGATATGACGTTCAAAGTCACCGTCGTCAATAAGTTCAGTGAGAACGTATTGCATAAAGGTAGGAACGGTGCAGGAATGGGATCCGCCTATGACCAGATACCATCATACCGCAGGACCGAATACCGATATTTACACCACCAAGATAAACCGTGATGGAGATTTCGTAACCACCAAGGAGACGCGACTGGGCGGTAGCGTTGAGGACCGTTGGGGCTCACACGCATCATCCGGATCGTCGCTTCTGGACGGAATATCCAATTTCTACTCTAAGCTTATAGTCTATACTCTGATCCCCTGTATGTATTTGATGGCCGGTGGAACGTTTATTTTCTGGGTACTCCCTTACATTGTATTTATGCTGGTGCGCGACGCTAACGCCAAGGCGCATAACAGTAAGGTTCCAATCGAGCTGCAGCGAGCATACCGCCGCTGCAGCAAACTCTACGACGAGGCGCCTATATCCCATAGCGATAAGGCGGGCTATCTTATAAGCTAAAAAAGCAGAACAAACCAACAGCTTCGTCGCTCATTACAAGAAGCCTGACGAGGATGATTTCCTTCCATACTTCTATACTCGCAAAAATAACGTTTCGTATATGGTTGTTGAGTACAAGAGGGCGAATAACAAGAACTTCGGCACTGCGTTTGTTCTTGTGGAAAACGGAAAGGAGCTGGAAAAGCGCCTCGTTGTAGGCAACGGCTTTATCCCAACGGAGCCTCAGAATTGGCTGACAGAATGGAATGAAGCAGGTGTCAGCGCGGAGGTTCTGGACAAGCTTCCGAAGTATGAGGAAAAAACGAAGAAGATCATGAATAGCTCAAGTAGAAATTCAGAGATCGTAGGTTAAACACCTAGCTTAATTCATAAAAAAACGGGGCGAAGCGTCCCGATTTTTTTATGCGGTAAAATGGAGCCCAATATTTTTGTTTTCTCGTTGACAAGCATTTCTCTTTATGCTATAATGAGTCAAAACAAATTAAAGCGAGGTCGTTATGGAGCATAATTTTTACGGAAAATGGATAACCGACGGTGAGTTTGCCGCGCTTGAGCCAAGAAACGTTTTTCACAAGCAGTTGGATATAGTAGATCTGCCCTGCGATCAGCACAGAAACCGTCATATTTTGTTCAGACGGATATTTACAATAGATAAAAAGCCCACAGAAGCACAGGTCTATATCACTGCTGACGACTACTATAAGCTGTACGTCAACGGCAAATTCGTCTGCCAGGGGCCTGCTCCCTCATATCACTTCAACTACAATTACAACACGGTGGATATTACCGAGTATCTCTCCGAGGGGGAGAATACCGTAGCGGTACACACTCTCTATCAAGGACTGATAAACCGAGTATGGCAAAGCGGTGACAACAGACACGGACTGCTGATGGATATCATTGCGGATGGAGAGTGCGTTCTGAAGAGTGATGAGTCCTTCAAAACGGCTGTTCATTCCGGATATGAGGAGATGGGTGTGGTAGGATATCAGACGCAGTTTATGGAAAGATATGACAGTCGCTGCCGTGAGGTAGATTTCCAGCTTCCCACCTTTGATGACTCGTATTGGGCGTATGCTGTAGAAAAGGCGGCTCCCGACTATACAACAGCTCCGCAAAAGAGCTATATGCTGGAGTTTGAAAGGCGAGACCCGGTCAAATCGGAGTGTCTTGGAGCCTCTAAAATATACGATTTCGGATCGACATACGTAGGATATATCGTGGCACGGGTACGGGGTAAAGCGGGAGATAAGATCATTCTGCGTTGCGGGCAGGAGCTTCTCGACGACGGACACGTGCGCTATGAGCTGAGAGCGAATTGCGTCTACGAGGAGGAGTGGATACTCGCCGACGGTGAGTCGGTGCTTGATTGGTTTGATTATAAATCCTTCAGATATATTGAACTCATACTTCCTGATGCCGTCACGGTGGATGAGCTATATATGAGCGTTCGCCACTATCCATTTACACTTCGCTCCCCTCTTAGCGAGAAGTATTCGTCAGACCCGGATCTCAAAAAAATATGGGAGCTTTGTGTTAACACGCAGAAATACGGCGTGCAAGAGGTCATTCAGGACTGTATGGAACGCGAGAAGGGCTTCTACCTGGGAGACGGATGCTACACAGCCCTTACGAACATGCTGCTCACGCGTGACGATACTATGGTGAGAAAGCTTATAAACGACGCGTTCTCCACCGATTTCATAACCGACACTCTCGTGACGTGCATGGACTGCTCATTTATGCAGGAGATAGCGGAATATCCCTTGATGCTCGTGCTGCTTGTTCTTTGGCACTACAGATTCACCAAAGATGTGGAATATCTCCGCGATAATTACAAAAAGACCGTCAAGCTCCTTGAGGCATATAGAAAAAGCTATGAAAAGAACGGACTTCTGCGCGATCTTGACAAGTGGTGCGTGGTAGAATGGCCCAAGAATTTTCAACACGGGTACGCCGTTGATATTAACGAGGGCAAGATCTGCCATGAAGCCCACGTTTCAATAAACGCCTACTACATAGAAGCAATCAAGACGGCAAACAAAATGGCGATGGCGCTCGGAGAGGCGGAATACAGAGATATTACACCCTTGTATTCAAGCTTCTTGAACACATTCTATAACTCCGAGAAGCATCTTTTCCGAGACGGTGAATTTACCGATCATATAAGCTTAGTCGGCAACAGCTTTGTTCTGGCATTTGAGCTATATCCAGATAATGAGTGCCGTGACGAGATCATAAATCTATACCGTGAGCACACCGTTCATTCTCTCTCTATGTTCTGCACCTTCCCCGTTCTTATGGGACTTATGAAGTGCGACAGAGATGATCTGATCCTTGAAGCTCTGAAGGATGACGGTGCGTGGCTCAGAACTCTGCGTGAGGACGGAACGACTACCTTCGAGGGGTGGGGCAGAGACTCAAAGTGGAACACGTCTCTCTTCCATATGACAATGTCATACGCCGCTACGTTTATGATCGACGGAGTTAAGCCTATATTCATTTAGTAAAAGCAGATCATAAAGCAATATAATAGCAAAAAAATCAACACGGGTGGAGCTTATACTCCAAACGTGTTGATTTTTCTATAAGTATTTATATGGGAAAACAAAGCTTAAGAGATGAATTATTCATCATTTCCTTTTTAGCTTATTTAAATTTTGCTCTTGAAATAGCTAATCATTACTTCAAGGTTATCAAGCTCCAGCTTCTGCTCATACTCATCAATATACGAGTACTTCCCCGACAGATATTCGTCGCGTATACGCTCCGCCTCGCTGAGTATCAGTAAAGAGTCAAGAGCTCTTCCGTCCCCGAGAAGCCTATCCACGTTATTTACGTAAATATTATCAAGCGTCTTTTGGGAAACGGATATGGGAGTAAATGGATCAAAGCCCGATTGATTTACCTTCACGTCAGGCGAATACTCCAGCATAGCTCTTACCAATCTGTATCTTCCGCCGGTCTGCTCGTATATACCTTTGAGCTGCTCTTCCGACGACTCCTCAAATCTGTTATAGGTGTCTGTACCGAAATACAGTCTGTCAGAGTATTTCTCAACAAAATCGCGCCACTCATCAGGCTTTTTCGTAAACGAATCGAAGGTAGCGGCTCCGGGTGTGAAGTCAAACGAAAAATTCTTCCATCTTTCGAATGCTCTCTTGCATCTCTCGATATCATCGGATATGTATCCGAAATGAGCGACGCAAAGCTTCATATTAGGAAATCTGTCAAGAACATCCTCAAGCTCTCCCCATATGCTGTCGAAGGACGGGAACGTACCGTCACCGTACCACCAGCCGCGAGCGATCGCTGTCGGAGTCATGGTTTCCCTTGGGCCCCAATACTTCCTAGGATCACACATATGTATTTTGAGAGGCATTCCCTTCTTTTCAATAAACGAGTACATCTTATCAAAGACGGGATCGGAGAGAGATCTGCCAAGATCTCTTCTGTATGCAGGCTTGCCTTCAAGCATCTTGTAGCCGTCCACACCCATTCTATACAGCTTCTCCACTTGGTCAAAGTAATAATCCGGATCATCCAGACCTCCGGGTAGAAGCGCATTACCGTACACGTACACACGACGGTTTTCATCCGCAAATAATGATTTAAGATAGAGAGATTTCAGGTTGCATACGGGATCGTAAAGTCTATGTCCGCTGTCATGCAGTGTCTGAACAGTCACGCTTCTCCACTCAAAATAATCAAAAAGACGGTTCATGATTTCTACCGTTTCCGATAACCTTATGGGATATACGGGATGAAAATGCGTTTCGTTGATCCTATATTCCTTAAAGCCGTTTATCTCTCTGCTTGTCATAACTCTTCTCCTCACTTCTTTTCGCGCTACACCCATATTTTTTCCATTTGCGTTACCGACGTACTCCGCAAATATCGCTTCGCCGTTCTTTTTAAATTCGAGAGTAATACCATCCTCTGAAAACTCAAATCTCATAATGAGAGTACCGTACATCGTGTCACTTACGTCGGATACGATGACAAGCTCATTCTCCCTCGGGAAGCTGCCGGTCACAAGCGCACGCAGCTCTCTGTTCGCAGGAACGGTTATAGTCATAGAATAATAGTAGGTCTCCGGGAAGGTGGTGTCGAGGTATTCGCCGTATCCGAATCGAAGCACCCTCTCTCTACCGTCGCGGACGTAACTGAGAATTCCGTGATCGGTGCAAAAATCAAAGCGAAGAGAGGTAATACCCATAGGATTATCTGAGATTTCGTAACACGCCCCGCCTATAACGCTCTCAATAGGCGAATGAGATGCTCCCTGCGAGCGCTCGATTTTCAACGCGGATACCGCTTCTTTAAGTCTATAATAACTCTCCCCCTCGGGAAGAGGCGAATCGCCTATACTTTTATAGAGCATAGCTGCGCCGTCGTATATCGTCTGAAGGTAATCCGGAGTGTTCGAGTGGCAGATGAAGAGAAAGTTCTTTTCGGGGAAGCAGAATGCGCACTGACCAAGCATTCCGTGCATACCGAAGCCATAGGGCTCTCCCCATATCTGATAACCGTAGCCGAAGCCGGAAGCAGACCTTCCCTCTACCTTCGGAGTAGCCACCAGGGCAGACGTTGCCTTCTCCATATAATCTCTAGGCAACAGCTGCTCACCGCACATATAGCCTCTATTCAAAAGCAGCTCACCTATCCTGGCAAAATCACGCATAGTGCAAAGCACGCCGCTGGATGCCCAGGCGATACCCTCCGGTGAGTTCACACATTCAATATCCCTCGAAACTCCGATTTTATCAAACACGGGTCTGAGATATTCAATAAAGTTCTGTCCTGTCAGCTTGTAGGAAAGCGCGCCAAGCATATATGATGCGTGGGAGTTGTACTTAAAGCTTTTCTTCTGCTCAGGATCTATCATAACGCCGGAAAAGAAATTGTCTATCCAGCTTTCCTTCACAACTATGTCGTTGGTCACGGAAGATCCCTCCATACCGTAGACATAGGGACTTGAGGACAGTGGAAGGGTCATCATAAGAGCCTCCTCAACAGTCACTCGCTGCAGCTCCGGATGACAATCCTTATGCTCAGGAAAATACTTGACCAACGGATCGGTAACGTTCACAAGACCCTCTCCTACGAGTCTGCCAACAGCCAAAGCGGCTATCGTTTTGGAGCAGGAATAAAGACGCTTTTTATCACTTTCGTTAAACGGCGCGTAATACGCCTCGGTTATGATCTTTCCGTCCTTTATCAGCATAAAGGAATGAAGATTGTAGCCCGTCTCCTTGATATACTTTATAAAATCAAGAATTCTTTCCGACGAAAGTCCTACGGATTCAGGACTGCAATAAACATTGTTTCCGTTCATAATAACCTCATTTTTATTTACACGGGTGGTGGCTAATTAAAAAACAGCCTTCGAGTTTGCTTTTTAAAACCCCTGTGAGCTACCGAAAAAGCAGAAATCACAGGGGTAATAATTATCGAAGAGTATCGAGGGCAGATGCAATATCGTAAACTCTGCCTGTTTTAATGCTTTCGTTCGCGCCGATACCGATCATAGCGGATGCAACGCCCGCAAAGCTGTCCGCCGCCTGTCCGAGAGGATCGGGCTGAGGATCGCCAAACATCATCTCACGAAGCTTTACGTCTCCGCCGCCGTGGGCACCCTCTGCTCTGGGGAAAGTGATCTTCTCAACCTCGTTCTCGCGAAGAAGAAGCTCGATCTCGTAATCCTGCTTTTCCTCTCCGTCCTTACCGAAGTGATGACAGATAATCATACCCTTTTCACCGATAAGGGTCATATTGTAGCCCTCTTTCATAGCAAAGAGTGTGAGAGTATACGTCAGTAGCGTACCCTTTTTATACAACACGGATACCGACATATTATCATAAATATCAGTTTCGGGGCGGTGAGCGCAGCGGTCACGGATATAACCGTCCTCGTGCTCAGCGTCGAAGTAAAGCGCCTTGTCCATAGGCGCGGACTGTGACTTATAGCTTTCGCACTCTGCGGTTTTATCGCACTGTGAGCAACGGAAGCCAAGGCATCTTTCGGGATTTCCGTAGAAGGACTTAAGACCCATAGCCGAAACACTTACTGGCTCATCCTCAAGAAGCCAGTTGATAACATCAAAGTGGTGTGTGCTCTTATGAAGGAGCATGCCCTGAGACACCTCCATCATACCGTGCCAGCGCTTGAAGTAGTCGCCGCCGTGCCAACGGTTGAGTATGTACTCGTAATTTATAGAATGAATCTTACCTATCACGCCGGAGCGAACGAGCTCCTTAAGCTTCGCAAAGTAAGGCATAAAGCGGCAGTTGAAGGTGACGTAAACCTTTTTTCCGCTTTCCTTCTCGGCTTTTCTGATAGCAAGACAATTTTCATAGGTATTGGTGAGAGGCTTTTCGCAATATACGTCACATCCGTATCTGAGAGTACGAATAACGTAATCTGCGTGGGTATTGTCTGTGGTTGCAACTATTACACCGTCAGGCTTCTCGGTCTGCATCATCTGATCGTAGTCCGAATAGATAGTCAGTCCGTCCCCTACTTCCTTGCGGAAGACCTCACAGCGAGTTCGGTTCGGATCGTATATGGCAATAAATTCAAGGGTTTTTCCTCTCATACCCTCAAGTCCTCGCACGAACATACTGAGGCATCTATGGCTTGCGCCTACAATAGCAAATCTTTTCATTCGTTAGTCCTCCGGAATTTGCAACATTTTTAAAAAACATATTGAATTATACAAAAAAATCTGGTAAAATGTGATTGTTATGAAAAGCAAGATATTCAAACAATACAACGTAGTTGGTGATGATTTATGCTATCACCACACTGTAACCGAGGCATCCGGCAAGGAGTATTATCACGGACCGGAGGCACATCAGCAGTTTGAGGTACACTTTCTTCTTGGGGGAGAGGTATCCTACATCATTGACGGAGATACCTACGACGTTAAGGAAGGAGATATGATTTTCGTCGCACCGAACGAGATCCACGCCCTAGTGATAGGCGGAGACAAGCCCTATGAAAGAGTGGTACTGCTGTTTAATATGGATATTCTGCATCAGATGATGGTGGAGCTCGACGCCACTCTTGGCGCGTTCAGCTACGACGGTAAAAACCGTTTTCATCTGATAGGGAGAGCAGACGTAAAAAAATACGGTCTGGACAAGCTGCTGCTATCTATAATAAACGAGGAGGGGGTAGAGAGTCACAAGAAGCTGGGAATAATCTCAAGGCTTCTGCGCTTCATAATCGCCATTGATAACGTAATTAAGGATAGCAAGGATAACTTCGCAACGCCGACCGCGAGCGACCGTCTCGTCGCATCGTTAACGGAATACGTGGACGAGCATATCAGTGAGCCTATAAGGCTGGATAAGCTGGCAGAGGTGCTGTACGTAAGTAAATCGACCCTATGTCACAGATTTTCTTCCCTTATGAATATGACTGTAAATCAGTATATTATAGCGAAAAAAATGTATCGGGCGGCAGAGCTGCTACGCGAGGGCAAGTCAGCGCAAGCCACCGCGGAGGCAGTAGGCTACGATAACTACACCTCGTTTTTCTACAACTATAAACGGATCATGGGGACCTCTCCTACCTCAAGCGGCAACGGAGATTAAAGCGAATCACAACCGGCTTTTACTCGTCGTGAAAGGCGCAAAAGCTTGACACGCCCAATGCCTAGTACGCTTTTGAGGTTTTACATACGACGAGGTAAAAAGCGCCTCGCGTCCGTCTTAAGACAATCAGGCTATCATCCGCGCCCACACCAAGTGGGCGCGGATCTGCCTTTTTAAAGAGATGATTCCAAATAAAGCGGTGATAAAACCATCACCGTTGCTATACGCTTATGCGAACTTTGCAAGAACCTCTGCAGGAGTAAGGGATGCGGAATCCTTATCGCAGTATACGGTAACGTCCTTGTGCTCCTTCATAAGAGTAGCGGGAACGTCAACGGTCTTATCGCAGGTGAGAGTATCAACGATAGCCTGAGCCTTTACCTTGTAGGGTACTACGCTGATGATGGTCTCACAATCCATGATCTTAGAGCAGGTCATAGAGATAGCGTACTTGAAGGCTGCGTCCTCGTTTTCAAACCAACCCTCGTGGAGCTGCTGCTGAATGCAGGTGTCGGAGAGCTTAACTACCTTGTAGCATCTCTGATCGTCAAAATCTGCGGGAGGATCGTTGAATGCGATGTGACCGTTCTCACCGATACCGATCATACCGAGATCGATCTTGCGCTCGTTGAGAGCCGCGCTGACCTCTGCGATGGTCTTTTCGGGATCCTCGCTGCCGTTGATGAGGTGGTACTTACCGGGATTAACCTTGTTGATAAAGCGCTCGAGAAGGTACTTCTTGAAGCTTGCGGGATGATCCTCGGAAATGCCCACGTACTCGTCGAGATGGAACATCTCAACCTTAGACCAATCAACGTCCTCCTTAACGAAGCTATCGAAGAACGTAAACTGAGATGCGCCGGTGGAGAGAAGAAGTCTGGCACTTCCCTTCTCCTTGATGGTTGCGTTCAGCTTAGCTGCTGCCTGCTTAGCTGCTGCTGCGCCAAGCTGCTCTGCGGTTTCAAATACTTTGACTTTCATTTTGTTTCACCTTTCAAATAAATTTTATTTATATTAAAGTCCTTATCCATTATTACAAAGTCTGCTCGCAGACCTACCTCTATCCTGCCACGGTCAGAGTATCCCATAACCCTGGCGGGAGTAGCAGATATCATACGCGAGATCTCAGGGAGAGAAACGCCCACAAGAGAGCGAACTGTACGGAACAGTCTGTCTGTTGTAGCGATGCTGCCGGCGAACGACTGTCTGTCGGGAAGCTTGGCAACTCCGTCCTCAATTATGGCGAGAGTTCCGCCTACCAGCTTACCGAGCATCATAGTTTCTCCGTCCTTGGAGCCCGCGCCTCTGGTGGAGTCGGTCACAAGGCAGATCCTGTCAGCGCCCTTACACTTATATACAAGCTTCAGAATTCCGGCAGGAAGATGCTTGCCGTCCGCTATGGTCTCTACGGTAAGTCTATCGTCGAAGAGCGAGCCCTCAACACAGCCGGCCTCTCTGTACGCGTTCTTACGGACTACTCCTCTCATACCTGAATAGAGATGCGTGACGAGAGTGTATCCGTTATCCGCCGCCTCTACGGTAGTATCGAAGTCCGCGTCCGTATGACCGATGGCTGCGATCATTCCAAGCTCGACTGCCACCCTACCCGTGTCAAATTTTTCATCGATTTCCGGCGCTAAGCTTATTCTTTCGATAAATGGATATTTGCTCTTCAGCGCCTTCAGCTTCTCACTGCTCGGCTTCTCCATCTGATCAGTTGACTGAGCGCCGCACTGCATAGGAGAGAACCAGGGCCCCTCCAGATGAACGCCGTGAAGAGTCAGTCTGTCTTCACCAAGGGCAGCGAAATTATCAAGGGAATGCTCTATAGATTCCCAGGTATCAGTAAGAGTTGTGGCTACCAGAGTGGTAGTACCGTGGGAAAGATGAAACTCGGATATCTTACGCATCTCATCAGGGGATGCATCCATAAAGTCGTAGCCACCGCCGCCGTGACAGTGAATATCTACGAATCCGGCAAGCAGGTAATTGCCCGAGGCATCGAAAACCTCGTCTGCCGGTTGGTCCGCCTCACCCACGTAGGTGATTACTCCGTCCTCAAACACCACGCAGCCGCCGTCGAGCACTCTGTCACTCAGCACTACCTTAGCGTTTATAATCTTTTTCTTCATTGCTTCTCCTCTGTACCGACCGCGCCACCGTCAAAGTGACGAGATCCAGTTATATATCTGATTTGATATCATATCATAGCCTATCTCTGTCAGATGCTGTCCATCCCTGTAGGCGCTTCCTGCGTCAACGTTGCCCCGAATATCAAGATCCGGACGGTAGTAGGCGGTCAACGAGGGATTTATGGGCGAGCCCTCCCAAAGATCTATGTACGGTATGCCCCATTTCTTGCATATCTCGATCGCTCTGAGAAAATAGAAGCGTCGGTGATATCTGGGACCGTATCCGATTTTCGGCGTGCCCATCTTGGGAGCTACTATATAACCGATCTTCGCCTGCGGATAGTAGTTGATAGCTTTATAGAACAGGCTTTCAAGAGCGCCCGTAAAGGTGGTATCGTCGTAATTTCCGCTATAGTCGGAAAGGTCGTACGTGCCGAGACGCAGAGACTCTATACCCAGCAGATCCGCGTCGTTTGTTCCGCCCTCAAAAATGAGATAGTCAACGGTTGGATGCTCCGCGTGTATTTTATCGATGCATCTTGAGACCCAGTGGCGCGCCGCGCCGGTTGACTCCGCGTACATCTCCGCGGTGATGGTGCCTCCGCCTACGGAGTAATTATACCATCGCATATTGCCTCGGTTTCCGACTCTGGCTGCCCAGCCCCGCTTATCAGGAGGCAGCTCGCTGGTATCGCTACATATGCTGTCGCCGTCGAATATGATAATTTTGCCATTCAAATCCATACCTACCTCCATTTTTAAAAGCGAAGTAGCTTTCGATACCATTATATCATATATACGCTTCACATCATATAATACATCTTGCAAATATCCTCAAAAACATTTAATATCTTGCAGTTTTTGACCCCCAAAAACCGTTGTTTTCCCTTTAGCATAACATTTTGGGGCGCAACAACACTCTCACAATTAAACGCCAAAAAACAGAGTGCAAAGCATAAAATCAACATAAGCTTTAACCGAAAACCGAAAGGGAGCGGGACAAATTTAATTTTCGTCCCGCTCCCTTTATAGAAAAGCATCTGCCAAGCGCCCGAGATGGCGCGATGTATTATGTAATATGAACCGTTGATTCACTTAACAGCAAGCTGTTTATTTAATGCTGACAGGCTTGAAGACTCCGTTATCAAAAACATGAATGCTGTCGTAGCCTGCGTTTACCGCGCACTTCAGCGCTAAGTCAAATGAGCTGTCAAGGTTTTCCTTAGCGTGAGAATCGCTATTTATAACAATCTTCACATCTAAAGCGCGAAGCTCGGATAGAAGTGGCATCGCGGGGTACGGCTCTGTTCCGTAGCCACGGGAAATGGCACCCGTGTTAATTTCAAACACCGAACAGTACCGCGCAGTCTCGCGGAGAGCTTCCGTGGCGACACGTAAATATTCATCACTATGCTCGGGCACTATGCCGAATTTCGTAATTACGTCAAAATGACCTATAACGGATGGGCGTGTCAAATAAGCATGTTCCACGACGGATGCGTAATAGCTACGGACCATATCCATAACGTTGCCTCCGAAGCCATCACTTATGCACTCCCTCTGTATCGTTGCCATATGATCCACAGCGTAGTACTTACCCTTTGCCTTAACGTAATGCACGGAGGCGATAATATAATCGAAGCCGTAATCCGCCCTATCGGAGTAATAATCCTGCTCTATACCCGCATAGATGGGGAGCGTGTCACAAAATTCCGACTTCAAGGCGAAGATCTCGGTCAGATATCTGTCGTAATCCCGAGGCATCATACAGTAGCTCTCGTCACAGGCGGTATAGCTGTGATCGGAAAAACCAAGTGAAAGCATTTCCTTGGATATAGCGCACTCTACGTTCTCCCTCAGTGTGTTCACCCCGTCAGAAAAAACGCTGTGCGCGTGTAGGTTTGAAAAACGCATAACGCACCTCTCTTTCTCGTCAGTATTATATCAGTAAAACAAAATATTGTCAAGAGAAAATGGATAAGGCACTTTTTTATCCCTTGACTATTGTATTTAGCGGTAGAATGTGCTAGAATATTATCTGTAAAACAAACAGAACGGAGAAGAAAATGAACGAGATATTGAAGGCTATAGAGGAGCGCAGAAGCGTTAGGCGTTATAAGAATGAGACTCCCTCAGAGGAGCTTATAGATCAGGTTATAGAGGCAGGCCTGAACGCTGCCAGCGGAAGAAATCTGCAGGGCGCGATAATACTTGCCGTGACTAATAAGGAAATACGTGACAGGCTCTCCGCAGACAATGCGGCTGTAATGGGTGCCTCCTCAGATCCGTTTTACGGCGCGCCGGCTGTGCTGGTAGTCCTGGCGGACAGATCGGTCAGAACGTCGGTTTACGACGGCTCGCTCGTGGCAGGTAATATTATGCTGGCGGCTCACTCGCTCGGTCTCGGCTGCTGCTGGATACATCGGGCGAAAGAGGTGTTTGATATGCCCGTGTGGCGCGAATATCTCCGCTCTCTCGGAATTGAGGGTGAATACGAGGGCGTAGCCAATATGATACTCGGATACCCGGACGGCAGCTACCCCGACCCTAAGCCCAGGCTTCCAGGAAGATCGGTAAAGGTAAAGTAATATCTTTTAGAAAACAAAGAAATCGACAGAAAACGCATATACGTGCAGTCATAATTCTATCATTTTGCTCCATTTGGTAGAGTTTATATAAGAATTTATAACGTGCCGCACCTATATGCAAGGCAAGGAAATAAATGAAAGAAAAGAAGAAGCTCAAGCCGCAAACGGTAATAAATCTAGTCGCCCTTTTTGTAATAATCGCCCTTGTCATTTTTATAACGGTCAGGTATTTTGATACCTTCAAATCCTTAGGCACTGACGAGGGGCTGGAAATATTCGTAAATGAAATACAGTCTACAGGTATATTCGGCGCGCTCATACTTATACTGGTACAGACTCTGCAGGTGGTGGTAGCGTTCATTCCCGGTGAGTTCGTGGAGCTTGGAGCCGGAGTTATGTTCGGACCGTGGCTGGGACTTCTGCTCTGTCTCATAGGTCTGAATCTCGGTACTGCGCTGATCTTCCTTTTTGTCAGATGGTTTGGCAAGGCGTTCGTTCAGGATAACGTTAGAGAGCGCGAATTTGAACGGCTCAAATTTTTAAACAATCCAAGGCGCGCTCTTATCATTATGTTCTTCATATTCATAATCCCGGGAATTCCAAAGGACATTCTGATATATCCCGTTCCGCTCACCAAGGTGAAGTTGCATCACTTTATGATAGTTTCTACGATCGCCCGTATCCCCACCGTCATAACATCTACTATCACCGGCTCAGCCGTGATCGAGAATAATTATACGTTGGCTATAATTCTTACTGTGGCTTCCGTAATTCTCGCGGCGCTCGGCATACTCTTTAACAAGAGAATATGCGACCTGCTTGACAGAAAATTCCCCCAAAGCGCACAGGACTGCGCAACTGAAAAATAAAAAAAGACGCGCTCCCGACCTGCACGTTATCCGTCAAGGACAGCGTATAAGCCGGGGGCGTGTTTATTTTCGAATAAAAATTAAAGCTTCTCCACCTTGATGGAAAGGATGCGAGGCTGATCGCTCTCGGGAAGAATAACGTCCTTGGTCCTTCCCTCGCAAAGCTTGTCTATAACCTCAATACCTGATGTAACTCTGCCAAACGCGGCGTACAATCCGTCAAGGGATTCGCGGGAATCCTGATGGACGATGAAGAACTGGCTTGACGCAGAATCATAGCTTTTGGATCTTGCCATGGATATAGTTCCGCGTACGTGCTTTATATCGTTCCATACTCCGTTTGACTTGAACTCACCCTTGATAGTCTCCGAGCTTCCTCCGCTGCCGTCACCGTCAGGGTCACCGCCCTGAGCCATAAAGCCCTCGACGATTCTGTGGAAGGTCAATCCGTCGTAGAAGCCCTCGGAGGCAAGCTTTGCAAAGTTCGCAACCGTGATGGGAGCCTCGTCGCCGTAAAGCTCAAGCTCCACCGTGCCGTAGTCCTCTATAATGATCGTAGCCTTGTGAGTGGCTCTGAAGCCAAACCAACCGGACGTATATCCGACTACTCCGAGAATCACCGATGCTATAAGCAATACCGCTATCGCGGGTATAGCTATCGACCGAGCAAGTCTCTTGCGCTTCTCTGCCGCCAGTGCCTTCTCCCTCTCAAGTCTTGCCGCCTCGCGCTTCTCTGTCTGATAATTGCTGTTTCTTCTTTTACTCTTCGCCATTTTTTACACCTTCTGTTCGTATATTGACCTGTGAAATTACGTCCGCAGCCGTATAACCGGGCGCTGTATGGAGATAATATTATCTTATCTCCTGCTCCAGCTCCCTGAACTCCTCGGTATTAAAGAACTCGTATAGGCTGACGTTAAGTCCGTCGCACAGCATCTTAAGCGTTACTATACCGGGATTTACACTCTTGCCGTAAAGGATATTCTTGATTGTAGATGGTGCGACCGCCGACTCCATTGCCAACTTGTGAATTGAGATCTTCCTCATTTCGCATAACGCCATAAGCCTGTTTCTCACTGCTACATATGTTTCCATATTACAACACCGTCCAACCGTAATAATACACGTACAGAATTATTATAGCGTTTTTTACTTGACAAAACGGGCTATATATGATACAATTGGTCTATAAATAGCCCAAAATTTGTTAATTTTTTCAAATTTGGCAAAAACCGGTTATTTGAATATAATAAGGACTGGGCGCGGAGGTAAGGTTATGTGGCAATTTATACTGGGACTTGTAGTTGGCGGATGTGTAAGCTTTGTGATATTCTGTATATTAGCCGTAAACCGAGGATGACAAAACGCAACGATAGTCTATTGACAAAAGACGGATTTTATTATATAATATTTGCAGGCATATGCCGGTCAAATACAAAAAGTGAGGTGTATCATGGCAAGACTATTTAGCAAAACTCAATCCGCAAATCCACCCTCTGAGCGCGATCTGTTAAACAACAAATATCAAAGCGCAAGATCAGTATTTCTATTAGTGGTCGCGCTGACTGTCGTTAATATGGTCATGGCGGTTGTCGGTGAAGATACGTATTTTCTCTTCTCAATTTTTATCCCTTATTTCCTGACCTTCCTTGGCGCGATGCTGTGCGGCAAAATGCCGGAGGAATATTACGTCGGTGAGAATGCGATCGAGCCATATGAAAGCTCCGGTATAATGTGGGTCTTGGTTGCGATCTCAGCCATTATAGTTATCGCGGCAGCGGTGCTGTGGCTCATATCCAAGAAGCCAAGCACCATAAAAATGATCGTAATGCTCGCATTCTTCGCCTTGGACACAGTGCTTATGCTTCTGATCTCAGGAATTGACCTCACGATGATACTCGATTACGTTATGCACGCATACATAATCTACGCGCTCATCACGGGCATTTCGGCGGCAGCTAAGCTTAAAGCGCTGCCACAAGAGTCACCCGTAGCTCCGGATGACAGCTTCATAGCACCCTAAAACAACTAATAAACGTGCCATAGCATTAGACTCATACGAGCAATGCTATGGCACTCTATTTTTGATTTTACCATATTTTTTTACAGGTGTCAATGCCTTATTCAATATTTGTCAGCGATTGGTTAATAAATTTACCTTATGTACATATTCATTAATTATTTGTGGGTTTTTTTGAAAAAACTGTTTATTTTTCACAAATTATATGCTATAATATAAATGGAGATGAAACTCATCTTCAAAACGAAGAAAGGAATTCTCCGAATGGAGAGACGGTAACCTTATGAAAATCACGATTTACGGCAAGCAAATGTCAGTCAGAGAAAGTCTGAAGCTGGCGATCGAAAAGAAGCTTTCGAAATTCGATAAGTTCTTTGGCGCGGAGGCAGAGGCGTTCGTAACCTGCAAGGTACGCAAGGGGGACAAGATCATCGAGATTACCGTAAATCACGGAGGCTCTACATTCAGATGCGAGGCGGAATCCGATACCTTCATCACCGCGCTTGACAGAGCGGTGGAGGGTCTTGAAAGACAGATACGTAAGAACAAGACCAGAGTCGAGAAGATGATGAAGAAGGATGCGTTCGTTCTGGATATAGGAGACGACGACGAATATGACGAGGAGGAGGATTTCTCGATCAGAGTGAAGACCTTCCCCTTCAAGCCCATGACACCCGAGGAGGCTATTCTGCAGATGAATCTGATCGGGCACTCCTTCTACGCGTTTACGGATTCCGATAGCGGAAGCGTGTGCGTTGTTTATAAGAGAAAGGAAGGCTCGTACGGTATGATCGTACCGGAATAACAGAATTTGCTCCTAAAACAACCGTTTTAGTAAATAAAAATTAACATTTTAACACAAAAACCCCGTGGCACTCAGGTGTCACGGGGTTTAATTATTTCTATCGGTTTTGTTGTTTAATTACACTATTTTTGCGCGGACGGAACGGCGGGTCAGGTATCGATCTCACGGTTCTCAAGAGCCGCAAGGCCCTCTCTGAACGCTCTCGCCGCCACAAGCCTTGACTCCTCGTCATCACCCTCAAGCATAGGAAGAAGCTGACGAAAGATCTCGCCCTTGACCGACATATCACGCTTCAGATACTCTGTGCCGTAAAGAGGCAAGGTCTTATCCACTACCTCAAAGGAATAGAGACCGAAAGCGTCGCTGCCAAGGTTCTTCGGCACTATAAATCTGGGATCGATATAACCAACAAGCTCTACGCGAAGCGCGGTCTCGGAGCCGTACTTCTTCTCACTAACGAGACGGCTGATGCGAGTAATTATCTCGTTGTTCGTATCTACGCCTGTGATATCCATAGTCTCACTCTTGAAGACCACCTGACCGAAGCTCATATATTTCGCGTCGATGGAAAGCTCGCCGCCGTTATACTTGATAGAAACCAGCTTTGCTCCGCCGATGCCGGGATTATCAAATCCAATTGACTCAAGAGCTCCGCTGTAGCCGTACATAGAATCCTCAAGACCTACGAACTCGCCTCCCTCGTGTCTGGAGCCAAATGCGTAATAGTCCGCGCCAAAGCGCTTGATATCGCTGACCGAAACGGGACAAACGTCGGAATTAAGATTGCCGTCCACGTCTGCGTAACCGCAAACTATATTTATCTTGGAAATATCGTCAACTTGCTTGTCGTAGAGTGGATTCTCCTTCAGCTCGGGTTTAAGAAACGCCCAGCCATAGACCGTGACCTTATCGTCATCAAAATCGAATCTGGATAAGCTCTCAGAGCTGAATATATGACAGTTAGCGGGGAGTCTGCCGGACGCGTATATAGGATTGTTCTCGTAGCAATCACTTCTGCCGGGAGCGATTATGAAGTGAGTATCGGGACAATTACGGAACTCACGAACGAGAAGCTCAACGGTATTATTGGTAGCATACTCCGCATCAAACAGATCGCCGCTGATCAGCACGTAATTGATACCGCTGCCGCGAACGTACTCCATCATCTTCATAAACGATGCCCTGAGTCCGCGACGGCGCTCGTCGCTTTTCTCGGGAGAAAGGCCTACGTAGGGGGTATCCAGATGGATATCTCCGCAATGAAGGAATTTAAGTTGTGATGCCTGCTTTCTGTCGCCCATAATATCTCCATTCTGCCAAAAGGCACTGTGATTTATATATTGACCGGGCAAAACAGGAGGTTCGCCATCCCGTGCCCAGAGCTTTGCCTATTATATTATAGCATCACAAACTCATATTTGCAATATTTTTAGCAAAAAAACTTGTAAAATGTCTTGCAATACACTAAAAAATGTGATACAATATTAGTAAATAAATCAAGGCAGAAAAACTACAGGAGAAACGGTATGTTAAATCTTGCGGTAAGAAATACAGCAAAGCTGATCAGAGAAAAGTCCAAAAGCGAAAATATAAGGCTCGGACGCCTTTTCACAAAGAAGGAGAACGCCAGACTTATGGCGAGCATGCTTAAACTCGACAGCTCCAAGACCGTGTACACTATTCTTTGCCCGGGCGCAGGTACAGGAATCCTCGCTGCTGCGGCTATTGAGGAGATATGCAAAAAATATTCCGCTTGTAAGCAGATCTTCGTAACCTGCTACGAGAATGACGAGACCTTTATTCCTATGCTCAAGGATAACTTGGAGCGCATCAGAAAAAAGTGCCGTCACGACTATAACGTCAAGCTCTACGTAACTGTTTATGAGGAAAACTATCTCACCGAATCCAGAAATCACTATACGGTATCCTTCTTCAGTGAGAAGATCGAGGACAAGTTTGACATCGTTATATGCAACCCGCCCACAGATCTCATAGATAAGGGATCGGATGAGGCTCTGGCAGTTGGCGGAGTTACGCAGCTTAAGATAAGCGCGGCATTCCTATTTGCAAAGCTTGCAGCCAAGCATCTTGAGGAGGACGGTCAGCTTGTTATAGTGCTTCCTACCCTGTTTGCCAGCGCTTCGCAGCTGACGTCTATCAGAAAGGAAATGGCGGCGTCTTTGGCTCTGGAGTCTATCCATCTCTTCGTTGGAAAGCGCAAGAATGAGAAGAGAGCAACGCCTCTCAAGAAAAACATAATACTCGCGTACGGAAAGTGCAAGCAGCCCTCTACCATATCCATAACCACAACAACGGAAAGCGGCAAGGAGCTTACCGCTCTGCCTCCGCTCGACTACAGCTTCGTTGTGGATAAGGAGGACGGCTCCCTCACTCTACCCAAGAGCCTTGAGGATACCAAGATCGTTAAGTACATCTCCGAATTTCCTGAGACCCTGTCGGGTCTCGGACTGAAGATGTCGACCGGTCTGATCATCGACTCCAAGTGCGAGGGTCTGCTCTTCACCGAGCCGATCAAGGGCTCTGTTCCCCTGCTCCGTCCCTCAGCTATCGTTGGCGGTCAGATCAGCTTCCCAAGACCCGTTAAGCGCCAATACATCGCGCCTATCAATCCCAGCCTTATCCAGAAGAACAAGAATATGGTCATCATCAAGCGCGTTCCCGCCAAGAGTGACGAGAGATTTGTCAACTCGGCGATCTATATGGCGGCACAGCTTCCGTCCTACAGATACATCTCGACCCACAACAAGATCAATTTCATTGACACCAAGGATAAGAACTCCGAGATCTGTCCCCGCCTTGCGTTCGGTCTGTTTGCGCTTCTCAATTCCACGATCTACGACAGATATATTTCCATCGTATCGAAATCAAAGCAGATCAACTCCAAGGAGATGAAGAATCTTCCTCTTCCTCCCAGAAATATTATCGAAAACATCGGCATGCGTCTGATGGCTATCAGACAGACTTCTGTAGCTGCATGTGACCAAATTGTAAATCCTACTTTACATATCATTGAAAAATAATCATTTATGATATGTTAAAAGCCTGCGGTTATCCCGCAGGCTTTTTTGTTGATCGAAGTAAAGTTAACAGACGTATATCCGGAAAATTAAGAATGGGCAAAAAGCTTTGTCCGGCGGTGAAACAAAAAAAACGGAAAAGACGACGTGGAGACTGAAGCTGGCAAAAAAGAGAATTGCGTGAAAGTCAGCCTTACCGTCCGCGCCAAAGACTTACTTATACTACTACTACGCAAATATTAAATATATTATATATTTTACTTGACTTTTACGCTACGTAGATGTATAATCGTAATTAAACACGGCAAACGCCGAAAACAAAAAACAGGAGAACACTATGTTTGAGAAGATTACTCCGGAGATGGCCGGTATAAGCTCTGCCAAGGTGACACGTCTTATTGAGAAGCTGAATCAGCGCTCGTTGCCTATGCACAGCGTTCTGATGATGAAGGGCGATAAGCTCTTCTGTGAGTATTATTGGTCGCCCTTCAACAAGGACACCTGCCACAGAATGTATTCGCAGACCAAGAGCTACACATCGGTTGCGATAGGACTTCTTGAGGAGGAGGGAAAGCTTGATCTTGACGCTAAGATCTGCGATCTTTTTCGCGATAAAATTGACACGCCCCCCTGTGAAGAGTTCAGGGAGCAAACCGTCAGAGAGATGCTTACGATGACAACTGCATCCGATCCTGCAAGGTGGTTCGATACCGATTACGACGACAGAACGCGTATGTATATGAACGTGAATCGCTCATCCTGCAAGCATATTCCCGGAACTGTATGGGAGTACGACAGCGCAGGCTCTCAGGTTCTCTCCAGCCTTGTCGAGAGGCTCTCGGGAATGAGCACCTTCGACTATCTTAACGAAAAGATTTTCAAGCATCTCGGAACCTTCAAAACCGCAAGAATGCTGAAGACAAGAAACGGAGACAGCTGGGGAGATTCAGCGCTCTACTGCACCCCGAGAGATATGGTATCCTTCGCAAGATTCGTAATGAATTACGGTACGTTCGAGGGAAAGCGCCTTATGAATGAGAAGTATCTCAAACTGGCTACCAGCAAGGTGGTTGATAATATTGAGTTCGAAAATCCCGTATTCCGTCACGGTTACGGATATCAGATCTGGCGCACCGAGGGCGAGGGCTTCGCCTTTAACGGAATGGGTTCTCAATACACAATTTGTCTGCCGGAAAAGGACCTTATATTCTGCTGCAACGCAGATACTCAAGGTATGGCAATGGACAGCGACGTCATCCTCGGCTATTTCTTCGATCTGATCGTTGATGAGCTTAGTCCCATTCCTCTTCCGGAGGATAAAGCTGCACAAGAAAAGCTGGAGGCTATAACGAGAGACCTGAAGCTTTACTCGCTGACAGGAAAAAAGGACTCTCCTATGAGAGCAGAGATCAACGGCGCAAAATACATATGCAGGCATAATCCTATGGGGTGGCGTGAATTTTCATTCAGCTTTGATAAGGACGGCAAGAGCGGCACACTCCGCTACGTAAACGGTCAGGGCGAGAAGGAGCTACCCTTCGGAATCTGTTACAACGCATTCGGCAAATTCCCACAGCTCGGCTATTCCGACGAATACGGCGGCGTGAGGACCACGGACGGCTCAATGTACGACGCGGCAGTATCAGCAGCATGGCTCCAGAACAACAAGCTTGGTATAAAGGTCCAGATAATCGACAAGTATCTCGGAAACGCTCTATTCATATTCGGATTCAAGGGTGATCTTGTTACGGTGCGGATGTCAAAGACCGCAGAGGACTTTCTTGACGAGTATCAGGGCGATCTTATAGGAAGACGCGCAACCGTCTGAAAATGGTAAAAAACAAAGATCAATAATGCAAAAACGTCAAAAAAGAGGTATATTTATGTTTGAAAGAATAAGACCCGAAGAGGCAGGCATATCCTCGAAAACCGTTCAGAAGTTTTTAGAAAAGATCCACCAGAGAGGAGCGGTCATGCACTCTCTTCTGCTCGTCCGTGACGGAAAAATATTCGCGGAGCATTACTGGGCACCGTACGATCAGGACAGTCTGCACAGAATGTACTCCCAGACAAAGAGCTACGTCGCAATGGGCATAGGTCTTCTGGTCGACGAGGGAAAGCTAAATCTGGACGATAAGATAGCAGATCATTTCAGAGATAAGATCAAAGGCGAAATACCCACCGAGGTAGAGGAGCTTACTGTCAGAAATATGCTGACGATGACCACTGCCGGAAACGTTGCCAACTGGTTCAGGGAAAAGGTACACGACAGAACCGAGTTTTACTTCACGGAGAGAACCAATCTCAGATCTCAAGGAACAATATGGCAGTATGACAGCGCAGGATCTCAGGTTCTTGGCGCGCTCGTTGAGAGACTTTCCGGTATGAAGCTGCTCGACTATCTGAAGGAAAAGATGTTCAATAAGATGGGCACGTTCAAAAACGCGCGTATTCTTATGATTCCTAACGGAGACAGCTGGGGAGACTCCGCACTCTACTGTACCGCCAGAGATATGGCATCCGGCGGTCAGCTGCTTTTGCAGGGAGGTAAATGGAACGGTGAGCAGCTGCTAAGCGAGCAATTTGTTAAGGATGCAACCTCTCCCTTGGTATGCAATCAGGAAAACTTTATGCCCCATGCGTTGAACTACGCAGGCTACGGCTATCAGATATGGGGCGCGCCCGGCGGCTTCGCCTTCGTCGGTATGGGAGATCAGCTCACCATATGCATACCGGACAAGAAATTTATGTTTGTCTGCACCGCGGATCATCAGGTAGCAATCGGCGCAGGCACTCAAGGCAGTATGAGGACCGTGCTGGTTAACGCTCTCTACGATTTCATTATCGATAATCTTGCCGACGCCCCTCTTGAAAGAGATGACGAGGCATATGCCGGCTACGTGAATTACACGTCGAATCTGAAGCTGAGAGCAAGCGTAGGCAGTGAGGACTCTCCTCTGCGCGAGAAGATAAACGGAGTAGTTTACGAGTGTGAGAAAAATCAAATGGGTATCACGTCCTTCTCCTTTGTTTTCAAGGATAAAACGGAGGGCGAGTTCAGATACAGAAACGCCCAGGGAGACAAGGTCATTCCCTTTGGTGTTAACCATAATGTATTCGGCAAATTCCCTCAACTGGGATATTCGAGTGAAATGGGCGTTCTGGAAACCAACGACGGATTTATGTATAACGACGCTGTTTCTCTCGCCTGGAGAGACGATAATAAGCTGATAGTGGACGTTAAGATCATCGACAAGTATCTTGGCTCGGCGAGCTTCTTCTTCGGTTTCAGCGGTGACAGAGCAGCCGCAAACTTCACAAAAGCAGCAGAGGCGTTCCTTGAGGAGTATAGCGGTACTCTTTACGCAACAGCAAAAAAATAGTCTGTATTTAACAAAGTATTTCAGTAATTTCCACATAAAAAGCCGAAAATGCAATGTAATGTTTGCATTTTCGGCTTTATTTTTCTTTTTTGACCAATCATTATTAAAATACAATAAAAACAAATACGTATTATTGTTACACAGAATATTCCTAGCCAAGACGATATCAAAGCGCTTTCTATTTTTGATAGTCTCGGGTAAGAGCGAAAAAATTTACAAATTTCTTCAAAATTTGGCAAAATAACTATATTTTTTATTTTTTCCCATCTTTTTTGTGATATTACTTGACAATTGTAAACTTATGTGCTAGAATAGTCACAGAAATAAAATATTTTAAAAATAAAAATGTTATTTATATTAAATTAAGGAGATGTCTGAAATGCCTGAGATCAAGTATGAAGTAGTTGAAAAGATCGGCATCGTTAGCGAGGGCAACAACGGTTGGAACAAAGAGCTCAACCTCATCAGCTGGAACGAGAGAGAGCCCGTTTACGATCTGCGTACATGGTCCCCCGACCACGAGAAGATGGGCAAGGGCGTAACTATCACCGCAGCAGAGGCAAAGATTCTTCGCGATATGCTCAGCACCCTTAACCTTGACTGATTTTTCAAAAACAGCGCCGTGCTCGCCGTAGTGGCTTGCCTGGCGCTGTTTTTCTTTTTGTCTAACTTTAAAGCTGCGCATACGTTAGGTATGCTCTCCTCTGTTCATCATCTTTTTGACGCGGTTGACTGCGTATTTTTTTCTTCTATCCGTTTCTATCAATACGGTTTTTTTATTTTTCCCGGTCTGGCCCACTCATCACCGCCATTCGCGCCCGCGCTTATTTAAGGTTAATTTAAAGTTTCTCTATTAGTATATAAGACAGTGATTGGTATAATTCCAGGGAGCAGCGCAACGCATAAAACCTCCCTTACTTTAATCACGAGCATACTATTTACTTAAGCCTAAATGGGCTTAAAATCAGTTTTTCGGAGCAAATATGAATAACAAAAAGAAGAAAGGTCCGGAGCGTTGGTTAAAGCCAAGGCACGCTGTTGTGAAGAAGATCCTTGTTTTCGTCCTTGGAATCTACAGCGCACTGCGATACAGGATAAGAGTCAAGCCGTTAGGTGAGAAGAACGAGAGGCAATATCTGATACTCTTCAATCATCAGACAGCCTTTGACCAATTCTTCGTTGGACTTGTTTTTAAGAGGCCGGTTTATTATCTTGCCTCTGAGGATCTTTTCTCCAACGGATTCGTATCAAGGCTCATTCGTTATCTCGTAAACCCGATCCCGATCAAAAAGCAAACGACCGATCCACGCGCAGTTATCAACTGTATACGCGTAGCAAGGGAGGGCGGAACCATTGCTCTCGCACCGGAGGGCAACCGCACGTTTTCCGGTCAGACGGTCAATATCAAGCCATCAATTGCCCAGCTGGCAAAGCATCTACGCCTGCCTATCGCATTTGTGCGTATAGAGGGCGGATATGGCGTGCATCCCAGATGGAGTGACGTTATCCGCGGCGGTGGAATGAGCGCCGGTGTGAGTAAAATTATAGAGCCTGACGTATTCTCCGCTATGTCGGACAAGGAGCTATATGAGCTTATATGCAAAGAGCTTTGGGTAGACGAGGCGACAGCGTACTGTGAGCATCCTCACAAAAAGCAGGCTGAGTTTCTGGAGAGAGCCATCTACTATTGCCCGGAGTGCAAGCTATCACGCTTCGAGAGCCACGGAGACCTCATCAGCTGTCAGAAATGCGGTCTGACAGTCAGACATTTGCCATCAAAGGAGCTTGTTGGAGTTAACGGAGCTTTCCCGTATCGATTCGTCGCGGAGTGGTACAACGCGCAAAACGATTACGTAAACAGCCTGTATCCCGCAAAGCTTGACGACGGTGTTCTTATGGAGGACGAGGTAACGCTCTCGCGTGTCATACTATATAAGAAGAAAGAAAAAATATCTGCTCGCGCCACGGCGCGCCTGTATCGAGACCGCATAACGATATCGGAAACGGACGAGGAGATCGCCGTATACCCGTTTGATAAGGTATCCTGCGGCGCGGTTCTCGGCAGAAATAAGCTGAATATCTATATAGACGGAGAGGTTTATCAGATCAAGGGCGGAAAAAGGCTCTGCGCGCTGAAATATCTCAACCTTTTGTATAGATACAAAAATGTACAGAAAGGAAACGAGGATGCAAAATTTTTGGGACTTTGACGCTTGGGGCACCGTAAACCTTGTGGCAGTGCTGCTGCTTGGATTGCTGGTTGCCAATATCCTGAAGAAAAACATCAAGCTACTGCAACAGGCTATGATACCAACCTCGGTGCTTGCCGGTCTATTGCTTTTCGCGCTGTCAAACGTCTGGTCGCTTTTCGGCGGAGTGCAGCTGTTTGAAACAGATTTCTTCTCAAACAGAGGATTATCGGGTACTTATATACTTGAGATAATCACTTTCCACGCGCTTGCTCTCGGATTTATCGCCCAGACACTCGTGGAATCTCCCAGAGCATTTACAAAAAAACGCGCAAACGAAATTTTCAATACCGGCGTTACCACAGTATCCACCTATCTCCTGCAGGGCATTCTGGGAATGGGAGTGACTATAATTGCCGCCCTGACGTTTATGCCCGATCTTCTGGAGGCATCCGGACTTATACTTCCCTTCGGATACGGTCAAGGAACGGGACAGGCGCTTAACTACGGCTCTATCTACGAGGCGGAGCACGGATTTGTAGGTGGCAAGACCTTTGGACTTACCATAGCGGCTCTGGGCTTCCTTTCCGCAAGCATAGGCGGCGTCGTACATCTAAACATTCTTCGCCACAGAGGATACAAATTCCGCGAGGGCACAGAATCCCTAACTCCGACAGAGGCTATAGAAAACGAAAACGAGATCCCAATGAACGGAGCGATAGATAAGCTCACCGTGCAGGTCACTCTGATCGCGATCGCGTACCTTCTGACATACGGGGTGATGTACGGACTCGGACTCCTCCTGCCCGGGATGAAAGCGGTAATTTACGGCTTCAACTTCCTCTTCGGCGTGCTTATGGCGCTGGCTGTAAAGGCTGTGCTCAAGCTTCTGAAAAAGAGGGGTATAACAAAGAAGCAGTATACCAACAACTTCCTTCTGACTCATCTATCCAACCTATTCTTCGACATTATGATCGTTGCCGGCATAGCCGCTATCAGAATCTCCGTTATCAAGGATTACTGGATAATTCTGCTGATACTCGCCGTAATAGGAATACTTTTCACATACCTCTATAATTACTACGTCTCAAAAAGGCTATTTGGCGAATACAAAGAGGAGCAATTCCTGGCGATGTACGGTATGCTTACCGGCACGGCAAGCACGGGAGTTATGCTGCTTCGAGAACTGGATCCCAAGTACGAGACCCCAGCATCCGATAATCTGGTTTATCAGAATCTGCCCGCTATCATATTCGGTTTTCCCCTTATGCTTCTTGCGACCTTGGCACCGGTAAAGCCGTATCTCACATGGTTTATCCTACTTGGATTCTTCATAGTTATGAACGTTATACTGTGGAGAGAAAAGCTATTTGCAAGATTTGCAAAGAAAAAGAAACCAACCGATAGCACCGATAAATAAGATTTAGTTAAACAAAAACAGCATATTTGCAAATAATTATTTGCAAATATGCTGTTTTATTATTGTGGCGTGTGTATTAAGTAATAGGTTTTTATTAATTAGTTTATTTACAGCTCATCCGACCGCTAACCATAATTTTGAGAATCAAATTTACATTTGTACGCTTCGTTCTTACATAAGACCCATACACCAGATAACGCCAAGCGCCGTTAACGTAACCAGAGTATCAATGGTTATTCCGTAAAGCATAGGTCTGAGACCCGCCTTTCTAAAGTCCGCGATGCTGGTATTAAGACCGATAGCTGCCAGGGCTGATACCATAAGGAATTTACTCGCGCCCTTGATAATTCCGGATGCCCAAGCAGGAATAAAGCCAACGCTGTTGAGTATGGCAAGAAGCAAAAATCCCCCTATGAACCAAGGAATTATCTTGATAAGATTGACTCTTTTTCCGCCGCCCTCCTGCTCCATCTCTCTCTTCTTCATACGGGTTCCAACGTAAGCGAATACCAGAACAGTCGGTATGATCGCTATCGTGCGCGTCAGCTTGACCATCGTGGCAAAATCGCCCGCTATCTCGGAAAAGGCATAGCCGGAGGCAACGACGCTGGCAGTATCGTTCACCGACGTACCCGCCCATATACCGTACGCTATGTCCGTCATACCGAGTAGCTTGCCCATGATTGGATACAGAGCTACCATAACCATATCGAAGATAAACGTAGACGACATTGCAAAGGCAATATCCTTGTCGTCAGCGTCAATGACAGGTGCGATCGCCGCTACCGCGGAGCCGCCGCAAATTCCCGTTCCTGCCGAGATAAGATTACCAAGCTTCCAATTGATGCGGAAAATCTTACGTACTAAAAATCCGCCGCCAAAGCACATAGCAAAGGTGAATATCATCACGAAAAACGTCATTTTCCCCACTGACATGATCGTATTGACTGACAGGGACGCTCCAAGAAGTATAATAGCGACCTTAAGTATTTTTTTAGACGTAAACTTTAATGCGGGCTTCATCCACGCGGGATGGAAAAAGCTGTTTATTATAGTACCCATAAACAGCGCGATAATCGATGCGCCCAAAATACCTCCGGGTATCAGCTTTTCAATTAATACGGACACACCCGCCACAGCGAAGCAGATAGCTACGCCGAGAGCAAACAATCCGCGTTCCTTCACCTTAGAATTCATAACGTCACTCCTGAAGCTAAATTTAACACACATAGTTATAGCACAAAAAAGCCCCCGTGTCAAGTGATGAACAGGACAAAACCCGCTGATAAAAGATAACGGTAACGGGTTTTTGCGGTCATTCATCTTCCAAAGCCAAAGCATATAGCGCGTATTATTTTTTCCGTCCTTCCCACCTCCAAGATACGCTTCTCCTCCTGCTCTATGAGATCGGCAAGCTCAGCGTTATCCGCATCGTAGCAACACATAGTCGGCGAGAAGATATTTTTAAGCTTATACTCCATGAATCGCTCTCCTCCTCCACGTCTGATCAGATCAACCGCAAACGACGTGACACCCTTTTTCCCGGGAATACGCGATATAATATCGGTGACTACCTCGCCGTCCGGCATCTCGCAGAAGCTCACCAGAGCGCTCCCGTCGTCCTGCTCTTCAAGTCTAATCATACGTGTGTTCGGCAGCTCCGGAAATACCAGCTCCAGCTTGTATTCTATCCTTCCGGATTTACCGAGATATGCCTCTCCCATAGCCTTAACGATATATCTTTCGCCTCTGAAATCCAATACCGTTTCACTATAACCGTACAGACCTATCTCAAAGGTGTATACGCATCCGCCCTCGGTAACGCTCATAATAAGGCTTTCACCCACTCGCTCTAAGGTGATCCTCTCTATCCCCGCCGAAAAATTATTCTGCATACCGCATACGATGAACGGCAGAAGGCTGACGTTGTTTTTCGGCAGGACAAGAGTGCGAAGCATACCGTTCCACCTTATATCAAAAGCTTCCTTGCTGCGAAGCCTCAGCAGGTAGGCAAGTCCTCGCTTTCTTCTGAGCGGTCTTACCCACCTTCGACTGTCAAAGAACCGCCCTTCAAGCTCCCGCTTCACTCGCTCCTTATTCCGCGACGGCAGATCTCTTATTTCCGCTCCCAAATACTTGCGAAGTATATCCAAAGACGCGCTGACCTGGAAAAGCTCGTTGTTGCCCGAGGTTATCACGGCGACTATATTATTCCTCGGGCATATCCAAACGTTCTGACCTAACATACCGTTAAAGAGTATCTCGTTACTCGATCTGCCTACCCACATCTGATACGCGTAATTAAAATCACCGTTTGACATTGGAGACAGGGCGTGGGGACGAACGGATGCGGATATCCACTCCTCGGACAGTATCCGTTTCCCCTCGAACGCTCCGCCCGAAAGAACCATATATCCGAGCTTTGCCCAGGACTCAGCGGATAAATACAGCCCCCAACCGCCCTTTTCTACGCCCTCGGGGCCCTTCTCCCAAAAATAGTTCGTAATATGAAGAGGACTAAACAGCCGTCTTTCAACCAATGAGATAAACGGCTCGCCGCTGACTCTCTCGCATATCACCGAAAGCATATAAGAATTCATGCTGTTATAGCGAAAATCTGTTCCGGGTGAGAAACGGAGATAGGAGGAGAAAAACGCTTCCGTCCATTTCGTTTCCGTAACAGACCCAAGCTCCGAAAAGGATATTCCGCTCTGCATAGATAAAAGATGCTCCACGGTAATACCCGGAAATCTCCGATCCTTATAAGGTATCTCGGGAAAAAGGTCAACCAGCCTATCTGAGAGCGAAAGCAGACCGTCGTCAAAGAGAAGTCCCACCGCCATACCCGTAACCGTCTTGGACATTGAATGAGAAAGATGAAATGTACCCGTGCTGTAGCCCTTTCGGGAGCATTCGGATATAACCTCGCCATCCTTCAAAACAAGAAGAGTATGTATGTTCGCCCGACTCTCATGCTCAAGCTCTGAGAGCATATTGTATATTCTCGATGAGGAAATGCCGTGAAGGTCAGCGGACGAGCGTTTGAAATACCTCTCTTCTTCTCCGGATACCTCGGTCTTCTGCGGATAATACGGTACTACAGAGGGGTCATCTGCTCCGTTTGTAAAAAGTGAAAAAAAGAGATCCACCGATCTTTTCTGCCATTTATCCATAATACCCTCCTGTTCTTACTCTAATATTTTATCAGCAATAGCTCAATAAATCAACTCCTCTTCTATAACAAAATAATGGAAAAACCGACACACCCGGAGTAGTACACCCCGAAATCTGTCGGTTTTCATAGAAAATTGTAAACAATTATTAGAAATTATCCATTTTTTACGATTAATAACAGTATTTACATATCAAACAATAAACTCTAATCATATACGAAAAATCCGTGCAATAGAGATGCACGTCGGGATCGAAAGGAAATATCATATCTTGACGATCAAGTCTCCGAGAGGACCGAACACACAGGCAAAGGCAAGAAGGATAAGCACAATCAAAACGTTCTCCTTCACACGTTTATTAACCCTGAAAAGAACCAGAAGTCCAACACCCGCTCCGGTGAACAGTCCCGACATCATAGTGCCGGCGGAAATAATACCCTCAGTACAAAGAGTGGAGAGAATAACGGAGGATGCGCAATTTGGAATAAGGCCTATAAGAGCCGCAAACAGATATCCGAGAAATGGCGAAAAGCTGAATAATGAGGAGAGTGTCTCCTCTCCAACGAAAAATACCGCCGCGTTAATGAGAACGGTCGCCAGAAAAACAAATAAGGATATGGTGACGGTATGATGGACGGCAGAATAAAGTATGCCCTTCTCACAATGGCACTCGTCGTTCTCGCACAGCTCGTCTATATTTATCTCCCTGCCATCCCTGTGCATGAGCCTCAGAACAAGATCCACCGAAAAGCCGCAAAGCACGCCGACAGCAGTTTTATATAATACGATAACTGCAACTGTAGCGGGAGGTATGCTTCCGCCGATCAGTATAGGTATCATCTCGTCCGAGGTGGAAAGAAAAACCGCTATAAGCGTACCGAGAGTGACAACACCGCCGGTATAAAGATTTGACGCAGCAGCCGAAAAGCCGCACTGAGGAGCCGCGCCAAGCACTCCGCCGATCAGAGGGCCGAAGCCACCTGCCTTATGCATAAAGCTCATAACCTTACCGTTAGCTCTATGCTCTATAAATTCCATTAGAATATATGTGAGAAATAAAAAGGGCAAAAGCTTAAGAGTGTCGGTAAGTCCGTGGAGGATAACCTCACAGAAAAACTCCCATACCACTCCCCCTGTCCCGTGTGAATGTAAGAGAGTCATCGTACGTTCCTTTGTTTTTTTGTAATAAAATAATATAACTTTTTCGTCCATATGTCAAGAGCTTTATCAAAATTTGCCATTTTCTGTTTTTGGTGCAACAATATCAAGCTCCGCTAAGCGCACTTCAAGATAGGCGCAGAATAACCGCTGTCTTATTGGAAATAATAATCGATGCATAAAAGATAAGGCTGCTCTACAGCTTTAGCTTTAGCACCAAAAGAAAGACCGACCTATGATAATAAATGGAGAACTAATATGAACAATGATACCGTAAAGCTGCTGCGCGAATGTAACGCAGGTATAAAGATGGGAACAAACGCCTTCAAAAAGGTGCTTCCGCGTGTCAAAAGCAACGGGATGAAAAGAGAGATAGAGAGCTGTAACACTCTGCACTGTCAGTTGGGAGACCGAGCTCACGAAATGCTGAAGGATATCGGAGCGGATACAAAGCCTCCTCACGCTATAGCCAGCGCTATGAGCGACGTGAAGATATCGATGCAGCTTATGATGAACGAAAGCGACGCCCAGGTAGCCAGACTTATGACAGACGGCTGTAATATGGGTATAAAATCCCTGTCTCACTATATGAACGAATACAAAAACGCAAGCAGCGGCGCAAGAGAGCTGGCTGACGAGCTGATAAGCTCGGAGGATAAGCTGGCAGTAAAGCTTCGCCAATACCTTTGATGAGCTCAAGGGAGCTTCGCCACTGAGTGAGGCTCCCTTTGTAATTGCAAATCCGCCGAAGTGGTTAAGCTATGCGCCGCCGTTAACGAGCTTATCCGTCATCCATATTATTCCAATGAAGAAATCTCTCTTGACAAAAATACGTAAATATTGTAATATATGTATACAAAGAAAAATATTAGCTATGGAGGAAATATGAATATACAAGAATTCTTTAACTGGATGTTCTCCGCTAAAAGCGAGGCGGCGTATCTCGCTATGACGTTGACCGGCTTGCTTATCTTCGCGGCTGTCGTAGAAATGATGAACGGCTTCAGAAGATGTGCACCCCGCCAGCTTCTGCACGCGATACTCTCCTTTGTCAGCGTGGTGATAGCATTCATTACAACCAAGGCTCTTATCATGGAAATGCACGCATTCTTTGAGAGCTCCTCACTCATCGAATTACTTGATGCAGTAGAAAAATACATACCGGGGCTGAAGATCGGCGATGACGTTCATACGCTTCTTGCGGGAATGGATCCGAGGCTTGAGGAGATGCTTCTCACTCTTCCTGCGGCTACAATCATAGCTCCTATCGTGTTTGCGGTACTGTACGCTTTGGCAAATCTGATTTTAAAGATCGTCTTCTGGATCGTATCAAAGCTGATTCCCGCTATGCCGGGCATCACATCTCGCGTCATAGGAATGATGATCGGCTTAGCCGAGGGACTTCTTATTACCGCAATACTTTATCTTCCCCTCGTTGCCGCAACGGAGGCACTTGAAAATACGGTAACAGTTATCGACGATTCAAACGAAGCAGGCGAGGATTTGCACGCTCTTTATAACGACTATTTCGGTCCTATAAACGATTCCCCCGTTTTTAATCTGACACGCGCTATAGGCGGTGAGTGGATGATGAACGAATTCTGCACCGTAGATCTCGGAGACGGGGAGATGGATATGAGAGATGAGCTTACCACCACCGCGGTGATCATAGGAGACCTTATATCTCTGAAGGATGCGGATTGGGATTCGATCAACGAGGAAGATAAATCGACGATCAACCATCTCATTTCCACTATCGACTCATCCGGATACTATTCCGAGATATTCTCCGGAATTTTCAGATCTATGTCTGAGCTTATAGACAACCCCGCAGCCGAGGAGGGTGATCTTCTGGCGGCGCTGGTTGACGATATGCTCGTTATCCTCTCTACGAGCGAGAAGGATACAGTCGGAGAGGATCTCGGTACGTTCAAGGATCTCTACTTCATTCTTTCCGACGAGGGTGTGCTCGAGGCCTTTGATAATGGCTCAGACTCTCAGAATATGCTGAG
Source organism: Clostridia bacterium (assembly GCA_017467105.1). Taxonomy (GTDB): domain Bacteria; phylum Bacillota; class Clostridia; order Oscillospirales; family CAG-272; genus UBA1740. The sequence continues at coordinate 33,248 of JAFTSU010000022.1, forward strand.
CATTCTGACACGTATCGATCCGGAAACGGAAACAACGGTTATATCCAAGCTTATCGAGGTTGTAAAGAGCAATCAACGTACCTCGCCCCTTCTGACAACTCTTACGAAGCTCTCAGTTACCATTATGGCAGAGAGCATGGGACTTGGCGAGGATGCCGAGGAGCTCTACGAGGATATAAAGACAGGTGTAAACGACATTCTGGCTATCGACCCTGAGAGCTATTCCGATCCTGCGGAGTATGAGGCTGCCGTGGGCGATTCTATCGAGACTACCCTGGCAGAGCAAGGCATCGAGCTTGAGCGTGAGGTGATCGACGAGATGGCATCCGCCGCTGCGGATATATGCCGCGAGAACGATATTGAGGAGCTGACTGACGAGCAGATCAGTGATATTCTCCTTAAGTATTACGACGGAGTAATCGCTCTTCCCACCCCGTAAATTAAGTTTTTTGCAAACATTAATTTACTTTTAATATACAAAATACCGTGCTGCGATGCGAGTTATCATTAAACGGTAACGCGCATTAGCAGTACGGTGTTTTCTCATTTTAAAGATTTTCGACATATCTCTTTCGTAGCAGTTATCTAATCGAGCAACCAACGCAAAGCCAAAGCGGTCCAAAAAATCGGACCGCTTTTATGATCAATCAATAGTCATATCTATCTTTCTGCGGAGTATCTTCCTCAGCGTATTCTTCGGGAATTCCTCTTCCCTTACCTTGAGAAGACCTATCTTCTTATAGGGAACCGCAGTCTTGTTGTAGTCGTTTACGAAGCCCTGGAAGTATGCCTTGAAATCGGTAATACCCATAGACTCGAGAAGAGTCTTGTCGGGATAGATCTCCGCAACTATGGTGTTATAGGCATCGCCGCGTCTGGATTTACCCTCGTAGACCACGATATCAACGATACCGGTGGTAGCTGACAGAGCGTCCTCAATCTCCTCGGGATATACGTTCTTACCGTTGGAGAGAATGATCAGATTCTTGAGTCTGCCCGTAATATAGAGAACTCTGGTTCCGCCGTCACGGATCTCAAGCTTACCGTAGTCTCCGGTTTTGAAATAACCGTCAGAGGTAAACGCCTCCTCGTTAGCCTTATCATCCTTGTAGTAGCCGAGCATAACGTTAGGACCCTTTACCTGTATCTCGCCCTCGCCGTCCTCATTTGGATCGTCTATACGAGCGTCAACAATAGGAAGAACGGGACCAACGCTCTTTGGGATAATGTAGTGGTTATGGTTAACCGCAAGAATAGGTGCGCATTCGGTAATACCGTAGCCGTTCAGCACCTTTACGCCGATGGCGTCAAAGAGATCAGCCATATCCTGATTGAGAGGCGCGCCGCCGGAGATGATCATATTAAGCTCGCCGCCGAAGTTTGCGAGTATCATCTTTCTAAAGAGACCGTCAAAGGGCTTAAGTCCTATCTTATGGCACGCTCTGTTAATGCTCATAAGCACGTTGACAAGCCCTGCGGTAAACTTACCCTTGTCTGCAATGCCCTTGAGAATTCTGCGATAGAAGGTCTCTACGTAAAGAGGTACTGCAACAAGGTGACCGGGCTTATGCTCCTGCAGCTCCTTGAGGATATACTTAACGCCGGAGGAGATATATACGTCACATCCTATGCTGTTCTGACCGAAAATAGAAACGCTGGAGCCGTAGGTGTGGTGAGGAGGAAGCACGTTCATACATCTGACAGAAAAGTCAATGAACGGAATTACGTCTGCAAGATCCGACATAAAGTTACGCTGGGAGAGCATAACGCCCTTGCCCTTGCCGGTCGTACCGGACGTGAACACAAGCAAGGACATCTTGTTCTCGTCGATAGTATTGTCGAAATACAAGGAGCTGTCCTCGCTAAACTTCTGCGAGCCTGAGCTTACCCAGCTATCAAGATTCTCACCGTTACCGCCGATCAGAAGGGGAGCGTCAATACCGAGAGCTTCTGTAATCTCATTTCCTTTAGCTGCGATCTCGTAATCGCAGATAACGAAATCAACGTCACCTGTCTTGACCGTTTCGATGAGCTCCTCAGCGCTCCAATCCTTATCGAGAGGAATAAGAACCGCGTCGGAAGCCAGGGTTGCGTAGTAGGTAAGTATCCAGCCGTATGAATGCTTACCGATAAGAGCAACGTGCTTACCCTTAAGACCGCGGGAGAGCATCTCCGTTGTAAGTCCGCGGATATGATCACGTAAGAGGTCATAGTTTACTATAACCATCTCCTTGTCGTGAGGATTGTTACGGTAGCGGTACGCGGGCTTGCCGGAGAAGGTCTCGCCTATATACTCAACCATATCTCTTATATTCTGAAATTCTTTCTTTTCACGAAGAGCTCTGTCTTTCATAATTATCACCTCAAGTTAATGAATAAATGAACATCTTAGTGTGTAATGTATCGAAAAATAATGCACATTTGCAAAATTGTTGGTGACACCAACATTTAAATTTTACCATAAGTGATATATTTTGTCAATACCTTGGCACGTTTATGTACGTTTGTACGCTAAAAAGCGGGCTTTTATCACAAAAAACTTTGTTTTTTACTCATTTTGACCGCTTTTTCCTGAAATAATCGGAAAGCTTGGCGGAGCATTCGTCACGGAGAACTCCTCCCTCCACTTCAGGAATATGATTAAACGGGATCTTGGATAGGTCAACGAGAGATCCCAGCGCACCGAAGCGAAGATCGCAAGCGCCGTAAACCACGCGTGGTATTCGGGCGTTAATGATAGCTCCAGCGCACATAGCGCACGGCTCTAATGTAACGTACAGAGTAGCCTTATGAAGTCTCCAGCCTCCGAGGGCGCGGCACGCATCCTCTATAGCGAGTATTTCCGCGTGATGAGTAGCCATACGCGAGCTCTCACGGTTATTAAAGCCTCTGCCAACTATCCTGCCATCCCATACAACGACAGCCCCGATAGGTACCTCGTCAAGCTCCATAGCCTTGTCCGCGAGAGCGAGAGCCTCGCGCATATATTCCGTGTCAGAGAGTATTGTACTCTCCTCTTTTTTTATTTCCATATTTATTCTCCAACATACAAATAAACCGGCGTTTAGTAAAGCGTGACGTGTCCTCAATAGATAGTACGAGAGGCGTATCACGTTTTGCAGATAATAATACTTATCCTAAAAAGACGCTAGCGCCGAGAAACGCCGCAGGGATAATAAAAGCCAGAGGTGTAACGTTAAATCCGTACGCCTCGTCCGCAGAAAAAACATACTTGATTTTTTCTTTAATTCCTTTACAAGTTATAAAGAAAGTTGCTATAGAAAGGGCTAAAAGTAAACAAACGGTTACAAATAAGCCGATTTTTCCTATATTCAGATGTCCGTACATTATCCAGATAAGTGATAAAAGATTATTTATCAAATGAATGATAAGTGACGGAAGCAGGCTGTCCGTGGCAAGATCCACCGCCATAAAAATTACACCTGCAATAAAAGCGTAGAACAGCTGAAACGGACTGAAGTGAGCCAAGGCAAAGCAAATTGATGACAGTATAACGGTGACTCTCTTGTTTCTCTCTCCTAAGAGCCGCATCGGAAGATATCTGAAAAGCAGCTCCTCTGTGAGTGCAGGCACTATCGCAAAGCTAATAGCGGCCGAGGCAAATGAGTCTCCCACATTTACGCTGTCCGTTTTTCCCGTTGCCTCAAATATCAGGTAAGACGTGAGCAAGGATGCTCCGGCGATAACGATAACAGACGGCGCTAAGGTAAGCGCAAGAGTGGTGGCAACAGACCGTTTAGGCGTGATAAGAGGAAGTATATCAAGGTTCTCTTCTCTGTCCGAAAGGATAACATAAATCACCGGAGCAATAAACGCCAAGACGTACACAACGTCCGAGATCACACCGTCCAATGCCGCCGATGCCATAAAAAACAACAAGAATATTAAATAAGCCGCGGTCAGCCGCTTAACATTTGCTCTCATAGGCCTCTCCTTCGCTTGAAGAAATAGAGAATCGAATCTTACCTCTTTGTATATCACATTCCTCCACGGTGACCCGTACGGGCTCGCCAAGACGATACACCTTATCCCGTGATACGAGAGATACGTTCTTCTCGTCATAGAAGAAATGGCCCGGCATATCAGACATTGGTATAAGGCCTTCGCAGGTGTTGGGAAGTGTAACGAAAAGTCCGTATTGAGATACCGAGCTTACCCTGCCCAAGAAGCATTCGCCCTCAAATCGAGACATATACAGCGCCTTATAAAGATCCTCTATTCTCCGCTCCGCCGATATGGCGCGAAGCTCTCCCTCGGTTGCGGCAGCGGCTGCTCTTCGGGAATATCCCTCATACTGCTTTGCGGGCTTATCCTCGAATACCGCTCGCCTTATTATTCTGTGGGTCGCGAGATCGGAAAGACGTCTGATCGGCGAGGTGAAATGGCAGTAATTCTCTGTTCCGAGACCAAAGTGAGAGCCGTGAGTCTCGGAATACTTTGCCTTCGACATAGCTCTGAGAAGAGTGTACGATACACTTTCGTAAATACCCTTTTCACGAGCTGCCGAAAGAAGCTCGCATAGCTTATTTGAGTCACAGCTGTCTGCCGATATATACGTGGTATCAAAGCCGAGATTGTGGGCAAACGTGATGAAATCCGCGAGCTTGTCCTCGCCGGGCGGCTCGTGAACTCTGTATACGCACGGTATACCTCTTTCTCTGAGATAAGTAGCGACCGCCTCATTTGCGGTGAGCATAAACTGCTCGATAATGCGCTCGGATTTACCTCTTTCCCGGGATTTAATTTCACACGGGTCGCCTCTATCATCCAAAACGATGACCGCCTCTGCCTCGTCAAAATCTATAGCGCCGCGAGCCTTATGCTTTGATAAGAGCACATCATATAGCTCTTCCATAACGCGAAGCGAGGGCAGAGCGTCTCCGTATTTTTCAAGAAGTGCGGGATCAGCTTCACCAGCCAGCACCGAGTTGATCTCGGAGTAGACTCCGCGAACGCGAGAGCGGACAACGGTGGGCTCCAGCCTCAGGGATAAAATCTCGCCTGTCCTGTCAAGGTCTACCGTCGCGCTGATAGCGTATTTATCCTCTCCGGCGTTAAGTGAGCAGGCGCCGTTCGAGAGCGCTTCAGGAAGCATAGGCACCACCTTGTCAGTAAAGTATACGCTGGTGCCTCTCTTCATAACGCACCTGTCGAGTGCGGTTTTTTCCTTAACGTAGTATGATACGTCCGCAATATGAACGCCTAACGTGTATATGTCATCGTGCTCTGCAACGGAGACTGCATCGTCAAGATCCTTCGCGTCCGCGCCATCCATCGTGAATATAAATTCATCACGTTTATCCACTCTGTTTTCCGTGTTGATTGGCACCCGTGCAGCGTTTTCCGCCTCCAAAAGCTCTTCATCTGTGAAGGGAACTGTTATATCGCACTCTGCGAGGATCGCCTCGTAATTCGCCTCTCTCGACTCAGCAGGCCCAAAGCTGCGAAGCACCGTGCAGCTGATGTACCCACCTTCACGGGAAAGCCTTGCCTCCACCTTGTCACCGATCTCAAACTCTGCGCCGCCCATTATAGCGGGGTTAGGATGTACCCGTCCGCCGTCCACAATAAGCACAAGCTCCCTGTATCTTCTTCTGCCGTGGCGAGAATATATTTCCTCGACCTCTCCGACTACGGTCCGCCTGCCATATTCAACGATTTTGCGAACACGTCCCTCTGTTTTTTCTTCTCCGTCGTGCGAAAAATACTTATGGTAGACTATCTCAACAAGGTCTCCGTCTATAGCCATTCCTTCTTTGCCCTGGGGAATAAATACGTCAAGTCCGTCAAGGCTTACGAAGCCAAAGCCGGATCTGGTGGCTGAGTAAACTCCTCTGTCCTTTATCTCGTCACCTCTTGCCTTACTTGACGTTCTGCCCCGTCTACCAAGGTCAACTGTGTCGTGTATTTTAACGTTTCCGATATCAGTTCCGCTCTCTCTGACCGCCCTTAAAAGCTCAGCGCGAGCCGCATCCTTCGATCTGCGCTTGTGAGTGGATCTGGATGTGAATTTCTTAAAATCCTTATTCTTCATTCTGTTCCTTTAACAATTATTTTCTCTACTCTTAACCCAAACTCAATATATTCTTTCGCTTTGCGCGCCCGACATTTTTCACTCAGCGCCGGTTTATCAATTTATATTTTTCCAAAAAAGCTCTCGGATAATTCCTTCACTGCAGATAACTCTTATCTCATATCCTCTTTATCCAGAGCTTGAAGCTCTTCGCTCCGGCGGAAAGAACAAAATCAATAAGATAGCATCCTCCAAGATACGTCGTCCTCTTTGTCACCCTCACCTCAGAAGCTCCATCACTATATCCGACCATAGCCCCGTCAACCAGCAGAGTGCCGTCATACAGCTGCGGCTCAGTGAAGGTAACGAATCGCTCCGTGATCGGCAGATCCTTTTTCAGCTGAAAGCTATCCGTCAGTGTGACTTTAGCCTCGGTCAATTCAAAGCGGCGCCTCAACGATACAACGTCAGGATTACCGTAAGCTCCGGCTATATCCAAGGTAAATAAGCTGTCGGTTGCCACCACGTCTCTCGCTTTGTAGCACTCTCCGGGAAGCTGTCCTTTGCCGTCTATTATCGGTAAAGAGTGGCTTGAGGACGATGGCTCAAAGGACAAATATCTTTTGTCTCCAAAATAATCCGCAGTATACCTTCCCTTTCCGACGTCCGCAAATATTTGTCGACCGTCATACGCAACAATAAAACTGCCTATATCATTGTGATTATGAGGTTCATTATTGTGTCCTCCCTTGGCTGCGAAGGATATTTGACTACTTTTATTTACATACCACTGGCTTTTCTCCGCATAGAAGTATCCGAATTCGTTTTTCTCGTCATCTGTTTTTCCGTATGGTTTTTCGGTCCACAAAACGCTTCTGAGCATATACGCGAACCGATCGCTTTGCGAATTATCGATACAGTATTTATCGCCGGGCATCGTAACGGAGCCGGAATATTTATCTCTGAGATAATGAACTATTCCACGTGAGAGCGAAGCGGTCAGTGACGCATCCGAAAAGCTGGCAACCACGTTACCCGTAAGCATTACCTTCGACGGAAACGCCGCTATCCTTTTGACGTCGTCCCGCGCAAAATAATCCTCTCTCTCCTCAGTATAATCATACAGCATATCAGCGTAAACGGTGAAATAGCCGAATCCGAAGTCCCAATAGTTAAGTCCCTCTACGCACATGCCCTCGCCGAGAAATCCGGATATATAAAACTCCATAGCAGAGTCTATTCTCGGCTTCAGATCGGCAAGCTTCTCCGGGCAAAGCAGCATCGCAATACAACCAATACATCCGCCGCAGATGGCAGACCAATTGTTCGTGCTGGTTTCCCACCACCACTTGTCAGCATTTGCTATAGTGGCGTCAACTGTGCGCCTCTTCGTTTCCGAAAGCAAGAGATTACTGATCACGCCATCCATCCGACCGGAAAGAAGCACGTAAATTTCAGCAAGAGAAAAGCCGGTCTGCGCCGCAAAAAGATCAACAATGTACGGCTCATGCGAGCCGTGACCGTGAGCGTAAACGTGAGCGGGGAGGCACCAGGTATATTCGTTGCATACGCAGAAGATGGCATCCTGAAGCTTTGAAAAATACTTGTCTTCATCGGGATATATCAGCGAAAGCATGGCGGAGACGTTAAGTATCCTGCGCCGTTCAAAATAAGGCCTTTCGTAAACTTCACGGTCGCCTTCGGTGAAAAACAAGGTATATTTGCTGTACGGCAGATCGGGAAAATCCCTATTTTCACAAAGCTCGTCCCATACCGACATAAGATTCGCTATAAACGGTTTATAGTATTCTTCCTCCCTGACTTTATTCCAAAAGGACGGATCAGATGCCTTGTTAAGCAAATTCATATTTTTCAACCTTTCGTTACTTCAATTGATGTTATTTTACTCATCATTTCAACACCTCGGTAATAACAATCCGCGCCTTTACGTCTGATCAAGACTCAAATTGCCTCCGACGTCGGAATTCCGACGCTTTATTTCAGTATTACAGCTTAAAATCAAAGGGCTGCCGTGCGGCAGCCCCTCTATGATTATTTACCGATCTTATCTACTATGTCAGAATAGTTATTGAGGTACTCGTTAGTCCAATCCTCAAGGCTGAAGCCCTGGGAGTAATCAGGCTGAATAATATAAACAACCAGAACCGCAACTGCAAATACTATGCTGGCGATAACAGTCCACTTAAAGAGTGTTCTGTCGGTGTGGGAGGACTTATCCTTGCCGTAGAAGGTCTCGGAGCCGCCGGCGATAGTACCGGAAAGACCGTCCTCGTTGCTCTTCTGAAGAAGAACAGCTGCTATAATCACGAAAGCGGCAATAATAAGAACCGCTATGAGAATGTACTCTAAAACTACCATTTCAAGAACCTTTCACTTTATTACTCCATGCCAAAATAAAGGCATAGGACGATTAGCATACACTATTTTAACACAAACAAATCAAAAATGCAAGTGTTTTTTTTATCTTTTTTTCTTTTTTCAAAAAATGGACTCTTCAGATGTGTTTAAGTTATTTTTTTATACAAAACGCGTTTTATTTTATACACTTTATTTATTATTTTAAGCTATAATCAAATTGATCCACTGTTTTTTCATGACTTTTCGGAGGTATTATGCTTACAATTAACAAGCTTATATCAAATCCGGTTGTAGATTACGCCGCGGAGGAGCTGAGAAAATATCTCAGAATGATGATGCCGGAGCGCGGCGACGTAAAAATCAATTACGATCCCGACGCTAGCTGTGGCTTTCGTCTCGGACTGATGCAGGACGCGGGGCTCGATATTTCCGACGCGCAGGACCCCGAGCTTGACGACCTGATTTATATTGATTGTGACACCGATGGCGGTATGATCGCGGGAGATAACCCCAGAAGCGTGCTTATAGCGGTATACGAGTATCTGAGACAAAACGGTTGCGAATGGCCGATGCCGGGCGTTGACGGCGAGCTTATTCCAATGCAGGACATCGTGCCCGTCAAGCTCCGCCACAAGCCCTCTATGAGATACCGCGGAAGCTGCCAGGAAGGAGCGCCAGGTCAGCATACTCTGAACACCTTCTTCGAGTGGATGCCAAAGGTGGGATTCAACACTTTTATGATACAGTTTAGAATTCCGAAGGAGTTCTACGACAGATACTATAACCGTCTCTACTACAAAACGCCAAGGCCGAAGGCGCCACTTTCACTCACACAGATGCAGCAATGGAGCGCGCTGACTGAATGCGAAATGCAGAAGCGCGGAATTATGATTCATTGGGGTGGTCACGGTTGGACAAACGACCCCTTTGGAGTGGATTCTCTCCTGGCTTGGAGAGTATTGGATAACAGTATCATTCCGGAGGATTACAGGGAATTCTTCGCCCTTCGTAACGGAGTGCGCGGATTTTACAACGGCAGACCTGCCAACACGCAGTTCTGTATGTCGAACGCAAGAGCGAGAGAGCTGTTTGTAAATTACGTAGTGGAATACGCAAAAAAGCACACCGGTATAGACTATCTACACATCTGGCTGGGTGATGCCAACGGCAATCACTGCGAGTGCGAGCATTGCTACGAGCGCACCGTATCCGATTGGTATATGATACTTCTGAACGAGGTAGATGCGGAACTCAGCGCGGCGGGGCTGACGACGAAGATAGTGTTCATCGCCTACGAGGACACGACCTGGGCACCGGTCACGGAGAAAATCAATAATCCGGAGCGCTTCACGTTGATGATTGCGCCTATATCACGGGATTACGATAAGACTCTCGGCGACCCTGATCCCTCAATAGTCAAGGTGCCGTTTGTCAGAAACAAGATGAGAATGACTCAGTCGCTCGAGGAATACTTTATGTACTTCGACGATTGGAAGAAAATCTGGCACGGCTCAAACGTATGCTTCGAGTACCATTTCTGGAGAAACTACTTTCATGATCTATCCGGTCAGGTGCTGGCGAAGAGAATATACGAGGACACCCGCGCGTATAAAGAAAACGGCATAGCCGGTATCATTCAATGCGGAGCGCAGCGCTCATTCTTCCCTAACGGATACCCGATGTATCTATCTGCAAGAGTGCAGTATGATATAAATCTTCCTCTTGACAAAATTCTGGAGAATTATTACACCGCGGCATACGGTGAAGCTTGGGAGCAATTCAGAGACACCTTAAGGAAGCTCTCCGATGCGGTCCCCTACGCGTATATTTCCGCGCAACACGCGGAAAAGAGAAAAAATACGTACTATGATCCCACTATGGTACCTCGCATAGAGAAGCTGAAGGATATAACTAAGGAGCTGAGAGCGCTGATAAAGGACAACTACAACTCCGATTACCGTGTGAGAACGGTATCCGTCAGACTTCTGGAGGTTTACTGCGAATACGTAGACCGTTTCTCCGATATGCTGAAGCGGCTTGCTATGGGCGAGGAATGCGACGCGGAGCATGACAGAATAATCGAGCTGCTTGTAAAATGGGAGGACGAATATGAAACGTACTTTGACATTTGCATTGCGGACAGCGCTCTGTCTACCATCAAACGCACCTCGGATAAAATCAAAAGTCTGAATATCTCAAATTAACGGTACAATGTCAAAAGCAAACGCCCGAACCCCATCAATTAACCACAAGAAAGGCAAACAAAATGATGAAAATCAACAAACTCATATCGGTAAGCGCTGTAGACTACGCGGCAGAGGAATTAAAGAAATATCTCAGAATGATGATGCCCGAGGGCGGAGATATTTCTATAGCATACGACCCAAGTGCAACCGACGGCTTCCGTCTCGGTCTTATGCAGGATTTCGGTCTTGACGTATCTGACGCAGAAGATACCGAGCTTGACGATATTCTGTACATAGATTGCGACACGGATGGGGGCATAATTGCCGGAGACAACCCGAGATCAGTGCTGATCTCCGTTTACGAGTACCTTCGTCAGAACGGCTGCCGCTGGCTATTCCCCGGCGTTGACGGCGAGTATATACCTATGCAGGATATCGCGCCGGTTAGGTACCGCCACAAGCCGACTATGCGCTACCGTGGATGGTGTAACGAGGGCGCTGAATATCAGCAATGTATGCTGGACGCGATAGACTTTGTTCCCAAGGTCGGTATGAACACCTTTATGATCGAGTTCAGAATTCCCACATCCTACTATCTGCGCCACTACAACCACACTCACAACACGGAAAATCGAAAGCCGGAGCCGGTAAGCTTCAACACCATACTCCAGTGGAAAAGGCAGTGCGAGGTCGAGGTGGCAAAGCGCGGTCTGCAGCTTCACGATATTGGTCACGGCTGGAATGCGGATGCCTTTGGTATAGACTCCTCGTTACGCGCAAACGATGGCAAAAACGACGCGGCTCTGACCGACGAGCAGCGCAAATATCTCCCTCTCATAAACGGCAAGCGAGGACTTCGCGGAGACACCCCGAACTACACTCAGTTCTGCATGGGTGACGACGAAGCAAGAGCAAAGGTCGTGAAATACGTTTGCGATTATGCGGAAAAACACAAGGGCTCCGACTATCTGCACGTTTGGCTCGGCGATGCGGTAAACTCCCACTGCGAGTGTGAAAAGTGCGTAAAGCGCACTCCCACAGACTTCTACATTATGATGCTGAACGCCATAGACGAGGAGCTGACACGCAGAAGTCTTAACACACGTATAGTGTTTATTTTCTACACGGATACGGTCTACCCGCCCGAAACGGAAAGAATTATCAACCAGGAAAGATTCACCATGCTCTTCGCTCCGATAGGCAGAAAATATACCGAAACGGAGCCTGAGGTAACGGAAGAATATACGATACCCCCCTACGTCAGAAACGAATTTGAAATGCCGAACAACCTCCCGCACACATTCACCTATTACAATAAGTGGAGAGAATGGTGGCGCGGCTCAGCTGTAGCATACGAGTATCACTTCTGGCGTCACCAGTACTACGACGTTGGCGGCTTGGAGATCGCAAAGCGCGTGAATGAGGACGTACGAGCTTATATGGCGCGCGACATCAACGGAATAATTGAGGACGGCTCGCAGCGCTCCTTCTTCCCCACGGGTTACCCCTTCTATTGCTACGCGAGATCTATGTACGATATGTCGCTTACCGCAGAGGAGATAGCGGAGGATTACTTCTCTCACGCATTCGGTGAGAGATGGCGCGAGTTCTACGATTACTTAAAGCGTCTCGGAGATGCCTTCGACTTCGGATATATGGAAGGTGAGAAGAGCGCTAACAATGCCGTTGGAGCAAGATACAATCCCGCTCATGCGGAGAGAATTGCCAAGGTGAGAGAAATAACCAAAGAAGGCAGAGCTCTCATAAAGGAGTGCTACAACTCCGATTACAGAGTACAGACAAGAGCTGTCAGAATACTTGAGATGCACGCAGACTATGCGGATTTGCTGTCCGATGCGGTCAGAGAAAAGGCTCTCGGAAACGACGAGCGCGCAAACGAGCTTTATAACAGATTCAGAATTGAGATAGGAAAGAGAGAGGCGGAATTTGAGACCTGCTACGATCATCCCCTTATATTCTATTCCTTCAGTCCCTTCTTTGCATCAAAGAGTAATACCGAGGCTATTATTACGCTTGGAAACTAAATTCAAAGCAAAACAGTACAAACGAATTCAGCTATATTTTGGAGCATGCTAAAATGATAATTAACAAGATAACATCAAGCAGCGTGATCGACTACGCCGCCGAGGAGCTTAAAAAGTATTTGCGTATGATGATGCCCGAGGGTGGGGATATATCCATCTCCTACGACACGAAGGCAAAGGACGGCTTCCGTCTCGGTCTTATGCAGGATTTCGGTCTTGACGTGTCGGACGCAGAAAATACCGAACTTGACGACATTTTATATATAGACTGCGACGAGAAGGGCGGTATCATCGCCGGTGATAACCCCCGCTCCGTGCTCCTCACGGTATACGAATATTTAAGACAGAACGGCTGCAGATGGCTGATGCCGGGTGTGGACGGAGAGTTTATTCCGATGCAGAATATCAAGCCGGTAAAATACCGTCATAAGCCCTCTATGCGCTATCGCGGATTCTGTAACGAGGGCGCGGAATTCCAGCAGTGTATGCTGGACGCAATAGAGTTTATTCCAAAGCTTGGAATGAACGTTTTTATGCTGGAGTTTAAGGTGCCGAGAGTTTACTACGACTGGTATTACAACCATGCGCAGAACACAGAAAACTATCCGAAAGAATCGGTAAGTGTCCGTCAGATATTACAGTGGAAAAGGCAGTGCGAGGCAGAAATTGCAAAGCGCGGTTTACAATTTCACGATATTGGACACGGATTTACTATGGATGCCTTTGGCATCGACTCGTCCTGGAGAGCATATGACGGCATAGATTATAACGAGCGCCTTACCGATGAGCAAAGGGATGCCGTAGCTATGATTAACGGCGAAAGAAAGCTGTATAACAACACTCCAAACTGGACCAATTTCTGTATGTCTAAGGAGTGGGCACAGGATAAATTTACAGAATACGTTGCGGACTATGCGGAAAACCACAAGGGCTCCGACTATCTGCACGTGTGGCTTGCAGACGGCACAAACAATCACTGCGAGTGTGAGGAATGTCAGAGGAAGACTCCGTCCGACTGGTACATGCTGCTTATGAACAAGGTGGATCGGGAGCTGACTCGCAGAAATCTCAAAACCCGAATCGTGTTTATCGCGTACGTTGATACGTCCTGGGCTCCGAAAGAATTGATGATAGAAAATCAGGACAGGTTCACTCTTATGCTGGCTCCGATTACCCGGAGCTACACCGAAACGTTGCCTGCTTGGGGAGTTAAGGCCGTTACAAAGCCTTACGTAAGAAACAAAAACAAGATGCCAAAGGATCTTGAGGAATATCTCGCTTACTTCGCGGATTGGAAAAAATCCGGCTGGAAGGGCGCTAATATTTGCTATGAGTATCACTTCTGGCGTCATCAGTACTACGATATTTCCGGTATTGAGATTTCGAAGCTGATAGTAGACGATGTGCGTACCTATCTCGAATACGGCATCAACGGAATTATCGAGGACGGCTCGCAGCGCTCATTCTTCCCCACCGGTCTTGCTTTCTACACCTACGCGAGAAGTATGTACGATGCAACCCTTACGGCAGACGAGATCGCGGAGGATTATTTCGCTACCGCGTTCGGCGAGGATTGGAAGCTCTTCTACGATTATCTGAAAGAGCTGGAGAGCAGAATGAAATATCGCTTCTGCCAAGGCACGATGTCTGCTAACCGCGAGGTTTCGGCGTTCTATAATCCCGAAGAAGCGAAAATACTCGCTACAGTACCGGAGGTGGTAAGCCGTGGCAGAGAGCTTATCAAATCACACTACAACTCCGATTATCGCGTCAGAACCGTATCCGCAAGGCTTCTGGAACATCACGCGGACTTCGCGGAAATCCACGCGGCAGCGCTCAGAGAAAAGGCTCTCGGCAACGACGAGGGCGCAAAGGAGCTCGGCCTGAAGCTGCGAATAGAGTTTGGAAAGCGAGAGCCTCTGATCCGGACTTACTTCGATCAATACGAGTGCTTTATGTACTTGAATCATACCATATATAATTCCAAGACCAATACTGCGGCTATAACCGTATGACCGGTGTCAAAAGGAGAAGCAATGCTGAAGATTAACAAAATAACCCCCTGCAGTCCCATAGATTACGCCGCGGAGGAACTGAAGAAATATCTGCGTATGATGATGCCCGAAGCTGGAGATGTAAAGATCGCCTACGCGCCTGATGCTACGGACGGCTTCCGCCTCGGACTTATGCAGGATTTCGGTCTTGACGTGTCGGACGCAGAAGATACCGAACTTGACGATATTCTGTACATAGATTGCGACACGGATGGGGGCATAATTGCCGGAGACAACCCGAGATCAGTGCTGCTCTCCGTTTACGAGTATCTCCGCCAGAACGGCTGCCGCTGGCTATTCCCCGGCGTTGACGGCGAGTATATACCTATGCAGGATATCGCGCCTGTTAAGTACCGCCACGCACCCACCTCTCGCTATCGCGGCTTCTGCAATGAGGGCGCGGAGTACCAGCAATGTATGCTGGATGCAATTGATTTCATACCCAAGGTCGGAATGAACGTCTTTATGCTGGAGTTCAGAGTACCTAAGGGCTACTACGGCTCCTATTACACTCACAGAGCTAACGTGGAAACCCGAAATCCCGAGCCCGTCAGCAACCGTCAGATACTTCAATGGAAAAGGCAGTGCGAGGCTGAGATCGCAAAGCGCGGACTACAGTTCCACGATATCGGACACGGCTGGACCATGGACCCGTTTGGCATTGACTCCTCTTGGAGAGGATCTGATCCCATCGACCACAACACCGAGCTTACCGAGGAGCAGAAATCCTATATAGCGCTTCTCAACGGCGAGAGAAAGCTTATGCGCAACACTCCAAACTGGACCAACTTCTGTATGTCCCGCCCCGACGCGCAGGAGAAGTTCGTCAAGTACGTAGCAGACTATGCGGAAAAGCACTCAAACGCGGATTACTTCCACGTATGGCTCGGTGATCTTCACAACAACCATTGCGAATGCGAGGGCTGTCAGAAAAAATCCCCATCAGACTGGTATATGCTTCTGATGAATATGCTGGACGAGGAGCTGACGGCAAGAGCTCTTGACACCCGTATCGTATTTATCGTTTACGTCGATACCTCCTGGGCTCCGAGCGAGGAGATGATCAAAAACCAGAAGAGATTCTCTATGCTCTTCGCTCCTATAACCCGAGACTACACTATGACCTTACCCGAATGGGGAGTAAAGGCGCAGACCGTGCCATACGTCAGAAACAAGCTGAGGCTTCCAAAGGATCTTGAGGAATATCTTGCGTACTTTGCCGATTGGAAGAAGGCTGGATGGAAGGGAGCAAACCTCTCCTACGAATATCACTTCTGGCGGCATCAGCATCTGGATATGACGGGAATAGAGATATCTAAGGTTATTAACAACGACGTACGCACCTATAATGAGTACGGAATTAACGGCATTATCGAGGACGGATCACAGCGTTCCTTCTTCCCCACGGGTCTCCCCTTCTACACATACGCAAGATCTCTGTACGATGACAGTCTGAGCGCGAAAGAGATCTCAGAGGAATACCTCTCTTGCGCATTCGGCGAGGATTGGAAGGATTTCTACGAGTATCTTCTCGAGCTTGAGTCGAAAATAAAGTATCGCTACCTTCAGGGCAAGCTGTCGGAGAATAGGAATGCCTCTCCCTTCTACTCACCAAAAACGGCAGATCTGATCTCAACCGTCGGCGAGACTCTGGAAAAGGGACGGCGGCTGATAGACAGCCACTACAACTCCAACTACCGTGTGAGAACGGTATCTGTAAGACTGCTGGAGCATCACCTGGATTACACTCGTATGCTGGCGGATGCGCTCTATGAGAAGGCTCTCGGCAATGACGATGCAGCAGACGAAAAATTCGAGAGCATGCGCGTGGAGTTTGGAAAAAGGGAGTGCGATATACAGGCGTACTTTGACCATTGTCAATGCTTCACGTATTTGAAAAACGATATATTCGATAAAAAAACAATTAAACAAGAAATATCTATTGTCAGCGAGATTATTTGAGAGGAGAACAACAATGATTAAAATCAACAAGATCACGTCAAACACCACGGTGGATTTCGCAGCTGAGGAGCTCAAGAAATACCTAAGAATGATGATGCCCGAGGGTGGGGATATTTCTATAGCATACGACCCAAGTGCAACCGACGGCTTCCGTCTCGGTCTTATGCAGGACTTTGGACTTGACGTGTCGGATGCAGAGGAGCCCGAGCTTGACGATATTCTCTACATAGATTGCGACACCGAGGGCGGTATAATCGCAGGCTCAAACTACCGTTCGGTGCTGCTCACCGTATACGAGTATCTCCGTCAGAATGGTTGCCGCTGGCTTATGCCCGGTGTTGACGGCGAGTTTATTCCCATGCAGGATATTGTAGCCGTAAAGTATCGCTTCAAGCCCTCCTGCCGTTACAGAGGACAGTGCAACGAGGGCGCGGAGTTCCAGGCTGATATGCTGGAGACCATCGACTTCACACCCAAGATCGGTATGAACGTCTATATGCTTGAGTTCCGCGTTCCCACCCCTTATTACAAGAGCTACTACAATCACATATACAACACCGAAAACCGCAATCCCGAGCCTCTCTCCGACAGGCAGGTTCTCCAGTGGAAGAGACAGTGTGAGGCTGAAATTGCAAAGCGCGGTTTACAATTCCACGATATTGGACACGGATTTACAATTGATCCCTTCGGCATCGATTCTGCAAACGCTTGGTCAAAGGTCGACGAATCTGTAGTGCCCGAGGAGTCGCGCGATTTCCTTGCAATGCTAAACGGTGAGAGAAAGCTTTACCGCGGTCAGCCCATCAACACGAATTTCTGTATGTCAAACCCCAAGGCGCGTAAAAAGGTTGCTGATTACGTTGCAAGCTACGCTGAAGGTCACTCCAACATAGACTACCTGCACGTTTGGCTTGCCGATGCGTATAACAACCACTGCGAGTGTGACGAGTGCAGAAAGAAGACTCCCTCCGACTGGTATATGGTTCTGATGAACGATATTGACGATGCTCTTTCGGCAAAGGGTCTTAACACCCGTATCGTTTTCATCGTTTACGTTGATACCACATGGCCTCCCGTTACCGAGAGGATCAAGAACCCTGAAAGATTCGCTATTCTTTTAGCTCCCATCTCCCGTAGCTATCTTATGACTCTGCCCGAGGGCGGAGTTACCTCAAAGCCCAAGCCCTTCGTGCTTAACAAGCTAACTCTTCCGGGATCTCTTGAGGAGTATCTTGCGTACTTTGCAGAGTGGAAAAAGTTCTGGCGCGGCGCGGCGTTCTCCTACGAGTATCACTTCTGGTGGCATCAGTGCTGCGATCTTGGCGGCATCGAGCTTTCGCGCAGAATAAACGAGGACGTAAGAGTATATAAGGAGCATGCCGTGAACGGCGTTGTTGAGGATGGCTCTCAGCGCTCATTCTTCCCCACAGGTCTTGCGTTCTATACCTATGGAAGAAGCCTCTTTGATACCTCCCTTACCGCCGAGGAAATCGCGGAGGATTACTTCTCGCACGCATTTGGCAAGGATTGGAAAAGGTTCTACGATTATCTTGAAAAGGTAGGTAAAATATTTAACGTAAGCTATCTCGAGGGCGCGAACAGCTCAAACGTAAACGTATCTGTCTTCTACAACCCGGAGTACGCAAAGAGCCTTGACGCTTTGGACGGCGTTCTCGCGGAGGGTCGCGCTCTTATAGAGAGCCACTACAACTCCGATTACAGAGTAAGAACGGTATCCGTCAGACTCCTTGAGTATCATCAGGAGCTGTGTATGAAGCTGGCAGAGGTTCTTAAGCTTAAGGCTGTTGGTGACGACAAGGGAGCGTCCGAGAAGTTTGCCGAGCTTCGTATATCATTCGGCAAGCACGAGTGCGAGATAGAAACCTTCTACGATCACTCCCTCTACTTCAGCCGCTACAACAGAATGATCAACGTGTTCGAATCGAAGCTCGAAAACGCAATAACCGAGATATAAACCTATTCCGAGGCGGAAATCCGCCTCGGACACGATAAAACAGATGACCTCAGTGCGCTGTTTGCTGCGTAATCGATGATAACATTATATTAGCTTCAAACGTCTCAAGGACCTTTAACCAAGATGCGAAATAGAAAGGATACTCGAATATGTTGAAAATACGCAAAATCACTTCCGCCTCTCCTATAGATTATGCGGCAGAGGAGTTAAAGAAATATCTCAGAATGATGATGCCCGAGGGCGGAGATATATCCATCAGCTACGATCCGGAGGCAAAGGACGGCTTCAGACTTGGACTTATGCAGGACTTCGGTCTTGACGTATCTGACGCAGAAGATACCGAGCTT